>JBAZSR010000063.1:0-17594 GCA_041662295.1 Elusimicrobiota bacterium | reverse complement strand
GTACACGCGAAATGACAACGGCGCCAGACCCTGCCCTCGACGAGAAATATCCCCACCGAGGGTCGAATTATCAACCAAATTTATTTGTCAGTACCTCTTGCGCGATGTTTGGGGATAAGTCCGCAGTGGAGATAGGCCGGGCCAGCGGGGACCAGGAGCGGGCAGAGCGGAGGCGGGGGTTGGTGCGTGGGATGGCCCCCTGAAATGGACGCCGCCCGCGGGACGGATCCCGCAGGCGGCTGGCCAGGACTTGAGGCAGGCTCGATCCTGCTGGGCTGGTCTAAATGGCCGGGTTCTGGTCTTACGAGGCTCCGTCTTACCGGGCCGGTGCGGGAGCAGGCGCCGGTGCAGGAGCCGGCGGCTCGGGCACGGGCTGGGAGACCTTCCGCACGATCTCGTCGGCGCGGCGGTGGGCGTCGCGGATGTCGCGGTCCGCGTCCGAGGAGTAGCGGGAGACGTCCCACGCCTCCATGGAGAAGCCGGCGCGCCGGATGTCCCACTCGGCCCAGCGGGCCTCGTTGGCCAGCCAGCCGATCTCGCTCTCGGTCCAGTTGAAGGAGTCCGCGAACCGGCGGGCGGACCCGATGAGGTCCGGGGCCGGGCCCGCGTTCATGGCGAAGCGATCCGCGTCGTTGCTGAGCCGCTGGACGCTCCACTGCAGATCCCTGAGGGTCCAGACCATGCGGCGGAGGTCGCTCGCGAAGAAGGGGTCGTTGTCGTGCTGGCCGGGTTTTGGGGGCGTGTAGCGCTGGGCGCGGCGGCGCAGGTCCGACATGTCGGACTTGGCGCGCGAGGCGGTCCACTGCATGCTCCGGGTGTCCGAGGCGAGCCTCTCGAGCTCGGCGGCGGAGCCGGAGAGCCGGGACTGGGCTTGCACGGCCTTGAAGGCCATGACGTGGTCGCGAAGGCCGGTCAGGCTGGCCTCGAAGCCCGGAAGGGCGGGGGCGGCGTGGGAAACGGCGGCAAGGGACAGGAACAGCGAGACGGCTAGCGTCATGTGCGTCCTCCTTGGGGCAGGGGCTCTCGGCCCCCGGGGGCGGTCTCGAAGAACTCAGCCGGACGGCTGGCTTCCGAAAGCGGGATGGTGAAGGAGAAGGCCGCGCCCGCGCCCGGCGCGGACTCGGCCCAGATGCGGCCGCCGTGGAGCTCCACGAGCGAACGGCAGATGTTGAGGCCCAGGCCCAGGCCCTTGTTCTGCTGGCGGTCGGCGTCCTCCTGATAGAACCGGTCGAAGACGTGCGCCAGGCCCGCGGGGGAGATGCCCTTGCCGGTGTCGCGCACCTGGAAGCGGGCCGCGGCGTCCTCCAGGGAGAGGGCGATGGTCACGGACCCTCCCGACGGGGTGAACTTCATGGCGTTGCCGACGAGGTTCGCGAGGATCTGGTGGACCCGCCCGTTGTCGGCCGAGACCTCGAAGTCGTCCTCCGGGACCTCGAGCTTGAGCCCGATGCCGCGCTTGTCGGCCTCGAACCTCGCGTTCTCGAAGGCCTCTCGGGCGAGCCGCTTGGCGGAGAGGTCCGCGCGCTCGAGCTCGACCTTGTTCTGGGAGAGGCGCGTGGCCTCCAGGAGCTCCTCGAGCAGGTCCGAGAGGCGCTCCGCGTTCCTGTTGATGGACTCGAGGTTGCGGCGCAGCTCCTCGGGGTCCTGGTCCTCGGTCTTCTGCCGCAGGAGGAAGGTGCTGTAGCCGTAGACCACGGTGAGGGGGTTCTTGAGCTCGTGCGAGGCGTCCTGGATGAGCTGGGTCTTGGCCTCGAGCTGGCGCTGGACCTCCTCGATCTGGCGGGTCTTCTGGAGCAGGGCCTTGTTGAGCCGGTAGTGCTCGAGCCCCCGGCGGGCCGCGGCGAGCATGGCCTCGGGATGGACGGGCTTGTTGACGTAGTCGTAGACGCCCTCGCGCAGGGCCTCGAGGGCCGAGTCCACGGAGCCGTGGGCCGTGACGATGACGCCGACCGTGGCGGGGTCCGCGATGCGGGCGGTCTCGATGACGTCGAGGCCCGACATGTCGGGCAGGCGCAGGTCCGCGAGGACGAGGCAGAAATGGCGCTCCGCGACGAGCTTGCAGGCGGCCGCGCCCGTGGCCGCGGAGACGATCTGGCAGCCCAGGGGATTCAAGGCCGCGCGTTGGTATTGGAGGAACTCCTCGTCGTCGTCGACCAGGAGCAGGGTCTCGGCGTTGACCGTGTTCATGTCTGGTTAGTGTGGGTCCTTGGGCCGGCCCGCGTCAGGGTCCGTGGGCCCATGCCGGCCTAGGCCTTTGGGCCCACAACGGCATCTTACCATATCCCAGAGCCTATTTAGTATAATCGCCCGTCGCCATGGTCCGGGTTCGGGCGGCGGCCGGAGATCATCAGCCCTTCGGCTTGAGCTGGTCGAGGTCGGCCCGGAGCGCGGCGAAGGCGTCGTCCACCGCGATGTCCCGGCAGGAGGTCCAGGTCGTGGAGACCAGGCCGCCGTGTCCGGGGCCACGGGGCTTCCAGACCTTGCCGGCGTAGCCGGAGTAGAACCCAAAGGTCGGGGTGTTGACCGCGGCCGCAAGGTGCAGCGTGCCGGTCGCGTTGACCACGGCCAGGTCGAACTCCTTGGTCACGGCGGCGGTGACGCCGATGGGGCCGGGGACGATGATCGGGACGGCCTCGCCGAAGGGGGCGATGATGCCCCGGACCCGGGCTTCCTCGCCCGGGCCCGCGAGGAAGACGGGACGGACGTCTGGTTCTTTGAGCAGTCGGGCGGTCAGGGCCGCGAACTTCTCCTCCGGCCACCGGTGGTCGTATTTCTTGAAGTTGCCGGGGTGGATGAGGACGTTGCGCTTGTCGGGTCTGACTCCGGCCTTCATGAGGAGCCGGCCGGCGGCATCTTCGTGCTCCGGCCGGAGGGAGATTTCGAGCCGGTCCTCGAAGACGCCGCCGAAGGCTTCGGCGAGGCGCCGGTAGCGATCGAGCATGTGCTCGTCCTCGCCGGCGGGTGGGACTTGGCGCGTGAAGGCCGAGTCCATGCGGCCCTTGCGGAAGGAGAGCTTCTCCCGGGCCCGGGCGAGCAGGGCCAGGATCGCGGAGGTCTTGGAGAAGGACGGGTTGAGGTCGATGAGGAGGTCCCGTCGCCGGCCGAGCAGGTCCGCGGCCAGGCCGACGGCCGCCAGCGGCCGGGAGAGGCGCGGGTAGAGGGCGATTTCGTCGACGAACGGGATGAGCCGGGCCGCGTCGCCGCAGGACTCGCCGACGACGAGAAGGACCCGGGCGCCGGGGAAGGTCCGACGCAGGGAGCGCAGGACGGGGGTCGAGACGAGGAGGTCCCCGACCCTGCCGACCCAGAGGACCACGGCGTCCCGGACCCCGGCCGAGAGGCCGGAAGACGCCGCAAGTTCGGGCATGAGGGGATTGTAACAAATGATCACGACAGCGGAATTGAAGCCGGGAATCGTCATCGAGGACGCGGGGGAGTGGCTGGAGGTCCTGCACGCCCAGCACCATCGCAAGTCCCAGGCGGCGGCCGTCTATCGCGCCACCCTCCGGAACCTCGCCACCGGCGGCGTGGTGGAGCGGTCCTACTCCTCGGGCACCAAGTTCAAGGAGATCCCCGTCAACCGGCGGGAGAAGACCTACATCTATGACGAGGGCGAGAACGCCGTGTTCATGGACGTCGAGACCTACGAGCAGGTGAATTTCCCCAAGGCGAAGCTCGGCGAGCAGGCGCGCTTCCTCAAGGAGAACATGCAGGTCCTCGGGGTCTACATCAACGGGGTCCTGGCCTCCATCGAGCTGCCGGCCAACGTGGTCCTGACCGTGGTCTCGACCGTGCCGGGCGTCAAGGGCGACTCGGTCTCGAACATGGTCAAGCCTGCGACCCTCGACACGGGCCTGGAGATCAACGTCCCGCTCTTCATGAAGGAGGGCGACAAGATCCGGGTCGACACCCGGACCTGCCAGTACGTGGAGCGCGTCAAGGAATAGATCCAGTCCGCGGCCTGCTTTCAGCAATAGTGATCCGATCCGTGACCTGGGTCCGATAACAGTGATCAAGACCGTCATCTTCGACGTCGACAACACCCTCACCGACTTCATGCGCACCAAGCGCGCGGCGGTGGATTCCGCCGTGGACGCCATGATCGGCGCGGGCCTCCAGACGGAGAAGTCCGCGATGGTCGAGAAGGTCTTCGAGATCTACTGGAAGGACGGGGTCGAGGACCAGCGCATCCTCGACAAGGTCCTGCTGAAGGAGCTCGGCCGCATCGACTACAAGATCCTCGCGGCCGGCATCCTCGGCTACCGCCGCGCCAAGACCGGCTCCATGACCCTTTACCCCCGCGTGGAGATGACCTTGATCGAGCTCACGCGCATGGGCATCAAGATGGGCGCCCTTTCCGACGCCCCGCGTCTCGAGGCGTGGCTGAGGGTGGTGGGCCTGGGCCTGCACCACTTCTTCGGGGTCGTGGTCACGGCCGAGGACGCGGGCGCGCGCAAGCCCGCGCCGGCGCCGTTTCGCAAGGCGCTCGAGCTCCTCGGCTCCAAGCCCGCGGAGACCGTCATGGTGGGCGACTGGGCGGAGCGCGACATCGCGGGCGCAAAGCGGCTCGGCATCCGCACGGCCTGGGCCAAGTACGGCGACACCCACGGGACCAAGGACTCCGGCGCCGAGTTCGTGCTCGAGGACATCCACGGTCTCGTGGCGATCATCCGCAAGGAGAACGGCGTTTCGGCATGAGGCAGCGCGGTCTGATTTGGAACTTGTCTGCTGGCTGGCAAGATCCTGCCGATGCTTGTGAAAGTTCTGTCTGCTGGTTGGAGCGGATCGGCCGGTGTTTGTGAGATTGTTGACTTTGCCGTTGCATGCGATCATGCCGACTTTGCCGGTGCAGTCAGCAGCGGCGGGTTTGCCGGTGCGGTCAGCAGCGGCGGGTTTGCCGGTGCGGGCAGCAGCGGCGGCTTTGCTGGTGCGGGCAGCAGCGGCGGCTTTGCCGGTGCGGGCAGCAGCGGCGGCTTTGCTGGTGCGGGCAGCAGCGGCGGCTTTGCTGGTGCGGTCAGCAGCGGCGGGTTTGCCGGTGCAGTCAGCAGCGGCGGGTTTGCCGGTGCAGTCAGCAGCGGCGGGTTTGCCGGTGCATGAAAAAGCGTCGACTTAAGAACAAAATTGTATTGGTACTTGAATGATTTTTTAGGATTTTACTGCCAGCGCTGGCAGTAAAATGTCAATAAACATATATAATGAAAAGACTTTTCTTCCGACAAGTCGACGTCTTCGCTGCATGCCTTGCGGTATTGGCATTTCCCGGCCTTTGCCGGGCCATTCCCATCGAGACCTTGCCTCGCGTGGCTGGGGGCAAGCCCATGGAGGTGGTCGCAGGCCAGGTGCTGGTGCGGTTCTCGACCTCGCCAGTCGGCGACGCAGGAGCAGGCGGGTCAGGCGCAGGCGCGCCGGGAGCGGGGGAGGCGGGAGCAGGCGCGCCGGCTGAAGGCAAGTCCCCTGCTGACGTCAAGGCGGAGCGCTCCGCCGTTATGGCTGCCAAGGGCGCGATGGACCGCGGCGAGGTCGCTGGCACGGGTTGGACCCTCATCGACCTGCCGCCGGGCATGAAGGTCTCCGAGGGCATGGCATGGGCCAGGACTCTTCCGGGCGCAGAACTGGTCGAGCCCAGTCACGTTCTCCGGGTCAACCGGACCCCCAACGACCCTTATTTCTCCTCGCAGTGGGCGCACCTGCAGGTCAACGCGCCGAGTGCTTGGCAGTTCGAGACAGGCGGTACCGCCAATGTCACGGTGGCGGTCATCGACACAGGCATCGAGGCCGCGCACGGCGACCTGAGCGGCAAGCTTGTGGGCACGAGCCAGTTCTTTAATCCAAACGCTGGCGGAGCTCAATCCGCGAATCAGCCGTCGACGCCGGCGTGCAACCACGCGACCCGGGTGGCAGGCTTGGCCGCAGCTTCGACGGACAATGGCATGGGAATCGCGGGCATGTCCTGGGGCGCGGGCCTGATTTCGCTAAAAGTCTTTCGAGATGCCGACTGTCTGGAGGCCGCGGGCGGCTGTCAGGCATCAGGATGCGCCACTTCGGTCCCGTCTGTGGTCAATGCCATCGCCCATGCCCAGACCCTGCACGGCACCGCAGGCATCGGCAAGGTCGTGGTGAACATGAGCATCGGAGACGCCGTGACCTGCCCCGCGGCGCTGCAGGTCGCGGTGACCAACGCGGTCAACGCCGGGCTCCTGCTCGTGGCCTCGGCCGGCAACGACGGGGACGCTGTCATGTCCCCGGCGAACTGCACAGGGGTCATGCCTGTGGGCGCGACTGACCAGGCCAACACGGTCGCTTCCTTCTCCTCGCGCGGTACGGCTATGGCCGCCAGCGGCATCGTGGCCCCAGGGGTCAATGTTCTTACCTCGAGCATCGGTAACAGTTACGGCACCGCCTCGGGGACTTCCTTCGCTGCGCCCATTGAGGCGGGCACCTCAGCCCTGGTCTGGTCAGCGAGGTCCCTCTACACTGCGGACCAGGTCAAGCAGACTTTACGGCTTGCAGCGGACAACATCGGGGTATCGGCGGAGATAGGGGGGGCAGGTCGTCTCAATGCCTTTCGGGCCCTCCGGCTTGCTGCTCGTGGGACGTTGGTCGATTTCGAGGGGGACCAGAAGGCCATTGCATTCCCAAATCCATTCCGGCCGACCTCGGATGGCCAGGTCACACTGACGATTCCTGTCTCGGTCCAGGGTAGAGATACGGTTGTCAAGGTCTACGACTCCGGCGGCCGCCTCGTGAAGGAGATGACCGTCACGTCCTGGGACGGCACGAATACCGCTGGTCGGAAGGTGGCCTCCGGCGTCTACACCTTCGTCGTGACCACGGACAAGGGCGGGGCCGTGGGCCGGCTGACCGTGGTGCGGTAGGCGGCCCGTGACCGGTCACGGACCTCTGGAGGGCGGCGGCTCTCCCCTAGGTCTCCTTCAGGCTTTCAACGCCACCCGCGGCAGGCTGGTCGCGGCCAGGGTAGCCAAGGCCGAGTCCCTCCGGGACCGGATGAGGGGCCTGTTGGGGCGCGACTCCCTGCCGGAGGGGGAGGGGCTCTGGATCATCCCGTGCCCCCAGATCCACACCTTCTTCATGCGCTTTTCCATCGACGTCCTCTTCCTCGACGAGCGCCTGAAGGTCGTGAAGGTGTCCGAGGACCTCGGTCCCTGGAGGCTCGCCCCCTGGCTGCCTGGGCTCGTCGACAGCCACAGCGTGCTCGAGCTTCCGGGAGGGTCGCTCAAGGGCTCGGTCTCGGTCAACGATCGCGTGGAGTTCCGCAGTCCGGGCTCCGGCGGCCGCTGACGCTGTCCCGGCTTCCGCTGATATTGAACGACCGAGGATTATTTTAGTAAGAAATGACATAATCTACGGGGCCGGACCTCCGGTCGGAATGCGGGGGCGCGGCCCAGGGAGAAGCCATGGCAGTCAAAGGCGTCCAGCGACACAAGACGGTGATGGAGATCCTCACCGAGCGCAAGCCTGTCGACGACGACAAGCTCGCGCAGGCCGAGGCCGAGGCCAACACCTCCAACAAGCCGATCCAGACGGTGCTCCTCGAGAAGGACCTCATGACCAAGGAGGCCATGCTCGCGCTGCTCTCCGAGGAGTGGAAGGTCGAGGTCGTGGACATCGTCAACATGGAGGTCGACGGCGACACGGTCAAGATCATCCCCGAGTCCGTGGCCCGGCGCTCCCTGGTGCTCCCCTTCGAGAAGGGCGAGAGCTCGCTCTCGGTCGCCATGGCCAACCCCCTCGACATGTTCGTCACCGAGGACCTCCAGACCCGCACGGGCATGGAGATCAAGCCCTTCCTCGCCCTGCCGATGGACATCGTCTCCAACATCGACGCGGCCTACGGCAAGGGCGGCGGCGCCCTGATGTCGAAGATCAAGCAGGACGAGGAGGCCTCGGGCAAGAGCTTCCTCGATAACTACACCCCGGACCAGGGCGCGGCGGGCCTGGAGGTCGTCAAGGAGTCGCGCAAGGTCGACGACATCACCAAGGTCGACGCCTCGGCCCCCGAGGTCGAGAAGATGGTCAACGCCATCATCCTGGCGGCCATCAAGATGAAGGCCTCGGACATCCACATCGAGCCCATGGAGGACCCCACGGGCAAGAACTCCAAGGTCGTCCTGCGCTTCCGCGTGGACGGCATGCTCCGGGCCGGCCCCTTCTCCATCCCCTGGCCCTACCGGTTCGCCCTGGCCGCGAAGCTCAAGATCATGACGAACTCGATGAACATCACGGAGCGGCGCATCCCGCAGTCGGGACGCATCCAGGTCTTGAACCAGGGCAACCCGCTGGAGTTCCGCGTCGAGATGGTGCCCACGGTCTATGGCGAGTCGTGCGTCATGCGCATACTCGACCGCCGGTCCGTCCAGGTCGACATCAACAAGATGGGCTTCCTCCCCGACACCCTCAACACCTTCCTCGGCCTGCTCAAGGGCATCGGAGGCAAGAAGAACTTCGGGCTGGTGGTGGTGTGCGGCCCGACGGGCTCGGGCAAATCCACGACCCTCTACGCCGCGCTGAACTACGTCAACCGGCCGGACATCAAGATCATCACCGCCGAGAACCCGGTCGAGTACAACCTCGACGGCATCGTGCAGGTCCCGGTCAACCCGGACTTGAAGCTCGGCGAGGACAAGAAGTTCGACTTCGCCACGGCCCTGCGCTCCTTCCTGCGCTTGGACCCGGACGTGATCATGGTCGGCGAAATCCGCGACCGGGAGACCTGCCCCCTCGCCATGGAGGCCGCCATGACCGGCCACTTGGTGTTCTCGACCATCCACACCAACGACGCTCCCTCCTCCATCTCGCGCATGGTCGACATGCACGTCCCGGAGTTCATGGTCGTGGCCACGGTCAAGGCCGTCCTGGCCCAGCGCCTCTCCCGGCGCCTCTGCCCCGAGTGTAAGGAACAGCGCGAGCCCAAGGACGAGGAGAAGAAGATCTTCGAGGAGAACCAGGTCGAGCTTCCCGCGGGCACGAAGCTCTTCGCGCCCAAGGGGTGCCCGGTCTGCAACAACACGGGCTACAAGGGCCGGGTGGGCATGCACGAGCTCATGGTCCTCTCGGAGGAGCTGCGAGGATTCATGCTCCAGACCGTGGCCGCCGACCCCCTGCGCGCCGCGGCGCGCAAGCTGGGCATGCGCCTGCTGGTCCAAGACGGGCTCGAGAAAGTCAAACTCGGCCTCACCACGGTCCGCGAAGTCCTCGGCGGCCAAGAGGAGAAGGAGTAAGCCATGGCTGAGACCACTGATCAGGCCCAGACGGCGGCAGGGGCCGCCCACACGCACGACATCGAGACGGCGCTCCAGCTCTTCGAGATCGCCAACACGCTGAACTCGACGCTGGACCTCGACTCCCTCCTCATGAAGATCGGGGCCGCGGCGGAGAAGCTCCTCGACAGCGAGGCGAGTTCGACCATGCTCGTGACCGACGACAAGAAGAGCCTCTACTTCAAGGTGGCCTCGGGCGAGAAGTCCAGAGCCTTGAAGTCCATGCTGCTCCCCATCGGCACGGGCATCGGCGGCTCGGTGGCGCAGAACAGGAAGCCCGAGATCGTCGTCGACTGCCAGAAGGACCCCCGCTTCGCGGGCAAGTTCGACAAGGCCTCGGGCTTCGTGACGCGCTCGATCCTCGCGGTGCACATGGAGTACCGCGGGGAGGTCGTGGGCGTGGTGGAGGTCCTCAACAAGAAGACGGGCTCCTACACGGCCGAGGACTTGAAGCTCCTGCAGAGCCTGGCCTCGCTGGCGTCGGTCGCCATCACGAACACCAAGATCATGGCGGACCAGAAGAACTTCTTCTCCCACATGCTGGAGATCATGGGCGCCGTCATCGAGACCTCCAAGCCCGCCATGACCGGCCACCCCATGCGCTCGGCCAAGCTCGCGTGCGCCATGGGCCGCCTGCTGGGCATCGACGACTACGAGTACCGGATGCTCTACTACGCCGGCATCCTGCACGACGTGGGCTACGTCGCCTTCAACAACCCCTCGGTGCTCTCGGACTTCGGGATCATCAAGGCCGCGGAGGAGCTCCACCCCGCGATGTCCGTCAAGATGCTCGAGGGCATCCGCATGATCGAGGGCTCCCTGCCCATGATCCAGTCCCACCACGAGAACTTCGACGGGACGGGCTTCCCCAGCAAGCTCTCGGGGGACGCCATCCCGGTGGGCGCGCGCATCCTGCATCTCGTGGAGTCCATGGAGGAGATCCGCATGGTCGGCCTGCGGCCGCCGGACCTCTACCCGCGGGCGCTGGCCGAGGCCCAGAGCGGGTCCGGGAAGGCCTACGACCCGAAGGTCGTGGAGGCGTTCGCCGAGCTCATGAAGCAGCCCGAATCCGTCTGGTAGGAGCCCATGGAAGACACCAAGAAGCCCAAACAGCTCGTCCCGGCCAAGACCCAGGACCTCATCGAGCGCCGCAAGCGGGCGATGGAGGGGGGAGGCCCCGAGAAGGCCTCCCTGCAGCGTCAGAAGGGCAAGATGCTCGCCCGGGAGAGGCTCTCCTTCCTCCTGGATGAGGACAGCTTCGAGGAGGTGGGCCTCCTGGTGGAGTCCAAGTGCGACGCCTTCGGAATGGACAAGGCGCGGCGGCCCGGGGACGGGGTCGTGGCGGGCTTCGGCCGCATCCACGGCCGGGGGGTGTGCGTCTACGCCCAGGACTTCACGGTCCAGGGCGGGACCATGGGCCTGGCCCACGCGCGGAAGATCTGCGCCGTGCTCGACCTCGCGGCCAAGGCCAAGGTCCCGGTCATCGGACTCTACGACTCGAGCGGCGCGCGCATCCACGAGGGCGTGGAGGCCCTCGGGGGCTACGCCGAGATCTTCCACCGGAGCGTGCAGATCTCCGGCCTCGTGCCCCAGATCGCGGCCATCCTCGGCCCGTGCGTCGGGGGCGCGGCCTACGGCCCGGTCCTGACGGACTTCGTCTTCATGGTGGAGGGCCTCAGCCACGTCTTCATCGCGGGCCCCGAGGTCATCAAGGCCGCGACGGGCGAGAGCACGGACAACGAGGCCCTGGGCGGCGCGAAGGTCCACAGCTCGAAGTCGGGCGTCTGCCACTTCCTCGCCGGGTCGGAGCACGACTGCTTCCGCCAGATCCGGGAGCTCTTCGAGTTCCTGCCCCAGAACTGCGACGAGAAGCCCAAGCCGGTCATGCCCTCCGACGACCCGTTCCGCCTGAGCCCCCAGCTCGGGACCCTGGCGGAGATGGACCCGAAGAAGCCCTACAACATCCACGACGTGATCCTCGAGCTCGCGGACAACCACCAGTTCCTGGAGACCCACCGGGACTTCGCCCTCAATCTGGCGACGGGCTTCATCCGATTGAACGGCGAGGCCGTGGGGATCGTGGCCAACAACCCGCTCTACTTCTCGGGAGCGCTCGACATCGACGCCAGCGAGAAGGGGGCCCGGTTCGTGCGCTTCTGCGACGCGTTCAACATCCCGTTGCTCACCCTGGTGGACGTGCCGGGCTACTGGCCGGGCGTGGACCAGGAGCACGCCGGGGTCATCCGCCGGGCGGCGAAGCTCCTCTACGCCTACTGCCAGGCCACGGTGCCCAAGGTCGCGGTGGTCCTGCGCAAGGCCTACGGGAGCGCCTACGACGTGATGTCCTCCAAGCACATCAAGGGGGACATCAACCTCGCCTGGCCGTGCGCCGAGATCGGCGTCATGGGCCCGCACGCGGCCGTGGAGATCCTGCACAAGGCCGAGCTGGCCGCCGCGCCGGATCCCCGCGCCCTGCGCGAGAAGCTGGTGGAGGAGTACGTCGCGAAGTACGCCTCCCCTTACGACGCGGCGCGGCGCGGCTTCATCGACGAGGTCATCGACGCCAAGGAGACCCGGTCCAAGGTCATCCGGGCCCTCCAGTTCCTGCGCGGCAAGACCGTCGAGCGGGTGCCGAAGAAGCACGGGAACATCCCGCTCTGACCGGGGCCCGTGGCTTCCCTGCCGCTTCTCCTCGCCGTCGACGCGGGCAACACCTCCGTGACGGTCGGGCTCTTCCGCGGGAGCCGGCTCCTCCGCCGGGGGCGCATGCCGACCGCCACGGCCTCCGGCCTTGACCGCGAGCTCGGGGCTCGGCTGGCGGCGGCCGTGGGTCTCGGCGGGAACTCCGCGCCGCTCTCCGGTGCTGCGACGGCGAGCGTGGTCCCCGGCCTGGACCGGAAGCTCGCGACCGCGGTCGCGAGCTTCGGCTGCCCCGTCTTCAGCGTGACCCCGTCCTCTCCGCTGGGGCTGACCCTAAAGGTCAGGACGCCCCGGGAGGTCGGGGCGGACCGGATCGTCAACGCCCTGGCGGCCCGGGAGCTCGTGGGAATCCCGAGCCTGGTGGTGGACATCGGCACGGCCGTGACCGTGGACTGCGTGACGGCGGAGGGTGCGTACGGCGGCGGGTCCATCATGCCGGGCCCGGGCATGGCGGCGGAGGCCCTGCGGGACCGGACCGCGAAGCTTCCTTATGTGGAGCCGGCCCGGGTCAGGCGGGCCATCGGCACGGACACGGAGAGCTGTATCCGGGCCGGGCTCTACTTCGGATGCCTCGGCATGGTCCGGGGCATGGTCGAGAAGACCCTGGAGGAGCTGGGAGGGGGGCCGGCGAAGGTGGTCGTGACCGGCGGGTTCGCGGGCCTCTACGGACGCGGCCTGGGCCCGGATTATTGTATCATGCCGGACCTCACCCTTCAGGGGCTCAGGCCGGCGTTCGGTATTCTTTCCGGAGGAGGGATGCGATGCTGAAGAAGATTCTCTTGACCCTGGCGGCCGCGCTGCTCTGCGGCCCCGCGCACGCGGACCAGTTCGGCGGCTTCCAGCAGTTCTCGGACCGGGGTTCGCTCAAGCCCTTCGCCCGCGACCTCGGAGGCATCCTGGGGTCCTCGTCCTTCCACAGCGGACGCTCGCTCGGGTTCTCCGGCTTCGACGTGGGCTTCCGGGGGGGCATGCTGTTCTCCCCGGATAAGCGGGACAAGATCCTGCGCGACAACGGCGTCAAGGCCTTCGGCATGCCGTGGGTCCAGGCCGAGGTGGGCCTTCCCATGAGGTTCGACGTCTTCATCCGGGGAGCGAGCTTCGAGGGGCTCACGGTCTCCGGCGGCGGGCTCCGGTGGGGCGTCTTCAAGGGAGGGGACAAGCCCTGGTCCTTCCAACTCCTGGTCTCCGGGCTCGGTCACGCCTACGTGCACCAGCACTTCTCCGGCGTCCACGCCGGGGCCAACATCGTGGCCTCGACCGGCAACCAGTACATCGTCCTCTACACGGGCCCCGGGTTCGACTGGACGCGCCTGGTGGCGCGGTCCTCCACTCTCGATCCTACGCTGGCCGGCGAGACCGCGCACACCTTCGAGTACCGCTGCACCGCGGGTATGAAGCTCAAGCCCTTCGCCGCGGTCACGAGCAACAAGCTCCTGCCCTACCTCTACCTGAGCGCCGGCTACATCCTGGTGCACGGGGAGAGCGGCGCGGAGAGCTCGTTCGGTATAAGGTTCTAGCCTTCACACCACTTCTTCCTTTCGGTGCCGGGGATTAAGTTATTTAAGTTGCCCGTCGGGCAACTTAAATAACTTAATCCCCGGCACCGGTAGGTAGGGAACGGCCTTAGGCCCGGCGCTTGAAGGACCTTCCAAGCTCGCGCGTCTCTTCCTTCTTGCGTATCGCCTCGCGCTGGTCGTATTCCTTCTTGCCCCGGCAGAGCGCGATGCGCACCTTGGCCCAGCCCTTGAGGAAGTAGAGCTCGAGGGGGACGAGGGCGAGCCTCTTGGCCTGGAGGTCCTGGAGGAGCTTGCGGGTCTCCTCCTTGTGCATGAGGAGCTTGCGGTCGCGGCGGGGGTCGGGGATGTCCGTGGTGGTGAAGGCGTAGGGCGCGATGTAGAGGTTGACGAGGAAGAGCTCCCCGCCGCGGCCCTTGGCGAAGCAGCCCTCGAGGGTGGCCTTGCCCCCGCGGAGGGACTTGACCTCCCCTCCCTTGAGCGCGAGGCCGGCCTCGTATTCCTTGAGGATTTCGAATTCGTGCCAGGCCTTGCGGTTGGTTGAGACGACGATCTTGTCAGGGAGGACTTTCTTCATCCGATCCAATTATTGTATCATAGCGTCGCCTCTCGATTTCTTCCGCTCGGAGGCGCGGCCTCCGAGCAGGACATGAGCGCAGGTGGCGGAACTGGCAGACGCGCACGGCTCAGGACCGTGTGCCCGAAAGGGCTTGGGGGTTCAAATCCCCCCTTGCGCATGTTCTCCCGCGGGAAGCTTTGCTTCCCGCGGGCTCTTTTTTTTGGGGGTCTTCCCCATGAGGAGCGCTGAGCCAAGAGCTCTCCTCGAAGGCTCGTGGCCGGGGTCCAAAAGGAGCTCCTGCCTGAAATGCTCCGCCGCCTCCCTGCCGCGGCCTAGGCGCATGAGCGCGATCCCCCAGTTGTAGTGGACGGCCTTGTGGCCCGGGCTGGCCTCGGCCGCTGCCCCGTAATGGGCCAGTGACTCCCTGTCCCGGCCCATGCGCACGAGCAGGTTGGCCAGGTTGTTGTGCGCCGCCCCGTAGCCGGGCTCGAGCGCCAGGGCCTTCCGGAACAGGGCTTCAGCCTCGTCCGGCCTGCTCTGCTCCGCCCTCAGGTTCCCAAGGAAGAGCCGCGCCTGGGCGTGCCTGGGGTGGGCCGCGGCAGTGGCGGCCCAGAGCGTCTCCGCGTCCCTCCAGACTCCGGTCTGTTTCCAGGTGAGGCCCGCCAGGAAGAGGATCCAGAGGCTTCCCACGATCAGGGAAGTCCGGGACGCCAGCCGGGACACGCCCCAGCCGAAGAGGAGCGCGAACCCCAGGCAGGGGAGGTAGGAGTAGCGGTCCGCGGCGATCTGCGGCCCGATCTGGACGAGGCCGGAGACCGGGGCGAGCGTCACGGCGTAGAAGGCCCAGACGGCCAGGAGAGCGGGCCGGCCCTGCCGGGCAGCCAGCAGGGCCAGGCCCGTGGCCGCGGCAACGCCGAGGCCGCAGAGCGCGAAGGTCGGGGCCATGGCCGCGGCGTCCGGCGGCATGGGGTAGAGGGGGGCCAGGCCCACGGGGAGCAGGGTCTTCGCGATGTAGAACATGAGCCCGTAGCAAGCGGTGCCGGCGCGCCAGAGGACGGGGATCTTCTCGAGCGCCCAGGCCGAGCCTGACGCGACCTGGAGGTGGAGCGTGACCCCGGCGATGGCCGCGGCCGGTGCCAGGAAGAGGAGCTTCTCCAGCCAGACCGAGCGCTCCGGCGGCTTGAGCCATGCTTCGGGGGCGAGGGAAAGCCTGCGGAGCGGGTAGAAGTCGAGCAGGACCAGGGCGAGCGGCAGGGTCATGGCCATGCCTTTGGAGAGCAGGGACGCTGCGAAGCACGCCAGGCTCGGCCCAAGCCGCCGATCGAGATAGAAGCGGAGGGTCAGGAGGTAGAAGAGCCCGGAGAGGACGTCGCGGCGCTCGGACGCCCAGGCCACGGACTCGACGCGCAGGGGGTGGAGCGCGAAGAAGAGCGAGGCCAGGAGCGCCGCCTCCGCCGCCCGGTCGGCCCGGACGCGCTCGAAGAGGCGCCGCGCCACGGCGTAGAAGGCGGCGGCCCCTGCCGCGTGCAGGGCCAGGCTCGTCAGATGGTATCCCAGGGGACGCATGCCCCAAAGGCTCCAATCCAGGGCGAGGGACATCCAGGTCAGCGGCGCGTAATGGCCCCCGCGGGGCCACGGGGTGAACATCCAGCGGAGGTGCTCCCAGGTCCAGCCCTTGAAGTTCGGGTTGAGGACCAGGTACCACCCGTCGTCAAAGTTGACGAAGCCGTTGCCGAGGCTCGGCAGGAACGCCGCGACTACGGCGGCCGCGGCCAGGGCCGGGAAGAGGGCTCGGGGCATGGCCCGTATTCTATCTTGTTTGACGGGCTCCTGATTGAGAGTGAGGGGGGGTATCATGTTAAATAGACGGGAGCTCCCTGCGACATGATGAACGCGGCCAAGGACCGGCGCCGGATCCTCCTCGCGCTCGCCCTCCTGGCTGTCGCGGGGCTGGCATGGCGCTGGGCGGCCTGGATCCTCAACCCGGATTCGGCGTTCCTCATCGACCGGCAAGACTGCCGCTGGGTCGTGGCCGACCGATCCCCGAGCCTCCAGGTCTACGCTCTCGGCCCCACGGAGGCCGGCTTTCGCAGGCGCTTCCTCCTGGACCGGAGGGTCGACGATTGGGAAGTGACCATCCACGCCATGAGGGGCTTCCGGGCCGGCCTCGACGGCAGACGACTGCATCCCGCTCCCGTCGGGGCGGGCTGGAAATCAGGCGGACTCATCCGCGGCGAGGGCGGGCTTGAGCCTGGAGAGCACGAGCTCCTCGTCATCGTCTCCAACCGCGACGGTCCTCCCAGCCTGATGGTTCGCGGCCTTGGATTGCCGGTCTCCACCGGCTGGCTGTGGGAAGCCTCGCTCGATGGCCGGACTTGGAAGCCGACGCGGCCTGCGGCCGACATCCGCTGGCCCAAGGAGGTCCTCGCCTATCCGGACACCGGCGCGGCTCTGGCGGCCTCGTGGCCCTGGCTGATCCTGGCGTTTACGGGCTTCCTGGCGTTTATGGCCGCGGGGGGCAGGCTTGACGACCGGGCGGTCAAGTGGATCGTCGTGCTCGGTTGGGCCGTCCTCGGGCTCAACAACGCGGGAAAGCTCCCGGCAGGCACGGGCTTCGACACGGACCTGCACCTCGCCTACATGCGCCGCATCCTGGAGGGAGGAAGCCTCCCGGTCCCCGGGGAAGCTCCAGGGGCCTCTCAGTTCTTCCAGCCTCCGCTCTACTACCTCCTCAGCCTGCCGATCTACGGACTTCTGGCAGGCTCCGTGAGCGTCCATTGGCTGACCGCGGGACTGCGCGTCGTGCCTCTGCTCTGCGGGCTGGGGATCATCGAGCTGACGCATCGGATGTCGGCCCGGGTCTTTCCTGACCGGTCGAGCCTGCGCTCCGTCGCTGTCGCTGTCGCGGGGCTCTGCCCCATGAGCATCTACATGGCCCAGGCTCCCGGCAACGAGTCTCTTGCGGCCTTGCTCACGGCCCTGACTCTTGCTCTGCTCCTGGGGTTCGTGCTCGAGCCTGACCGGCGCAGGCCATGGGCTGATTTCGCTGTCCTCGGCGCGGTCTGGGGAGCCGCCATGCTGGCCAAGGTCACGCCCGTGCTCCTCATGCCGGCGATCGGGGCCGCTCTGGCCCGGCATTTCGTCAGCACGGACGAGGGCTGGAAGGGGACCCTCGCCAGGTCCGGCAGTCTCCTGGGGGCGGCCCTGGCGGTCTGCGGCTGGTTCTACCTGCGCAACTTCCTCCTCCTCGGCCGTCCCTTCGTGGGCGGGTGGGAGGCTGTGGGCGCGACAGGCTGGTGGCAGGAGCCCGGCTACCGGGTCTGGGGGCAGTACCTCTCGTTCGGTCCGAGCCTGACGCGGCCGGTCTTCGCCGGTATGGCCGGGGCGTGGGATTCCCTCCATTCCACGCTCTGGCTCGACGGCTTCCTTGGAGGCAACGCCCGCCACCCTCCTCCCTGGAACATGGCGCCCATGCTGATGGGCAGTCTTCTCGGGCTCATCCCCGCAGGCCTCGTCTTGGCCTCGCTCCGGGCTTTTTGGAGG
>JBAZSR010000062.1:0-17730 GCA_041662295.1 Elusimicrobiota bacterium | reverse complement strand
CGGCGCGAGGGACTCCGCGAGGGCGCCTACTATATCCGCTTCGCGGTCATCGACCTGCTCGATTTTCAGCACCCCTACACCAAGCCGAAGAAGTTCAGGCTCAAGGGGACAACGGCTCCGACGGAGCCTGCGACGAGGGCCCAGCCGCGGCGTAGGCCCTAAAGCCCAGGCAGGGCCTTCATGCAGGGGGTATAATACATGGGCATGAACCGACCGCTCTTCGCTTTCGCCTTGGCCGCCGTTCCCTGGACGGCCGCGCTCAGCCAGACCATCGAGGCGCCCAGGGCGCAGTCCGGGCAGACCTCCGTTAACGTCGGACCCGGCGGGCAGCAGCAGGGCGCGGGCGGCTCTGTCTCCAGCGGCCTCAACAAGGCGGGCGCCACCTCGATCCAGCTCAAGGGTTCCGTTGACGGCTATACGGCCCCCTCGGTCCGTCTCGACCAGGACAGGGCTCCGGATGCCGGCCCCGCGCTCGCTCCGGGTGCGGTCCCGACGGGCCTCCCATCAGGCCCTTCCGACGCCGCGGCTCCGCAGTCCGTGCGGCGGCCCGGCGCGGAGGTCCAGCCGGCGTTCAAGGCCGCGCCCCAGGCTTCGGCCATGCCCGGCGCGGTCCAAGGCAGGCTCCCCCTGAATGACGCGGCGCCGGCCGCCGAGGGCCTCGAAGAGACCGTGACGGACCTCAAGAAGGCCGCGAAGGAAGGAGGCGTCATGGGCTCGGCAGCGGCCGAGACCGCGCTCAACAAAATCTTCGAGGGCGCACGCCAGGCCGCGAATAAGTCCGCGGATTCCGCGGAGCTCGGCTCCGTCGTGGGCGCCATGGTCAAGGTCGAGACCAAGATCCGGCGGACCGTGTCCGTGGCCAACACCTCCTCCCCGCACGACGCTCCGGGCCTCTACCGGTCCGCCATCGAGACCGCCAAGGAGTCCCTGCCGTCCTCGACCTCTGAGGCCGTTGCCAGGGCCGTGCTCGCCTCGGCCGACCGCAAGGCCGAGACCGCGCTCCCTGAGCTGGCCAACGAGACCGTGGCTCATGCCCAGGCCGGTTCGGCCAAGGGCGTGGACCGGGGCCTGCAGTCCTTCTCCCGCTGGGAGAGCCTCCTCGGCAAGCCCGGCCGGCCCCTTGTCGGGAATCTCTCCCACCTTAAGAATTTCGTGCAGAGTATTTTTGGCGGATTCTCCGGGGCCGGCGTCAGCGCCTCCCGGCAGGCCGCGGCTGGCGGGACCCAGTCCGGCGCGGTCGTCGTTTCCGGAGGCGTGTCCAAGGTCTCGGCTTCCGCGGCCCGGCCCGCGTTCTCCAACCGCATCTGGTTCCGGAGGGACTCCAGGACCCGGACCTTCGAGGCCATCCTGCCTGGGTCCGCCGTGACTCCGGTCCCTGACCTGGCCCTTTCGTTCTCGCTGGCTTCGGTGCGGGCATCGCTCGCGCCCGAGGGCGACGCCTATGCCGCGTTCCTCGCGGAGCCCACGGCCGCCAACGGCTTTGGCATCATCTACCGGTCCCTCCGCGGATCGGGTTCCGGCAGAGCCCGGAGCTTCCTGGCCGCGGCCTCCTTCTGGGCGAAAACGGTCCTGACCCGAGCGTTCCGGGGTCTGGCGTCGCTGCTCCGGCGGCCCGTCTCCGCTGAAAGGGCGTCGGCCCTGGTCGCCGAGGAGGCTGCCGAATACGCGGCTGTCCAGAACATCCTGGCCCGGCAGACGGGCGCGGTCTCGGCCGCCTCGGCTCGCGAGGCCCTGCGCCGGGCCGGCCGCATGGCTTCCCTTTATGAACAGCTTTCGGGCGACCCCGGAGGCGTCGGCGCGGTCAAGGACGTCGCTGTCAGGCTCTCCGGCTACGGCCTCGACTCCGGCGGTTTCCTCTCCGCCGAGGCGGGCAGGCTGGTCACGGGCACGGACGGCGCGAGTCTGGCCACCTGGGTCGAGCGCGTCCATTCCGCCATGACCGCCGGGGCCCCTTCCCGCGGCGCATCCGCCTTGGAAGCTTTCTCCCCCTCCGTGATCGCGGGCGGCCCTCCCGCGGCCCAGGCCGCGCTCGAGCGCTTGCTCTTTGACGTGGAGAGCCGCACGGACGCCGCGGCGGCCGCTGCCTCCGTCCTCGCTTCCATCGATCCCTCCCCAGCCCGCTTCATGGACCTCGGCCGGGTCGGCGGCATGCTCGGCCAGGGCATGTCCCTGCGCCTGAAGGACGGCCGCGTCGTGGTCCTGACGATCCTGCGGGACGCCGAGCTCGGCCGCATCGCCTTCGCCCGCGCCGAGGCCGGCTCCTTCAAGAGCCTTTCCGCCAAGGAGCTGGCCGCGGTCCTGCGGGCCGAGTAGGTGCGTTCCTTGACGGTCCTTCCGCTTCTGGCGCTCCTCTCCGGCCTCATTCCTCTTTCCGCTCCGGCCGCGGCTTCAGCCTCCAACGCCGGGGATCTCCTCAGGCTCCAAGACGAGGCGGACGCTCCAGCCGGCCCCGTCTTCCTCGGCATGGGAGTCAGCCTCGGCTCAGGCCTGCGTCTGGCCGGCCCGGTGACCTTCGACAGGGTCAAGGCCGCGGCCGGCGGCAGGATCTACGCCGTGGAGGCACCCTCGGTCCAGGACGGGACAGCCATCAGGATGTCTCTCGCGCTCCTGACCTCGGGAGGCCCGCTCTCCTTCGGCGCGGTCTCAGGTCGCAGGCACCGCGTGCCGGCCCTGCTCGTGGAAGGGATGCGCTGGGGAGGTCCGGATGCTCCCGGCCTGGCCTTCCAAGCCTCCGTGTTCGGCGGGGTCTCCAAGGTCCGGGGCTTCCCGGTGAGGCTGGCCGGCAAGAGCGTCCCGGTCGTCATCAAGGAGGGCGACGTGGTCGTCCTCGACCCAGTCGCGGGCACGGTCCTCGTGCCCTTGCCCGCGGCTGGAGGCCTCTATGCGGCCGCCTTCTCCGCGCTGGCCGCGTACGACGGGCTCAAGGACGGGCAGGCCCTAGCCCAGTGGATCGACGGCCAGACGGAGCTTCCCGCTCCCCTCAAGTCGGAGCTTGCGGACCTGATGATCCCAGAGCTCGCGGACCGCGTTTCCGGCTCGGCCTCGGTCGCTGACCTGGCCAAGGTTCGCGCCGCTCTCGAGCGGTTGGTCGGCTCCGGAGGACTGCGCTCCCTGAGGGCCCGGGAGAGGAAGGTCTTCGCCAGGCAGGTCCGGCTGGCTCTGTCTTCATTCGAGGAGGCCTCTTCCGAACTTGGGACCGCTTCGCCTGCCTGGGCCGGCCGGGTCTGCAAATCCGAGCAGGGACGCTGGGAGCGCCTCGGGCTCCTCGCGGCCGTGTTCAAGCTCGACGACCTTGCCTCTGCCCGGAGCAGCCATCGCAGGCTGCGGTCCGCCTGCGACAAGGTCCTGTCCCGTCCCGCCTCCTCCGGCCGGAGCCTTGCAGGGGTGCTCAAGGACGCGGGCTTCTCCAGCCCGGCCAAGGCCAGGGTCCCGGCCGAGTTCTATAGGCGGTTCATGAAGGACACGGGGCTCGAGTCCCGGGTCGGTTCCATCGCCGACGACGTTTCCCAGCCCCTGGCCAGGAGGGCTGAGCGCATTCAAGCCCTCATCCGGGCCGCGGACCTGCCGGAGGACCTGGCCCGGGAGCTCTCAACCTCCCTGCCCCTGCCCGGCCCATGGTCGTTCATCCTGCCCGGGCTGGGCGGCCGGGTCCTCGCGCCCGGGAAGGTCGAGCCGGTCAAGGAGGCTTGGGCCGACCTGTGGAGCCGTGGCCGCCTGGCCCAGCGGCGGCGCGAGGGCCGCAGGCTCGGAGACGCCGAGGCCGAGATCGAGCTCATCGCCGCCGCATCCTGCCGGAGCTCCGGGGTCATCCTCAGCCGCGACCCGGCCAGCGGCAGGCCGAGGATGGCCGTGGCAGCCGCGTATGGAGAGCTCGAGGGAGTATCCTCGGGGAGGGCCTCGCCGGACCAGTACACCCTGGGGCCTGACGGAAAGGAGATCCTTCCCGCGGTCGTCGGCCTCAAGGCTGTCCGGCTGGATGGCGACGGTAATGGCGGCTTCCTGGAAACCTCGGTCCCGGGCGAGCTCTCCCGCAGGAGGGTGCTGTCTTCCTCCCAGCTCGCGTCCTTGGCCCGCGCCGCCAGGCTCCTCGAGAAGCACCACGGCTGGGGCGTCGAGGTCGCGGCCTGCTTCGACGGGGACCGCCTCACGGTGCTGGGCGCGGGCCCCATCGACCTTTCCTCGGTCTCTGAGTAGGCCTGTCAGCCCCTGGTCCAGCGGGCAGCGGCGCTGTAGGTTTTATTCCGCTTTTGCGGTATTATTTAGGCGTTAGGAATCGATTCATGGCTGCGAGCCTTCTATCCTCTCTCCTGCTCTGCGTTCTCGTGACGTTGCCGTCAAGCGCACAGAAGCCGCAGTCATCCGCCGAATTTCCGTTGCCCGCCCGAATCGAGATTCAGACGCCGGAACACCCCATTCTGAGGAGCGCATTCCAGGCGCAGTTCAGCGAGGAGCAGTTAGCCCGGTTCCAAGGCCAACCGACTCTCAGGCAGTTGGTCCAAGACATGTCGCCGGAGCAGCGCCAAGGAGCGCGGACGAGCCTCGCTGCCCTCGAACAGACCGCAAAGACGCCTGCGGACCTTGAGGCGATCGCCCGCGGCTTCCTTCTTCTCGATGAGCGAGAAGCCGTTCCTGGCCAGGATGCCATCCGTGTCGCGAAGAAGATACAGGATGCGGCTCCACGGAATTCGACCGGTTATACCCTTGCCGCCAACGCCTATCATCAGATGGGAGACTATCCTTCAGCCACCCAATGGGCGCAGAAGGCGCTGGAGCTCGATTCCCAGGATGACGCCGCCATCGCCGTCTTCATGCTCTCAGCTGGAAGGGTTGCCCGTGGCGGGCTGGATCGGGATGAAAGCGATGCCATGCAGGAGGGCTCTCCCCCTGCCGCTGAGTGGACCATTCCAGAGGAAGGCGCTTCTCCCAGGGCGCAGGATGCCATGCGTCAGGCCATCGCTGCCAGGGAGGGCGGGGATTTCGACAAGACCATGCGGTATTCCCAATCAGCCATGCGCGCAGACCCCGCCTCCCGCGTCGTGCAGGAATTCTACAGGCTGGCGGCAGATGATCATGCCCGGCATGTGGACGCCCTTACGTTTCTCCAGCAGGCAGGGAAGGCTCTGAAAGCCGGCAACGGGCCTGAAGCGTTGGATTGGGCCCGGAAAGCCGCACAGCGGTCGACGGACCCCAAAACGCAGGAGTTCCTGGCCTCATTCGAGCAGAAAGTCGCGCGAATGTCTCGATTGGCGGCTCCGGCGGACACGCGAAGCAATGAGGCCCCGAAGAAGCGCGGCTTCCCTGCCCTGTCTATTGCCATGGCTTTGGGAGTCGCCGCTGCAGGATTCGGTCTGGCGCTGTCAAAACGCGCCTGGTCCGGGCAGGAGTCCGAGCCTTCGGAGAACGAGGACTCGGCCTCTGGCCGGATTCAAAGGAACCGCCGCCACCTCAATGCCGCCGCGATCTCTCTCAGCATCGGATTCGCGACAGTCTTGATCGTGACCAAAGCCCTGCCCGTCGTTGTTCCGTTGGTCGTCACCGCATGGCGAGCAGCAGGGTATTCCCAAAGAATGTCTGCCTCGGGGATTGCCACACTCCAAACTCAGCAGAATGGATCGCAAGCGTTGAGTCGTGGCCGCCTTGTCGCCCAGCGTGCAATCCCAGCGACCGAGAGCTCTGTGGTAAGAGTGGAGTCGGCTACGCAGGAAGCCGTCGCTCTTGAGGATGCAGTGCATAAGGAAATCTATGCTCTCAGGACCGTAGGAAAGACCGGCAGCAGCCCACGCATCCGACTGATCACAGGAAGCCTGCAGGATGCAGAGGCACTTTTCCAGCGATTGAGCGGGGTCGGTCGGCCTCTGACGGGAACTGGATACCCAGGCACAATCGTCGAGCTGCCCAATGGGGCGCACATCGGTCTTAGACCTGTTTCAGTCTCAGGACCCCCCACCGTAGATATTCATAGATTCCCTGGAATAGTCCAAAATCTCGAAATCAAGTTCGTCCAGAGCAAACCATGAAAAATCTTCCTGAACCGCATCGTCTGATTCTAAAGCTTTGTACTGAGGAGCATGTGGGTCTATGGTTCATCATCCCCCACGTTGAAGACTACTATCGTGGAGACAATGAAGCTGTCATTAGGACAAAGACCTTGGCAGTATTAGGCGACCTCATGAGGACTGGATTCATCAAAGCTGGAAAGCCGACACAGGACGGAATAAGCTTTGTAGCATGGGAGCTGTCGCCGAAAGAGGCCATAGCGAGGATTGAGAAAGAATGGAGGTCCTTAGGGCATGCGCCGAGCCTTGGAGATATCGTTTGGTTCACTGCCACCCCAGCGGGAACTCGGCTCCTTGGCTCGGATTCGCGAGATTAGAGCCGCAGTTTGCAGCCTCCGGAGCACCATGGGAATTCGTCCTAGTCACCCTTCCAATAGAACGAGTAAAGCGCTCCGACATGGACGTCGAGGGCCCGGCTGGGCCAACCACGGATCGGTGTCCGGCCTTTGAGCTTTCTCCTTGGCCCGCCGACCTTGTACCCGATGATTGGACGCGCCGGCAGGTCAAGGCCCACGAGAACTTCGAACTGGTCCTAGGTCCGTCCTCAGCCTCGATCTCTTTCCTGCCCAGGACCAGCCCAACGACTTGGCTGGTCAATGCGTGTATGAACACGTAGATAGAATGAACGAGCCGGCATCCTCCGAGCAGCGCTAGCTCCCGGTCGAGCGGCTCAGCGCCGTCTTCAGGTGCTCGCTCTCCTCGGCGTCGAGGAATCCCGTGACGAGCAGGCCCAGCGGGAATGAGGCCAGGAGCGACGCCTTCAGGGCCAGGCCCATGGCGCCGGTCCTGAGGTCCGCCCTGAGCAGGAGGCTGGCGCCTGAGACCGCGGCCAGGACGAGCCCGACGTGGAGGAGCCTGCGGTATTCGTACTCCACGGGATAGGCTTTCCGCGTGAAGAGGAAGAGCGCCCCAGACATCGTGCCGTAGGCCGCGACAACGGCGACGGCCGCGCCCATGATGCCCCAGGTCGGGATGAGGACCGCGTTGGCCGCGAGGTTGGCCAGGGCGCCTGCGGCCGTGGCGTAGGCGATGAGGTCCGTGCGCTTGGCGAGGGTCACAGGAGCGTTGAGGTTGTAGTAGATGCCGTTGAGCAGGTAGCCCAGCATCACGACCGGCACCACGCGGAGCCCCAGCCAGTAGCTCGGATGGATGAGCTCCTTGCCGCCGACGAGCGGCAGGGCCACGATGTCCCGCAGGAACAGCGAGACCGCGACAAGGATGAGGGAGGTGAAGACCGTGAAGTAGGTCAGGGCGCGCGCCAGGAGGTCCTTGACCCTGGGGTCGCGCTCGTGCTCCGTGTAGAAAGGCCTCCAGGCCATCTCGAACATGTTGATGGCCATCATCATGACGACCGCGAGCTTGTGGTTGGCCTGGTAGAGCCCGACCGTGGCGTCGTCCGTGAAGTGCTTGAGCAGGGGGCGGTCCACGACCTGGATGGACATGGCCGCGATCCCAGCGGGCAGGAGCGGCAGGGCGAAGCGCAGGAGCTCGGCGTGGAGCTTGCGGTCGAAGGCGGCCGAGACCTTCGCGGCGATGGAGGGCAGGAGCAAGAGGACCGTCAGGCCCGAGGCCGCCAGCGTGGCCAGGAAGACCCCTCGGACCCCGTAGCCCCATTTCGCCACGAGGAGGAAGTTCAGGGCGAGGCCTGCCGCGATGTTGGCGGTCTTGAAGGCGGCGAACGTGGATGCCCGGTGGGAGAGCCGGAGCTCGGCGAACGGCACGAGCACGACCGCGTCCAGGGCTAGGATCCAGGCGGAGTAGCGGATCACGTCCGCCCAGCCGGGCAGGCCGATGAGCCCGGCCAGGGGCTCCGCCGCCAGGTGGATGAGGATTGAGAGGGCCGTGGCGAGTCCGACGATGGACCAGAACGGGGTGGAGAAGTCCCGGGGCCCGGCGTCGGAGCCCTTGCCCGGGACGCCGAAGCGGATGAAGGCCAGGTCCATGCCGTGGCTGTAGAGGATGTTGAGGAAAGCGATGTAGGCGAAGATCGTGGCCACGATCCCGTAGTCGGATTTGGAGAGGCAGTGGGTGTAGAGGGGCAGGAGCAGGATGTTGAGCAGGCGGCCCGCCACGGTGGAGAGCCCGTAGACCGCGGTCTCCTTGAAGAGGCCCCGGAACTCCTTGATCATGCCTTGCCCCGGGATTCCAGCCACGGCCCGTTCCTGCGCCACAGGGCAGGAGGCTGGGCGTCCTCGTGCAGGTAGTCGCTGTCGAGGTCTACCCAGCGGAAATAGCCCGTGCCCAAGGCGAGGCCCACGCTCGGGGTCAGCCCCTCTGCGGACTCGGCCATACAGCCGATCATGAGCCCGAGCCCCGCGGCTCGGGCCGTTGCGGCGATCTCGAGCGCCCGGAACACGCCGGACTTGGCGAGCTTGATGTTGATGGCCGAGGCAAGACCCCGGTCCGCCACCCGGACCGCGTCCTCCGGGGACAGGACCATCTCGTCGGCGGCCACCGGCGCGGGCGAGCGCCGGGTGAGCTCCCGCATGCCGGCCTCGTCCGTCTTGGGCAGGGGCTGCTCGAGGAGTTCCACGACCGCGCCCTCCTTCATGCAGGCCTCGACGAGGGCGAGCGCGCTCCGGGCCGTGAGCCCCTGGTTGCCGTCGAGGATGAGGCGGCGGCTTGGCTTGGGCATGGCTGAGAGGGCCGCCCGGGTCCGGGCGAGGTTCTCCCGGTGGTCCGGGCCCACCTTGATCTTGAGGAGTCTGAAGCCGTCTGCCGCGGCCTCGGCCGCGGCCTCGGCCGTGGTCCCGGGGTCCCAGGCGGAGAGGGTGACATCGGACTCGGCCCTGGTCAGGGCGCCGCCGAGCCAGGCGTCCATGGTCATGCCCTGGTCCGCGAGCAGGGCTCCGAGGAGCGCGGCCTCGAAGGCGGACACCGCCGGGGGGCTTGAGGCGTGGCGCTTCCACGCGGCCGCGACCATGCCCCTGGCGCCGGCCGCGTCGCAGCCGAGGGCGGAGCGGCCGAGCAGGGTCATGGTCCGGGCCAGGCTGCCGGGCGTCAGGTGGGCCAGGGCGAGGGACGAGGAGGCCTCGCCGTAGCCCCGGGCACCGCTGCGGAGCGTCACCGTCATGCCGACATTGACGCTCGTGTCCTTCCTTCCCAGGGAGGTGATGAAGGGTCTTTTGAGTTTCGCGGCAAAGGGCCGGACCGCGAAGCGCGCGACGATGGAGGATGCCGGCACGCGTCCATCATACCATAGAACCGGATTTGTGTTATAATCCGGACGTGACCAGGGCGATCATCGCCGGTGTCATCCTAGTCCTCTCCCTGCCCGCGGGCGCGGCCGCTTCCCCTTTCAGCACCGCCACCTTTCAGGGCTTCGACGTCTACCGCTCCACCATCGTCACTGAGGCATTCCTCTCCAGCCGTTACGGGTCCCTGATACGGGACTACGTCGCCCTGCGCTCCGGCTACGCTCGCCGCGCCCGGACCATGAAGGCGCGGATCGAGTCCGAGCTGAAGGCCTACGCCGGCTTGGCGTACGCCGAGCTCTATTACGGCGACTACTGGACCGCGGCCGACCGGGTCGCCTACATCACCTTCGACCTCGTGGATGCCGTGGACGCGGGAGTCCGTATCCCTTTCAAGGCCGTTCCAGCGGGCTCTGTCGCGGACCCCGATGGCCTGCTGGCGGCGTGGGGCCGGTATCAGGAGCTGGGCAAGTCGCTCCAGCTCAGCGCCCAGCTCGGGCTCGAGCGGCCTTCCTGCCCGGCGTTCTACTGCAGCTACGGCTCTGCCACGCCGGAGCTCGCGGCCTACGAGCGGGCGTTTTTGGCGCGGGTGCCGGTGGTCAAGAAGGCGCTCCTCCAGGTCCTCAGCGACGACGCGGATCCCGAGCGGCGCGCCAACGCCATGTACCTGCTCTCCTACCTGACGGACGGCGCGGAGGTCGTGGAGCTCGCGTTCAAGGCTCTCTCAGACCCTGACGCGGGCGTGCGCACCGCGGCCCTGCAGGTCCTCGCCGACGTCACGACCTACCACAAGGACCTGCCGATCGAGCCCTCCCGCCTCTACCCTGTCCTGGACTACCCGTCCACGACGGACCGCAGCCGGGCCTTGGGCGTGCTCATCGGCCTGGCGGACAACCCGAAATACCAGGAGACCTTGAGGCGGAACCCTCCTCCCAGGATCCTGGACCTGCTCAAGATGCGCCAGCCCGTGATCCACGACTCGGCCTTCGCCTTCCTGGTCCTGCTCAGCAGGGAGGGCTTCGGCCGTCTGGACCACGCCGGTTGGGAGCAGTGGCTGGCGAACCCGCCGAAGAAGAGGAAATAGTCCCCGCGATGCCGGGCATCACCATCGACTTGCGCAGCCTGCCGGCGCCGTCGGACACGGTCCGGGCCGACTTGAAGTTCACCCCGGCCGTGGTCCTGAAGGTCGCCGGCTGCATCGTCCTGGTGACGATGGGGCTCTACTACCTCTATTCCGGCAAGGAGGAGCAGAGCGTCCCCAAGATGATCCTCGGGGCCCTGCTGATCCTGGCCGCCTTCGTCGTCTTCTTCTAAACGGCGGTGCCGGGGATTAAGTTATTTAAGTTGCCCGTAGGGCAACTTAAATAACTTAATCCCCGGCACCTAGAGGTAGTACGACTCCTTAGTCGGAGTCCGGCCCGAAGGCGCCCCGCCGCTTGTCGATCTCCCCCCGCATCTCGGATTCGAGGTCCTCCATCTCCTCCATGCCTTTCCTGATGTAGTCCTGGGCGGAGAAGGGCTTCTTCGGGGTGAGGATCTTGCCGCCGACTTCCTCGGCCAGGCTCTTGCGCTTGGCTTTGGGGATCTCCTTGACGACCTTCTCCTGGGCCGGGGGCGCCGCTGGCGCGGCCGTGACGGGCTTGGCGTCCTCGATGACCGGCTCCATGGATGCGGGAGGGATGCGGGCCGTTTCCGGGGCGGGCTTGGCCTCCGGGGTCTCGGCCCTCGAGGGGGCGGCGTCAGAGGCGGATGGGGAGGACTCCTCGTAATCCGCGCGGACTCCAGCCCGGGCCAGCCAGTCCTTGACCACGCTGGTCTTGACCGCGAAGTTGACGGCCGTGATGGTCAGCCCGTCCGGGGCCTTGCGCGCCATGGAGGTGTTGACGCCGATCATGGCGCCCCGGCGGCTGATGAGGGGGCCGCCCGAATTGCCGCGGTTGATGCTGGCGTCGGTCTGGAAGGCGTTCTTGCCGGGCACCCCGCCGAGGTTGGCGAGGACCGTGCTGACCACGCCGCTCGTCAGGGTCCACAGCCCGCCCTGCTCGGGGTGGCCGATGGCGATGACCTGGTCGCCGGGCTCGACCGCGTCGGAGTCGCCGAGCGGCATCACCTTGAGGGAGGCCGGCTTCTCCTTGAGCTCGAGGACCGCCAGGTCCAGTTTGGAATCGTAGGCGATGACCTCGGCGTCCTTGGGGTCCGCGAGGTCCGTCTTGGGATCGCCGCTGATGCGGCCGGGCTTGAAGTAGACCCTCACGGTCGGGAAGGGCTTGCCCGTGGACTTGCGGATGACGACGTGGGCGTTCGTCACGATCTTGCCGGATGCGTCGAGGACCGAGCCTGTGCCGAGTTCGCCGTTGCCGTCCTCGCCGAAGCACATGACAAGGACCACGGCCGGGGCGTAGTGCTGGTAGATCTGCTTGGCCGAGAGCTCGCCGCCCGAGGCCTGGGCTGCCGCCTGGTCGGGCCCGCGGCCCCACGCTCCAAGGGCGGAGATGACGGCGACGGCGGCGGCGATCCGAAGAAATCTCATGGGAGGCCTCCTTGCGGCTGGTGCTCCGCCCAGTTTATCAAAAATTGGACACCGTTCGGACGGTCCTGTTCCGCCTCTAGGCGGAGCGGCCCACGGAGCGGTCGATGAGCTCGAGGAGCTTCTCAAGCGCCGAGCGCTCCGCCTGGCCCGAACTCGGCGTGCTCTGGCTGAGGATCGCCTTGAAGCGGCGGGACTTGAGGAAGAAGGGGCCGGGCGCGGAGGCGTCCAGCAGGTTGAGGAGCAGGCTCCGGCCGGCCACGGCCACGCTCACCCGGATGGCCCGGCCGATCGGGGTGGGGCACTCGCTGACGCTGCCCACGGAAAGGTCCGCGAGGCCATGGGGCTTGGCTTTGGCCAGGCGGCGAAAAAGCCTCGCCACCGCGAGCGCCTTGGCCGAAACAGGGGCTTCGAAGCGCCTGCGTTCCTCTCCCTCGGCGGCCGTGATGGGTCCGGCGAGGGGGCCCAGGAAGAGCCTGTCCAAGGCCTGCCTGAGGAGAGCCTTCCGGACGCGGGCGCCTTCTCGGCCTCCGCCGGCCTCCCGGCGCTCCATGACCTCCAGCAGACGGCAGGCCAGGGCCAGGGGCGTGGCTGGGACCCGCTCGGCCGTCTCGGCGAAGAGGCGGCCGTAGACGGGGAACTCCGGGTCGCCTTTGAAGAAAGGGCAGGTGGCGCCTTCCATGGCGAAGGCGGTCACCCGACTGACGATGGCGAAAAAATCCGCCACGGCTGGGTCTTTGAACCTCCAGGGGACGACGGCCCGCGACTCCTCCTCGTTGCTGAACGCCCCGAAGACCGCGGCGCGGTCCGGGAAGCGGTCCGTCAGGATGCCCCCCTCCTTCCTCGCCAGGCTGCAGATCGGCGAGTCCGGGTAGATGAGCAGGGTGGAGTAGAGCCAGTAGCCCATGCCGCCGAAGCCGCGGGCCGAGGCGGCCTCCAGGTTGACGCGCAGGTCCGCGAGGGTGGTCCAGGGCGTGTAGAGGATGAGCCCGAACTCCGGCAGGTCGCTGCCGCCCTTGAACGGCTTGAAGACCCTGGGGTGCCTGAGACCCCAGCGCCGGGTCAGTTCGATGAGCCGGTCCACCTGGGCCGGCGTGATGTCTTTGTTGAACCGGCGGTTCTCGGCCTCCGAGAAGTTCTCGATGCCCATGCTCAGGATGCGCACCTCGTGTCCTGCCCGGGAAAGGGCCGGCAGGACCCGTTCGATGCGCTTTCTGGCCGCGAGCACGTTGTCGATGCGCGGGTTGAACAGGAAGACCCCGGGCGGGACCTTGAGCTTCAGCACGACCCGGAAGACCTCGTCGAAGCGCTTGAAGGCGTGGATGTCGTAGAACTCATACACGCCTTTGTCCCTCCCGCCCCGCGTCCCCGTCCTCAGGATGGCCCGGAACTGCCGTTCCACGATGGCGGGAACCCCGATTCCGGGAGGCGAGAACGGGTGCATGCTGCTCCCGCAGAAGGCGCAGCCGCGGTGCTCGTCGTGCTCGTGGCCGATGCCGACGAAGCAGGGATTGCCCTCGAGCGTCCTCATGTTGCCGCAGAGCACGCCGCTCATGATCGTGAGGTGCGCCTTGGACAGGCGGGCCTCCTCGTCGAGCATCTCGGCGCCGTAGTCAGGCTCGGCCTCCACGAGATGGGAGCCTTCGAGCGCGGGGTCGCTCACCTCGAGCCAATCGAGGAACCAGCCGGCCTTGGGGAAGAACCGCCGGTCCCCGGGCTTGGACGAGAGGACCTCGGCGTGGCGCTTCATGGCGCAGCCGGCCGGAAGGTCCGCGCTGGCGTGGACCTCCTGGGGCGTGGGCATGACGAGGAACTCCGCCCCCGGCGCCTCGGACCGGATGAGGCGGTCGGCGGAAGGGCTGAGGAGTTCGCTGCTCACGATATGGGTGGGCTTGACCTGGCGCAGGCGTCGGCGCAGGAGGGCCAGGTCCTCCTTGGAGGGGACCCCGCGGAAGGTCCGTCCGGACTCGGGGTCGTCGTCGACCCGCAGCGCCCCTCCGAGGCAGAGCCAGACCGGCCGGCCTCCGTGGTCCCGGGCGATGCCGCTCATGAACGGGAAGAGGAACGACTTCTCGTTGCGGCAGAGCACTCCCGGGAAGAACTCGATGAGCAGCAGCCGCATGCCTGATGATAACAATAAGGGTGTCACACCTCAACTTATGAAACTTATTGTTTGACTTGCGAAAATCCGTTGAAGAATAAGTTTCATAAGTTGAGGTGTGACACCCTTTTGTATGATTCCTGCATGCACGGGGAAGCTGAATATCCCTTCGAGGAGGAGGACGAGGCCGCGTCCGGCCGCATCCATTACCGGGCCACCGGGCGCCGCTTGGCGGGTCTGCTGTCCGGCCGCTGGCGGGCCGTGGCCAAGGCCGTGGCCTTCCTCAGCGTGGCCAGCGGGGCCAACATCGCCGGCCCGCTCATCCTGCGCCGCGCCATCGACGTGGACATTGCGGGCCGCGACGCCAGGGGGCTGCTGCTCACCCTGGGGGTGTTCTTCGCCGCCACCGCGGCTTCCGGGCTCTTTACCTACCTCCTGCGGGTCGCGCTCGAGACCTTGGGGCAGGACGTCCTCCTGGGCCTGAAGAACAGGGTCTTCTCCCACCTGCTCTCGCTCGGCCTCGACTACTTCGACCGCACGCCCGTGGGCCGCATCAACGCCCGGGTCGAGGCGGACGCGGGCGAGCTCCGGGGCCTCTTCGCGGACACCGCGGTCCTCATCTTCCGGGACCTGGCGATGTGCGTGGGGATGTTCGCCGTGATGGCGAGCGTGGATCTGCGTCTCACCCTGATCGTGACGGCGTTCCTGCCGCCCGTGGCGCTGGCCTGCATCCTCTTCGTGCGCCGCAGCGCCGCGCCGTTCCTCGCGGTGCGGCGCCTGACCGCGGAGATCAGCGGCTGGTTGACCGAGCGCATCCAGGGCATGGCCGTGCTCCAGGCCTACGGGAGGCAGGAGGAGTCCTGCGGCCGCCTCGGGGCCTTGAACCGCCGCAAGTTCGAGTCCAACTACCGCGCCGAGGCCCTGGCCGTGACCTTCTTCGTGTCGGTCCTCGTGGTCGAGCCCGTGGCCATGGCCCTTATCCTCGGTCTCGGAGGCCGCTGGGTCCTTGCGGGGTCCGTCACCATCGGCACCCTGCTGATGTTCATCCTCTACGTCCAGCAGGTCTTCGAGCCCATCTTCCACATCACCGAGCACGTGGGTACGATCCAGCGCTCCTTCGCGGCCGGACAGAGGATCTTCGACCTTCTCGACACCCAGCGCTCCGTGACAGACCCCCCCTTCCCGCGGTTCCTGCGCCGCATCGAGCACGGCGTCGAGTTCAAGGGCGTGAGCTTGCGCTACGCTCCGGACGCGCCCTGGGCGCTGCGGGACGTCTCCTTCAAGGTCCCCAGGGGCGGCCGCTTGGCTCTCGTGGGCGAGACCGGGGGAGGCAAGACCTCCATCGTCAGTCTCCTCTTCAAGTTCTACCTCCCCCAGGAGGGCGACATCCTGGTCGACGGGATCAGCATCAAGGACATGGCGCAGGACGGACTGCGCTCGCTCATGGGCCTGGTCCAGCAGGACATCTACCTCTTCCCGGGCACGGTGATGGACAACCTCAAGCTCATGGACCGCTCCGTGCCGGACGAGCGTGTGCGCGACGCCATTCGGGTGCTGGGCCTTGAGTCCGTGGTCCGGCGCATCGACCTCGACCGCGAGGTCATCGAGCGCGGGGCCAACCTCTCGACCGGGGAGAAGCAGGTCCTCTCCCTGGTGCGCGCCATGACCCTCGACCCGGCGCTCCTCGTCCTGGACGAGGCGACCTCGTCCGTGGACCCGCACACCGAGAGGACGATCCAGACCGCCATGGAGCGGCTCATGAAGGACAGGACCTCCATCGTCGTGGCGCACCGGCTCTCCACGGTGAGGCACAGCCACCGCATCCTCGTGGTCCGGCAGGGCAGGGTGGCCGAGTCGGGCACCCACGCCGAGCTCGTGGCCAAGGGCGGGGCCTACTCCAAGCTCTTCCGCCTCCAGTTCAGCGAACAATGATACGAGCGATCAGATTCGTCCTCCCGAACTGGGCCCGTCACCGGTGGCGGATGGCCCTCATCGTGGCCCTGGGCGTCGTGTCCGCGGCGGCCCAGGTCGTCATGCCCCTGGTGATGCGTCACCTCGTGGACGGCCTCAAGGCCGGCTTCACCTACGGCTTCATCCTGCGCGACGCGGCCCTCATCCTCGGCGCCGGGCTCGGCGTGGCGCTCGTCAACTTCTTCGCCATCCGCAACCGTGCCTGGATGAACATGCGCCTGGAGTGGGAGATTCGGCAGGCGGTCTTCGAGCACATCGTGCGCCTCGACAGCGGCTTCTACCACCGCTACCCCACGGGCGACCTGGTGACGCGGCTCGTCGACGACGTCCAGGAGAAGCTCTCCTGGTTCGCCTGCTCCGGGGTCTTCCGCGCCGTGCAGTCCGGCGTGACATTCGCGGCGGCGCTCATCGCCATGCTGGGCCTCCACGCGGGGCTCACCCTCTGGGCCGTGGTCCCCCTGCCCTTCCTTTTGCTCTTCCACATCAAGGTCCGCCGCCTCATCAGCGAGCGCTTCAGCGCGGTGCAGAAGGCGATCTCCGCCATCTTCAGCTTCCTCGAGGCGTGCTTCTCGGGCATCCGGGTCGTCAAGGCCAACCGCAAGGAGGCCTGCCAGCGCGAGCTCTTCAGCGCCAAGGTCCTGGCCCAGCGGGACGCCGAGGTCGCGGCCGCGCGGGTCCACGCCGCGTTCGGCGCCTTCTTCCACAACGGCGGCATCGCGGGCACGGTCCTCGTCTTCCTCGTGGGCGGCCTCCAGGTCATGGAGGGCCGCATCACACTGGGAGACCTGATCGCGTTCCAGTTCTTCGCTGCAATGCTCGTCTGGCCTGTCTTCGACATCGGCAACTTCGTGGTCTCGGGCCGGCGGGCCGGGGTCTGCGTGGGTCGGCTTGTCGAGATGCTCGATGCCACGACCACGGTCGTGGATCCCCTTTCACCGGCCCCGGCTCGGCCGGGGCCGGGCGCTGTGGAGTTCTCCGGGGTCTCCTATCGCCCTTCCCAGGAAGCCCCAGAGCTCCTGCGCGGCGTCTCCTTCACGGCCAGGGCCGGCCAGCGCGTGGCCGTGGTGGGGCGGCTGGGCTCGGGCAAGTCCCTGCTCCTGGCCTTGCTCCCGAGGCTCATGGACCCGAGTTCCGGACGCATCCTCGTCAATGAGTCCGATATCCGCGACCTGGGGGTCGGGGACTGGCGCTCCCGTATCGGCTACGCGCCCCAGGAGCCCGTCATCTTCTCCGGCACCCTGCGGGAGAACGTTTCCCTGGGCCGGCCCGGGATCGGCGATCAGGAGGTGGCGGAGGCCCTTTCAGCGGCGCAGATGGCCGCCGAGGTCGCCTCCTGGCCCAAGGGCGTGGGCACGCTCGTGGGTCCCCGCGGCCTGACCCTCTCGGGAGGGCAGAAGCAGAGGACCGCGGTCGCGCGCGCCATCGCCGGCAGGCCGCCGATCCTCCTCCTCGACGATTGCACCTCGGCCATGGACGCGGATACCGAGGACCGCCTCTGGGAGGCCCTGCGGACCTTCCTGCCCGGGAGTCTCCAGGTCTTCATCACGCACCGGCCCAAGACGATCGCCTCCGCGGACCTCATCCTGGCCGTCGAGAACGGGGCCGTGGCTCAGGCCGGGACGCACGACGCCCTGATGCGCGCCGGCGGCGTCTACCGGGAGATCTACCAGCGCTCGAAGCTCGAAGACGAGCTGAAGAATGTACAATAGAACAGTCATGACCAAGCAGGGGTACCCGCCGCAGGCGGGTCTGCGCGGAAATGGTTGGAGCCCGGCAGGGCGGAAACCATGAGCCACGCGGTGCGCCTGGCGGTTATCGACGGCCTGCCGGCCTGGCAGGTCCGGGTCGTCCAGCCCGACCGGTTCCGGGAAGTGCGCTTCA
>JBAZSR010000061.1:17216-17880 GCA_041662295.1 Elusimicrobiota bacterium | reverse complement strand
CGCGCGCCGGCCTGCCGGATGGAGGCTGCCCGACAGAGCGCGTCTCCGGGGAGAGGGGCCGGGCTCTTCGGCGCGGACTCGAGCCTTTGACGGATGGAGTCCTCGGCCTCGGCGAAAGACGCCAGCCCCGGAGCGTCGGCTCCGGGAGACCGGGCGGCGTTCCTGAGGATGCCGGAAGCCGCGGAGAGCCGTGAAGACGCGGCCTCGGCCCCGCCGGACTCGAGGCTCGAGAGCGCTCCCCGCATCTCCCGCAGAGCTTCGGCCGGGAAGATCCTCCCCTGGTCGGCCGCGGAGCTCACGAGGACCTTCTGCCGGCCCGCCAGCTCGGCCAAGAGGCCGGCCTGTTCTTTTCTCAATCCCTCCATGGCGGACCGGCGGGCCTCCCGGCCGGCCTCCAAGCTCCGGGACTGCTGTTCAAGAGCCTCGGACCAGAGCCCCCGCGCCTTCTCCAGGCCCGAGGAGCCCCCGGCCCCGGCGAGGGCCCCGGCCGCGGCGTCGCCGATGGCCTTGCGCATCCGGGCGAGGTCGTCGGCGAGCCTCCGCGCCAGGGCCGTGGCCTTCTCGAGGTCGCCGGCCGCAAGGGCCGCGTCCAGGGCGGACGAGGCAGAGGCCGCGCTCATCAACGGGCCCCCGATGTCCCGTCCCCGCCCGCCCCCCTCGGCCC
>JBAZSR010000061.1:12276-17206 GCA_041662295.1 Elusimicrobiota bacterium | reverse complement strand
AGGTCCTTGACGAACTGCGCCATCTGCGCCCGGAGCTGGCCCAGAGCCTCCCGGAGCCCGGCCAGGGCTTCGGCGCGGGCCGCGGGCGTCTGCGCCTGCTGGGCCGCCGCGACCCCCTCCTCGAGAGCCTCGGCGGACCGGGACATCCTGCCGCTGAAGGAGTGGAAATCCTGCAGGCTCTGGAGCCTCCGGGCCTCGTCGAAAGCGGCGAGGGCCGCGTCCAGACGCGCCCCGAGCCTGCGGTGGAGCTTTCGCGCCTCGGCCCAATCGCGGCGCCGGACCGAGTCCATGGCCCCGGGCAGGCCCGCCTTCTCCGCCGCGGCCAAGTCGTCGGCGAGCGAGCTCATGGACTCCGCGAGCGCGGGGCTGGCGTAGACGTCCTTGGACATGGATGCCGCGAGGTCCGAGACTCCCGCGGCCGTGATCCGCCAGGCGCCAGGGAGGCCCGAGAGGCGTCGGTCGAGGTCCGCAAGCTCGGGTCCGGCCGGCGGCGACCCTGCGGCCTTGTCCACGGCCCCGAGGATCGCCGCGTGGGCGGCCTTCAAGGCCAAAAGGTTGTTCTGGCTGCTCGTGGCAAGCCGCATCGTCTCCAGGTGGCCGGACTCGAAATCCACGATCTCGACCGACCCACGGCCCGAGGCCGTCCTCTGGGGCCGCGGAGCGTCGTCCTCGGCCTCGATCCAGAACTGGGCCTTGGCGCCGTGGGGCAGGCCCGCCAGGCTCCAATCATGATCGCCGAGGACCTCCTTGACGGGCGGGCCGCCGGCAGGGGCCCGGCGCAGGACCGCGGCCTCGCGGGCCGGGCCGGCCGCGACCTGGACGTGGAAGGAGACCTTGGAGAGGCCCAGGTCGTCGCTCGCGGAGAAGACGATCGGGAGCGTGTCGTGCCGGCTCGCCTGGAGCGGGAACGCCGGAGAGAGGAGCTCCGCTCTCGGAGGCAGATCCGTCAGCGCCCGGAGCCTGTAGGACTCGGCTGAGGGGTCCGTCCGGCCGTCCGCGGCGATCAGCTCGAAATGGAAGACGGCGTCCTCGGCGACGATGAAGGAGCACTGGAGCCCCGCGCTCCCGGCCGCGGTCGCAGTCAAGGCCGGAGGCTTCATCCGCAGGGAGGGCGCGCTTCCCGCGAACCTGAGCTCCGCGGACGCGAGAGCCTCGGTCGGCTCGCCCAGGACCGTGACGAGGCTCCCCCGGTACGCAGAGAGCTCCTCCGCGGGCGAGAGCGGCGCGGTCGTGACGACCCCCTGCGGGGACCGGATCCTGGCGCTCAATGACTTCCAGCCGGGCGGACGCACCGGAGTGAGCCGGTAGACCCGGCTCGCGAGGTCCTTCCAGGTCACGCGGTACTCCACGGCCGCGGTCAGCTCCTCGACGACGAAGGACCCCGCCTGGCCGAAGCTGTCCCAAGCGGTCCGGCGCCAGGGGACGCCCTGCCCCTTAAGCCAGAGCCGGGGCTCCCCGCCCGGCCGAGGCGGGCCGAGCCAGCGGGCCTCGATGGAGACGCTCGCCCCGTGATCGCAGACCCGGTCGCCCGGGGAAAGGGCGATGAAGCTCTCCAGGGGAGGGTCGTTCCACGGCGCAAGGAGCCGCTGGAGGCAATCGCGGTCCGCGAAGCCCCAGAGGACGAGGCATCCGATGAGAGCCGCGACGAGCCCGGACACGGCCGGGGCCGAGGGCCTCCAGGGGAACAGGTTCTCATCCGGGAGCGCGTCCAGCCGCCGGTCCGCCTCCGCGAGATGAGCCTGCCGCAGGTCCTCGGAGGTGTGCGGGCAGGGCCGCTGCCGCAGGTCCCAGCCGCTCCTGAGGTACGGGCGGATCTCCGGGAACCGGGCCTCGGCCCTGGAGAAGACCGCGCCCCGATCCCTCCGCAGGAGAGGTCCCACGACCAGGACCGCGGCGGCCACGACCCAGCAGGCCGCGCCCAGGATCAGCGCGGCCAGCCGCCAGGCGGCGGGCAGGGCGAGAAGCCGGTCGAGGAGGACCAGGACGGCGGCTCCGGCCACGGGCCAGGTCAGGAGCCTCGCGCCGGCCTCCAGCAGGGCGCGGCGGAGGTACTCGCCCTGCCAGCGCCCGGTCCGGTCCGTCATCGGGAGAGCAGGCGCCGGCCCGCGTCCGGGGCGCCCGAGGCCGTCAGCAGGGACGCGAGCATGCGCCGGCCGTCCTCGTCGCGGGTCAGGTCATAGAGGAAGATGGAGTGCCCCGCGATCGCCGCGGGCGCGCGGGACCCGAGCCACGCGAAGGCGTCCTTGCGGCTGTAGTAGGTCCCCTGCAGGTTGGTGGCGGACACGGCGAAGAGGACCGGGTCGTCCTTCCCGGGCTCGGCAAGCCCCTCCCGGCGCTCCACGTTGCTGATGAAGGCGACCGGCGTGTAGCGGATGCCGTAGGCGGACGGGTCGGCCACGCCGAAATAGCACAGGTACACCGGAGGCCTCCCCATGCCCTCGAGGACGCGGCCGAGCTCCTTGAGGCCCTGCCCCCAATCCAGGTTGGAATCCACGAACCAGCGGTGGCCTCGGGAGGGCCCGCCAACCAGCTCGTTGAAATACGCCAGGTGGTGCGGGTGGGCGTGGAGCACCGAGACCGCGAGCCACGCGGCGAGCGCAGCCAAGGCCGGGCGCACGACGCCGGGGCGCCAGGAAAGCCTCCACAGCCACGCTGCCGCGTCCGCCCCCATGAGGATCATGAACGGGAAGAGGGGCAGGATATGGCGTATCCCGATCTGGGTCTTGGACAGGAGGGCCGCGAGCAGATAGGCGCAGGCCGGCCCGGCCGCCCAGAGCCGAGCCCGGTCCGGGGCCTTGAGCCAGAGCCAGAGCCCGAGGCCCGCGAGCGCGAGTTGGGGGATGGGCGTCTTGACCAGGAGCGCGGCCGGGAAATACATCAGCCAGCCCGTGCTGGAATGCCTCCCGTGGAAGAAAGAGGACCGGCCTTCGTCGAGCCGCGAGAGCGTGGCCCGCAGGCCCTCGGCATAGAGCCCGACGCTCTCGAACCTGTAGACCGCGGCCAGGGCAACGGACGCGGCCAGGGCGAAGACCGCCAGCCCGAGCCATGGCGCGGCCGGACGCTCCTTGGGCCTGGCCGTCAGGGACTCGAGGCGGACCTCCGCCGCGAGCAGGGCACAGGCCACGACCGGCAGGATGAACATGTTGAACTTGGAGGCCATGGCCAGGCCCATGGCGCAGCCTGCCGCGGCCCAAGTCCAAAGCGGCCTGGCGCCAGGGCGCCAGGTCCCCGAAGGCGCGGGGTATTCTCCTCTCGCCGGAGCGGGACCAGAACTGGCGAGTGGGGAGAGCAGCCAGAAGGTCATGAAGTAGAGGCTGGCGGAGGCCGCGTCCGTTGAGACCAGGGCGGCGTTGGAGACCAGCACGGGACAGAACGCGTAGAGGACCGCGGCCGCGGCCAGGCCCGGAAGGCCCGAGAGCCTCAGAGCCCAGCTCATCACGGCCCAGCCGAGCAGGGCGCCCCAGGTGGCCAGGCACCAGCGCCGCGCCGTGTCGAGCATCAGCTCCGCCGGCAGGCGGTTCTTATAAAGGAACGCGTCGGCGAAATTATAGACCCTGCGGCTCATGAGATCCGGGTGCTGGAACATGGCCGAGGGCTTGAGCCAGAGCAGGGGCAGGCTGGCCCACATCTCGGCCAACGGCGGGTGGTCGCGGCTGTTGAGCCGGTAGGAGCCGGTCACGAGATTCTGGTATCCCGCGGCGAGATGGACCGGCTCGTCGAAGGTCGGGGCGGACGCCCTGATCATGCCCCAGCCCAGCCAGACATGGACGGCGACGCTGGCGGCCGTGATGAGGACCGTCCCGGGTGTATGCTTCATGCCCCTCTAGAGCGCCTCCACGACCTCGTGGACGTCCACCGGCTCCCGGCTCAGGGAGAAGGGGAGGAAGCCCATCACGTCGGAGTAGAACCCCGCCTCGCAGCGGCCGGAGCAGATGAGGCGCAACGGCAGGAAGGAGGATACCTCGGAACGCGTCACGTCCGCAAGCAGCCTGCGGCTCGGCCGGAGGATGTTCGCATTGACCCTGGGCACCACCACGACGTCCCCGGCCCGGACCTCGTCCCACCCGCCCCGGCCCGCGTCGAGGCTCCGGGCCCCGGCCCGCTCCAGGTAGTACTGCAGGCCCCAATGGCCCGTGAACCAGACTCTCCGGCCCTGTTCCAGGTAGCGGGAGGAGACCTCCCGGGCGAGCTCCCGCTGGCTTCCGGCGTAGCGGAAGTCCACGATCGAGAGCGCCAGGCCCAGGCCCAAGACCGCGGCCAGGCTCGCCAGGCACAGGCCCCTGCACGCCCGGGCCGTGAAGCGCTCCTCGAGCAAGCCGGCCAGGAGGAAGATCGCTGGCGGGACCGCCAGGAGCACGGTCCTGGCCATGACTGACCAGTAGGCCGCGGCCAAGGCGAGTCCCGAAGCGAGCCAGGGCAGCCAAAGGGTCCGGCCAGGGGAGGGCCTCAGGGCCGCGGCCAGGGCCAGGATGGTCCCAAAGCCCAGGACCGCGCCGGTGACGCGGTCGACCGGCCGCACGAGGCCGAGGTCGAAGAGAGGAGAGAACAAGAAAAGGCTCAGAACCGCGGCCGCTCCAGCGACCCGAGGTTGGAGCCGCCACAGGAGCAGGGGCCAGACCGCGATGACGAGTCCGCCGCCGCCGAGGAAGGCCAGGAGCGACCTGAGCCTGTGGCTGGCGCATGAGGTGGGAAGTCCCGCGGCCTGGCTGGTCACGGTCCATGCCGCGGTCATGGCACGGCCGCCGGACAGGGCGTCGAGCCCAAAGTAGACCGCCAGGCCCGAACACCCGAGCAGGCACCAGGCGCCGACGCGCCGCGCTCCCGCGCCCCGCAGGAGACCGCAGGCGGCGCCGGCCAGGAGCAGGGCCGCGGCATTGTATTTCGAGAGCAGGGCCAGGGCCATGAGGCCGCCCGACGCCCAGAAGGGAAG
>JBAZSR010000061.1:0-12214 GCA_041662295.1 Elusimicrobiota bacterium | reverse complement strand
CTCCAGAGGCCGAAGGCGAGGACAAGCTTCTCGGGCATGAGATGCCCCATGTTGATCCAGTACGCCGGCGCGACCAGGGTGATGAGGACCGGCAGGAGGGGCCGAGCCAGGAACCTGGCCGCCAGAAGATACAGGGCGGCCGCGGCAGCCAGGTCGAAGGGCAGGAACGCGAGCCTCATGGCCCATTCCGCGCCGCCCGTGAGCTTGAGGCCCAGGGCCAGCAGATACATGATGAGCGGCGGGGTGTTATTGATCTCGCGGTACGGCACGCTCCGGCCGTAGTAGTTGAGCTCGAAGGCGAAGGGGTGGATGGGGTCTGCGAGGATGTGCCGGGCCACGGGCAGGTACAGGGGCTCGTCTGCGTGCCAGGCCTTGCCCAGGAAGGGCAGGGCCAGGAGGGCCGCGAAGGCCAGGACCGCGGCCAGCTCGGTCCGCCGGGTCATCGCATCTCCACCACGGAGAACTCCTCGAGCGGCTCCCTGCTCAGGGAGAACGGGAGGAACCCGGAGGTGTTGGAATAGAAGCCCCCGTCCCCCTCGTAGCCGCTCATGAGCCTCAGGGGCACGGGGTGGTTCAGGGTCCGGGTGGAGACGTCGGCCAAGCGGGGCCGTTGAGGGCTCGAGCGCACGGAGTTGATCCTCAGGACCGCGACCGCCTCTCCGGGCCGCACCCGGTCCCAGCCGCCCTTAAGGACCTCGAGGCCCTTGGCGCCGCCGGCTTCGAGATAGTGCTGGAGGCCCATAGCTCCCGTGAACCAGACGACCTTGCCTTTCTCGAGCCTGGTCCGGCGGACCTCCCCGGCGAAGGCCTTGGAGGCTGACGCGTAGGAGTGGTCCACCCACCCGAGGCCCAGGCTCAGGGCCGCGACGAGCGCCAGGCTCGCCAGGGCCAGGCGCCTGAACGCGGTCGGGCCCAGGAGTTCCTCCCCCTCGGCGGCCAGGGCGAACACAAGTGGAGGCAGCATGTGGAGGACCGTCCGGGCCATGACGGACCAGTACAGGAACGCCTGGAACACGGCCGCAGACGCAAGCCACGGCAGCCAGAGCCTCCAGCCCGGTCCCCGGAAGAGACCCGCCTGGACGAGACCCAGCAATCCTCCCAGGGAGAAAAGGACGCCGGTCCACCTGTCCACGGGCCGGACCGGAGCCAGGTCCCAGACAGGGAGGAAGAGGACGCCGACGCCGGCAACAGCGGCGAGGTGCCAGGGCTTCCATCCCCGGCGTCCTTCGAAGAGGAAGGGCCAAAGGCCCGTGGCCAAGCCGCACCCTCCAGTGAACGCCAGGAAAGAGCGCGTCTTGTGGGAGAGAGACGACCACCAGCCGGACGAGGCCTGGCCGGTCACCTCGATGGCGCGCAAGGCGAACGCGCGGTCACCGAGCAGGTCCCAGCCGAGGTCGAGCCCGACGGGGAGACAGGCTAGGCCCGCGAATGCAGCCATCCAGGAGGCGGGGACCCGAGCCAGGGCGCCATAGCACAACGCCGGCGCGATGAGGAGAGCCGCGTTGTACTTGAACAGCACGGAGGCGCCGAGGAGGGCGCCCCCGGCGGCCCAGAGCCGGGCGCGCCGCTCGTCGACGCCCGCGACCGCGGCCCAAAGCCCGGAGAGTCCCAGCGCCAGCGAGGGCGCCTCGGGCATGAGATGCCCCATGTTGAGGAGGAAGGCCGGGCACGCGACCACGATGAGGGTCGGCACCAGCGGCCTTACGAGGAAGCGGGAAGCCAGGCCGTAGAGCGCCCAGGCCGCGGCCAGCGTGAACGGGAGGAACAGGAGCCTCATCAGCCATTCGCGGCCGCCCGAAGCCGCGGTCGCCAGGGCCATGAGGTAGTGGAAGGCCGGCGGCGTGGTGTTGATCCGCGTCATGGGGAGGGTCTGGCCGAACCAGTAGTAGTCGAACGCGAGGGGATGGAGCGGGTCCGACAGGATGTGCCGGCCGATCGCGGCGAAGACCGGCTCGTCGTTGTGCAGGGGCTTGGCCGTGAAGGGCAGGCAGAGGGCCAGCGTGAACCCGACCACGGCCAGAGCCCCGGCCCGGGACCCGCTCAACCGCCCCCCCATTGACGCAGCAGGGAGTCCGCTGCCCGGATGAGCCAGCCCCAGAACGCGGCGGTGTCGGCCCAGGCCCTCCCGAGCAGGGATGCCAGGAGGGTCTCCTTCGGGAACAGGGCCTTGAGGATGACGAGGAAGACCAGCCCGTTGGCCAGGGTGATGAGGCTCAGGGAGAACACGGCTCCTCCGGCCGCGGCCAGGTCCGGCTGGTCCTCGACCCAGAGGCACTCGAAGGTGGCCAGGAAGTGGAAGGACAGCGTCAGGCCCATGAGGAAGAGGAAGACGGGCTCGCCGGCCGCGCCGCCCTTCGCCCAGACCCAGACGCGCCAGCCGAGCACGACGCAGGCCGTGGGCAGGGGGACGCAGTACGGGGCCAGGGACGCGAAGACGCTGACATGCGACACGTCCACGTGCCCGCCCTCCGCCCCGGCCTTCAGGCCGTAGACCTTGCCGCCCCCCATCCAGGTAGCGATCGCGTGGGTCAGCTCGTGGGTGAGGACGTAGAACGCGGTGATCGCCCTCCCGAGCCAGGAGGAGCGCATGTCGAGCAGCAGGCGGCCGGCCACGGGCAGGGCGAAACCGGCGAGGAAGGGGTAGACCGAGGGCGAGGTCCCGGAGAGCGACCACAGGGCGCGCAGGGAGGCCGCGAAGACGATCGCCGCGGTGGGCGCCAGCGCGATGCCGAGGAGGAGCCGGATCATGGTCCGGCCGCTACTCCAGCATGTAGTCCCGGTAGGGGATCTTCCTCGCGTCGAGCTCTTTCTTCCAGAGCTCGGTCGTCTCGGCCAGGCGGACGCGGGCGAGCCGCGTCCAGCGGTTCTCCGGCGGCGCGAAAAGCTCGACCGCGGTCTGGAACCAGGCGTGCGCGTACTTCAGCGAGCTCTCGGCCACCCGCTGGTCCCGCTCGGATTTGAGGAGCTTCAGCCGCGCGGAGAAGGCGGCGTCGTCGAGCCCGCCGCGCCGGCGCTCGGACTCCAGGGACTTGGAGCGGGCCGCCAGGACCGCGTCGAAATGCGCCGCCTTCAGGGCGGGCTCGCGGTGCCAGGCCAGGTACTTCTCCCCCTCGAGACATGCCGAGCGGGCCCGCAGCCGCAGGTCGAGGACGGCCGCGCCGGCCACGGCAGCCGCGCAGGCGAGCAGCGCGAGGGCGATCCCGCGCCAGGACATCAGAGGGAGGGGCCGCTCCAGGGTCCGCGCTCCGCCCCGCGGTTGACCTCGGGGGGGCGCGTCTGGAGGATGGTATGGATGATGGCGGCCAGCGCCGCGGGCCGCAGGGGCTTCTGCAGGAACTCCCGCACGTTCGGCTCGCCCCGGACCATGTCGACGTTCTTGCGGTCGATGTAGCGGCCCGTGATGACGATGACCGGGATGCGGGCCGCGTCCGAGGCCTGGAGCTCGCGGATGACCTCGTAGCCGCCCTTCCCCGGCAGCATCAGGTCCAGGATGATGAGGTCGGGGGAGAGCGCCTCGGCCTTGCGGAAGCCCTCGGTGCCGTCCACGGCGCGCTCGGTCTTGAAGCCCTCGCGCTTGATGATGTGCTCCATCAGGTCGAGCAGGCTCTCGTCGTCGTCCACGAGCAGGACGAGCTTCTCGGCCGGGTCGGCGAGCGGGTGCTCGGAGAGCATCCCCTCCTCTTCAGGCATCCTACCACCCTCCTCGCGCCGCCGGCCCAGCGGGCCGGGTCTGGAGGATCTTGTGGAGCAGCATGGCCAGGACTTGGGGCCGCACGGGCTTCTCGAGGAACTCCTTGACGTTGGATTCCGCCTTGATCATGTCCTTGGTGCTCTTGTCGGAGTACCGGCCCGTGATGATGACGATGGGCACGCCCGCGGCCTCGCCGTTCTGGAGCTCGCGCAGGATCTCGAAGCCGCCGTAGCGGGGCAGCATCATGTCGAGGATGATGAGGTCCGCCTTGAGCTCGGGGATGCGGCGCAGGGCCTCCTCGCCGTCCTTGCAGGTGTCGACCTTGAAGCCCTCCTTCTTGACCACGAACTCGAGGAGCTCCCGCACGGAGTCGTCGTCATCCACGATGACGATGAGCTTGTCGCCTGGCTGCCCGTAGACGGGCTCTGCGACGGTCCCTTCCTCGGATCCTTCCATGGGTCCCTGACCCCATTTAACAATAATGAGGGTCGGTCTTAAAAGCGGAAAATACCCCCCTCAGCCCTTCACGCGGTCGCGGAGCGCGGCCAGCCGCTGAGTCTCGCCCAGCATGACCAGGGCGTCCCCGGCCTTGACGGGCCGCCCATAGTCCGGGTTGACGTCGTACTTCTTGGTCTCCTGATCGAGGACCGCCACCAGCAGGGGCTCGTCGACCCCGACCCTCCTCAAGTCCGCGAGGGCGCGGCCGACGAACGGCGAGTCCTTGGGGACGTCGATCTCCTCGAACCGGTACGCGGAGCCCTTGTCCCGCATCATGGAGTCGAGAAAGCCCACCGTGGCCGGCCGGATCATCTCCGAGGCCATGCGCAGGCCGCCGATGTAGGACGAGTTGACCACGTTGTCCGCCCCGCTGCGGAAGAGCTTCTCGCGCACGCCGAGCTCCTTCTGGCGGGAGACGACGCGCAGGCCGGGGTTGAGGCCCTTGGCGCTCAGCGCCACGAAGGCGTTGTCCTGGTCCGTGGCCAGGACCGCGAAGACCCCGGCTGCCCGGGCCACGCCCGCGGCCGTGAGGGCCTCGTCCGTGGTCGCGTCGCCGATGATCTGGAACATCTCCGGCATATTCAGCCGCTCCGCGAGCTTCGCCGCGGCCTCCGGGTCGCGCTCGACCACCACGAAGGGCCGGCCCGTGCGCTGGAGCTCGGCCGCGATGACGCCCCCCGAGTGGTCGGCCCCGCACACGATGTAGTGGTCCTTGAGCTTGGCGATCTGCTTCTCCATGCGCCTCCTCCTGAGAGCCGACGAGAGATGCCCCTCCACCACGATCGAGGTGACGGTGGAGAAGGCGTACGTCATGACGCCGATGCCGCCCATGATGAGCAGGATCGTGAAGACCCGGCCGGCGTGGTCGAGCGGGAAGGTCTCCCCGTAGCCGACCGTGGCCAGGGTGATGACCGTCATGTAGAGGGCGTCGAAGAGGGATGAGTGGGAGATCCAGACGTAGCCGAAGGTGCCGGCCAGGAGCACGGCTGCCACGAGCGCGGCCACCTCGATCAGCCGCCGCCGCATCTCCGCGATCTCTTTCATGAGGCTATTATATCACTGGTGCTCGCCCAAGGCGAACTCATCGACCGGCTCCCTGCTGAAGGACCAGGGCAAGAACCCCCATGAATCCGCGTAGAACCCGCCCTGGCCGGTCCACCCGCTGAGGAGGCGCAGGGGCAAGGCCGCGGTCACGATGATCCGGCGGTCGTGCCGGATCACGTGCCCCTGGCTGAGCTTGGGCTCGCCGAGGAGGCTGTTGTTGGAGTTGACCCGAGACAGGACGAGCAAGTCGCCCGGCTTCATGGCCTCGTAGCCTCCCCGCGCCTCGTCGAGGGGCACGGCCCCGACCTTCTCCATGTAGTACTGGAGCCCCCAGTGGCCGGCGAAGAAGACCCTGCGGCCGGCCGCGATCGCGGGCGCTGCGACCTCCTGGGCGAAGCGCTTCTGGCTGTCGGCGTACCTGCGGTCGACCCAGGCCCCGCCCAGGCCGAGGCCCAGGGCCAGGGAGAGACTCGCGGCGTAGAGAGGGGTCAGTGCCCGCGGCTCCAGGTCCTCCTCAAGGCGCTCGGCCAGGCCGAAGACCAGGGGCGGGACCATGAACAGCGCGATCCTGGCCAGCACTCCCCAGTAGAAGAAGAGCTGAAGGACCGAGGCAGCCGCGATCCACGCCAGCCAGAGCGGCCCTCCTGCCGAGCGCCGGCCGCGCGAGTCCGCGAGGCACAGGAAGCCTGCGGCCGCGCCGGCCGCGGCCAGGAGCCCGATTGCCCGGTCCAGGCCGAGCACGGGCCGGACGTCGAAGGAAGGCAGGAGAAAGATCCCCGCGCAGGCCGCGGCCCCTGCCAGGAGCAGTGGCCTGCGCCTGAGGGCCAGCAGTGGCCAGAACGCGGTCACCACCCCGCAGGCCCCGGTGAAGCAGAGGAAAGCCCGGACCTTGTAAGGCCAATCCGTCATCCCATAGGAGCGGCGCAGGACGCCGAGCGTCGCTCCTGCCCCGCCAAGGCCCAGGAGGTCCTGGCCGAGCGCCGCGGCCAGGGCCGGCAGGAGCGTCCAACAGCAGAACCCGAAGCTCGCTTCCGCCCCTCTCCCGGCCCTCAGGAGCAGGACCGCGGCAGGAGCAAGGAAGAGGACCGCCCCTGTCTTGGCGAGCATTGCCAGGGCCAGGAGCGCCATGGCCCCGCGCTCCCACGGAGCGCCCCCGCCTTCCAGGGCCCGGACCAGGGCGTAGAGGCCAGCGCACCCGAGGCTGAAGGCGGGCTTTTCCGCCATCAGGTGCCCCATGTTGACCAGATAGGCTGGCCCGGCCAGCACGATGAGGACCGGCAATAGCGGGCGGCGGAGGAACCGGCCGGCGAGCAGGTAAAGGCTGACCGCGGCAAGGAGGTCGAAGGGCTGGAAGGCCAGGCGGGTCAAGGCCTCACCGCCTCCTGTCAGGGCCAGGACCGGGGCGAGCAGGTACGGCAGGAGCGGCGGGTTGCTGTTGATCCTCGCCATGGGCTCCGAGACCCCGTACCAGTTGTACGCGAAGTTCCCTGGCCGCAGAGGGTCCGCGGCCAGGCGCGCGGCCGTGGCCAGGAAGACCGGCTCGTCCATGTGGTACGCCTTGCCCAGGAAGGGCAGGGAAAGGAAAAGGCTGAAAGAAACGGCGATGACGAGGCCGGAAGGAAGACGAAACGACGGAGAGGAGAGCTTCATGAGAACGACAGCGGCCGCGAACGAACAGCTTCCGCCGGGAAGCGATGCTTCCCGGCGGGTCAGAGATTCGTCGTGACCAGGGTCTCGGTCGCGGACACGCCCTGGATGCCGCGAATCTGCGTCGTGATCAGGGCGCTGAGCTTGTCGATGGTGTCGGACTCGATGGCGAGGATCGCGTCCCAGCCCCCGAACACGAGGTACACGTCCGTGACCCCGTCGACGGAGCGGAACTTCTTGACCGCGTCGTTCTCGAGGCCCGGCGCGATGCGGCACAGCACAAAGGCTTTCATGGGGGAAGTTATATCAAATCCACGCCGGGGACGGAGAACTAGCCCTCGGCCTTCCAGAGCTCGCGGACCCTCTTGGTGGAGCCCTCGGCGTCCTTGCCGTCCGTGTAGAGCCCGATGAGGCCGTCGACCGCGCCCCGCAGGTCCTTGGCGTAGCCGCGCAGGGCCATGACCTGCCCCACCGAGGGATAGCCGTAAAGGAGGAATCCCGCCAGCCCGACCCCGAGCACGAGGACCTCGGACCCCAGGAACATGAGGAACTCCTGGATGGAATTGAAGTTGGCCGAGACCCGGATGATGTCCAGGAACGTGTCCTCGTTCTCACGGACGACCTTGGCGTAGCGCTCCTCGGCGCGGCCGCGGTCGGCCTCGCCCTTCATCCCGCCGGCCTCCTGGAGGAGCTCTCCCGCGGCGCGGGTCATCGCGGCCTGCCGGGTGGCGGCCTCCTCCTGGAGCGCGGAGATCCTGCGGCCGAAGCGCCAGGACAGGTAGCCGAGGAGCGGGATGGAGGCCAGCACCAGTCCCGCGAGCTGCCAGCTCGTAGCGACGAGGAACCCCACGCCGAGCCCGAACTGGATGACGAGATGGGGGAAGTGGACGGGGATGGTGACGTTCTTGACCGTCACTCCGCCGGTGTCGCGCGCCAGCCGCGCGGCCAAGTCGTGGGGCTTCTCTCCGCCGAGGCTCTCCGGCTTGAGCCGGAGGACCCGCCCGAAGAGGGCGATGCGGAAGTCCCTGCGCACGGCCACGCGGAGCTTGCCTGTGGTACGGGCGAGGACGAGGTTCTGGACGGCCTTGAGAGCCGTCAGCCCGGTCAGGACGCCCAGCCAAAGCGCGGCCCCGGGCATGGACTGGGCGATGGCCGCGTCCACGAGCGCCCCGACCGAATAGGCCATGGCCGTGCTCAGGACGGCCTTGAGGATGAGGAGGACGCGCGCTGCGTTGATCGGGCCTCGATGCGGCCGCGTCAGGGACGCGAAATCCTCCTCGCCGAACGCCATCTCCCGGATGAGGCCCAAGGGACCGCGGCGCTTCTCCGGCGGCCGGGAGAGCGCTCGCCGTCTTTCGGAGGGCGCGCCTCCTCCCGCATCCGGACCCGCCCCCCCGTCTCCCGCTGGATGCCTCCGCTCCCCGCTCAGCAGGGCTTCGAGCTTCTCCCCTGCCTGGCGTGCGTCAGCATCCGGAAGGTCCGCCGAGGCCAGGGGACCCGCGGCCTCCGCGACCTCCGCGGCAAGCGACCCCATCCGGGAGGCCGCGGCACCGTCGTACGGACCTGGGACGCCGGCGCTATCCGTTTCCGCGGAGACGACACCGAAGAAGGGAGACAGGGTCAAAGATGGCGCAGGGAGAAGCCCGGCCACGGACCCCGTCAACGGGCCGGGCACGCCCGTGTCCCGGCCGAAAGACGCCCTCACAGCGGAGATCGGGAGCAGGACCGGAGCCCCGCGGATGCCGGCAGGGACAGAGGCCCGCATGGTCTGGCCGCACGCCTCATAGGCCCCGAGGCCTGGGCAGGCCAGCAGGACCGCGGCGGAGACGAGGACCGAGACGCAGCGCTTCACGATGGAAGAAAGTATATGAGGCAGGGGGCCGGGAAGACATGAGACTTCAGGGCAGGGACCCGCCTGGCATGGGACCCATGCCGCCTAGGTCCGGCCTGACCCGGGATTTCGCTTGACAAGAATGGGGGTTCCATGCTATGATGTCAACGACGCTTAAGTTTACGAACCTGCAACGAGAAATGGCAGGCCGGAACCCCCCGAAAGGGGGTTTTGTGTTTTTAGGTATAATGGTGCGATGGCTCGGGAACGCCCGCTGATCCGGATCGTCATCACGCGCAAGGCTGTCTTCTGGTCGATCGTCGCCCTCCTCCTGGGGTCCGCGGCCTACGAGGCCGTGTCCGAGTCCCTGACCATGACCAGCTACTACCCCTCGCCCGCTGGCATCTATCGGCGCCTGACCACAGCGGCCAGGACCATCCTGGCGCGGGACGAGGGCGAGGTCGGCATCGGCACCACGAGCCCGCAGTCCAAGCTGGACGTGGCCGGAGGCGTCCGGATCGGCGGCGACGCGGCCGCCTGCTCCGCGGCCAAGGCAGGCACCCAGCGCTACAACGCCGCGGCAGGGCAGATGGAATTCTGCAACGGGACCGCCTGGATGAGGGCGCAGGGCAGGATGGCGACAGGCGAGGTCTGCGTCCCTTACGGCGGGGCAGGCACCGGCGGCTCGGTGGTCGTCGACCTCACGGCCTACGGGTTCACTGCGGGCAGCACCCCCTTCGTCATGGTCTCCGTCGTGGACACGAACTGCACCGGCGCCGGAGGGTACGCCGCGGACCGGGTGATGGTTTCCGCAGACCTCATCACCGCGGCCTCCTTCCGGATCATCGGCCAGACCTCCACGTTCGTCAGCGGCCTCATGGACGCCGCGCCCAGGGTGCGCTGGATGGCGATCCAGCCCTGAACGCTCAGTAGGAGGTCCAGAAGGAGCCCTTCGTGTCCGTATGGGCGCAGGCGACCCATATCTCCCCCCGGGTGCGCGCCCGCTGTCCCACCGGAGCAGGGGCCACGGCGCAGAGGGAGCCGTCGTCGCTCCAGTAGATCCACTGGCCCGAGTCGAGGACGTAGCCGGACCCGCAGCCGAAGGGGTTGGTGTTCTGGTTGTGCCTGACGATGTCGGTGTCCGGATGGTAGTTGGGCACCCGGTTGCGAGGGACCGCGGCGAGGTACTTCCCGGCGATCGTCAGGGAATAGAAATCGCTCGGGTAATTCCCCTCCATGTCCGCATAGTAGATCGTGAGGGCAGAGCGCATGGCGCCCAGATTGCCCTTGGTCTTGCCTTCGTTGGACTTGCGGAGGAGCTCCGCGAACTTCGGGATCGCGATGGCCGCCAGGATGCCGATGATGGCCACCACGATCATGAGCTCGATCAGGGTGAATCCCGACCCGCGGGCCCTCGCTCCGACCAGCCGCCTCTCCATGCCCCCTCCTTAATGCTGTCGCCCCGGGAGTGAGGGATAGTCTAACAGCGGGGTCCCCTTTCCGCCAGGGGCAACCGGTCACATCCCGGTCGCAGCCCTGAGGCTCAGGCGGCGAGCCGCGCCTTCTCCTGTGCCGGCCGCACGCTGAGAGCCGCTCCCGAGTCGAAGGCCAAAAAGTCGCTTTCCACGCCGTCGGAGAACACGGTCCCGCCGGAGGGCATCAGCGACTCGAGGACAAGCTCCGCCCCGGTCTCGATGGCCCCGGCCACGATCCCGGCCCCGGACTCCCGGCTCGCGAAAGGCTCGCGCACCACGAAATGGAGCCTGGGATCGTCCCAGGCGAGCCGCGGGGGCGTTGGCGGCGCGCCTCCGAAGGCCGCGGCGATCCCGGCGGCCATGTTGAAGACGGACGAGAGCCAGCCGGTCGAGCCCGCGCCGGTGGAGACGATGACCCCGCTCGAGCACTGCCGCTCCGACCGGCCCCTGTGGCGCAGGACGTATCTGGCCGAGACGTGGCTGGCCGGCCCGATGAAGAGGTCGTTGAATGCCAAGAGGCGCGACCCGTCGGCCAGGCGGGCCTCGGCCAGGGTCACTTCTCGGATCCGCGCCCGGCCCTCGAGCGCCGCGGCCGCGCCCTCCCGGGCGGCCGAAAGGCTGAAGGCCAGGAGGAGCCCGTCGATGCGCGAGGGGTCGGGGTTGACCGCCACGATCGGGGAGCCCCCCACGTACTTCGCCGTGTTCGCCACGAGGCCGTCAGGCCCGGCGGTCACCACCAGGTCGGTCGGGGCGAAGAGGAAGGTGGGAAGCAAGGAGCGGTCGATCCTCTGGACCGGCAGGCCGAAGTCCAGGGACCGCCGCAGGCGCTCGAGCGCCGCGCTATAGGCGTCGTGCTCCCGCTCGTAGGCGCCGAAGTCCGTCCCTTCGCGCTCGAGGTAGAAACGGGCCTGCCCCCTCGTGTTGAACCGGTCGAGGAGCTCTTCGAGCCTCGTCCGACGGGTGACCAGCACGATCTTCTCGAAGCTCACGCGCCCCTCCCCCCTTTCATGAGCGCGGTCAGCAGGTCCGGAGAGATGTTGAGCTCCCCGATCTTGCCCGCGTTCTCCGCGAGGCCCCCGAACGCGGAGGCGATCAGCAGGCCCGGATCGAGCTTTCCCGAGGAGGCTGCGAGCAGGACCTTCCAGTCCATGTCCCGCAGGGGCTTGAGCGTGGCCTCAAGGGCGTAGGCCCTGCCGTCCGCGGACTTCCGGTCGTTGACCGCCTGGCGCTCGACCAGCGCGGCCCGGGCGTCCTCCACCGCGATGTCCGCGGCCATCTTCCGCTCCCGGATGGCGCGCTTCTTCTCCTCCACCGCGATCTCGGTGTTGAGCTCGCTCTCCTTGATGCGGCGCTCCGCCTCCACGGCCGCGTTCCTCCTCTCGTAGACCGCGTCGTCCGCGCGCCGCTTGAGGCTCTCCCGGGCCTCGGCCTCCAGGGCCTTGGCCATCTCGGGGTTGGGCCGGACCGACGCCACCGCCACCCCCTGAACCTCGAGCCCGAGCAGGGCCACGGCCTCGTCTTCCGGCAGGGAGCGCTTGAGCTCGCTCACGATCCGGTCCGCGCTCCCGAGCGCCTCCCGGAGGGAGAGCCGCTCGATGAGGGAGCGCGTCCTGGCCTGGACCGCCTCGACCAGGCGCTGGGAGAGCGAGTCCGGGTCGTCCGAGGCGTACTCGCCCCCGGAGCCGAGGCTGTAGTCCAGCAGGCCCGCGAGCCTCTTGGGGTCGCGGACCCGGTAGGAGAGCTGCCCCTGGATCGTGACCTCCTGGAAATCCGAGGTGATCTCCTTGAACACGAACGGCAGGCAGGAGCTCTCCAGGGGCACCCGGACCAGGGTCGAGAGGGGCGACCAATAGAGGAAGGACAGCCCGGCCCCCTCGGCCGCGAGCCTCCCTCCCCTATAAAGGAGCACGTAGTCCGTCGGCGACGCCTTGTGATACCTGAATCCGAGCATGGCCCACCTCCCTGCGGCTTGGGATCGGCGAGGCTTCCGCCGATTTAGTGTCTGTATAACACTATTTTAGTGTCTTT
>JBAZSR010000060.1:17314-17930 GCA_041662295.1 Elusimicrobiota bacterium | reverse complement strand
TCGGGCCTAGCGAGGACGTCGTCGGGTCCCGGCGGCGTCCCGACCCCGCTGACCGGGCCTCCTGTTCCGGGCATGGTCTGCGCCGCCTGGCCGGGTCCGGGAGCCTGGGGCATGGCCGGGAGGTCCATCCCGGGCAAGGGGGCGCCGGGCTGGCCCTCGGAAGGAGTCATCATCTTCAAGGGGTCGAGGGGTCCGCTGGCCATGGCCTTCATGACCGCGTTCGGGTCCATGGTGCCGGACTTGATCATCTTCTCGAAGCCGTCGAGAAGCTGTACCTGCTCTTGGGGGATCCCTGCGCTGCCCGCCGCTGTCCTGGCGAACTCGATCATCTGAAGGATCTCTTTTTGGCTCGGCGGAGGAGCCGGCTGGGTCACGGCATCCGCCGCGCCGGAGACCTTCTTCTTGTCCTGGCCGGGCGCGGTGGAGGTTTCGGAGGACGCCGGAGAGGGGATGACGGCCAGACCCGCCGCCAGCAGGCTTGTCAGGAATAACCGTGTCGTCATGGGCCCCTTCTCAGAGTATAAGGAGGATGAGCCGCGAATGCAAGAGGCCCATCGGGCGGGGTGAAGGCGCGGATCAGGCGGGCATGGGCGAGGGAACGGCGGTCCAGGGCATC
>JBAZSR010000060.1:0-17304 GCA_041662295.1 Elusimicrobiota bacterium | reverse complement strand
CCTGTCCTGGCTCTCCGGCGCGGCCGCTGGGGCCGGGAGAGGCCCGAAATCCTCCTCCAGCGAAGCGCGGACCATGTCGATGAAGCGCTGGGTGAGGGCCGCGTCCTTGCCGTTCTTCAGCCATTCCGCGGCCAGAATCTCCGAGTAGGACTGCACGAGGCGGTCGAGCTCCTCCTTCGTCACCAGGTTGATGGTCATGTCCGCGTGCTCTTGGAGCCCGAGGATGTGGCGGGATTCGTTGTCGAGGACGTTGGTCCAGCCCTGGAGGTTGCGCTCCACCGGGATGCCGCGCTCGACCACGTCGCGCTTGAGCCTGCGCGCGAAGCGCGCGGAGGCGGGGGCGGTGAGGTAGACGTTGAGGGACTGGCGGTCCGCCCCGGCTTCGACGAGCTTGGGGTGGGAGGCGTAGATGGAATCCACGACCAGGATGTCGTCGCCGTCGAGCTGGATGGACGTGCCGCTCTGGGGACGGAAGATGCCGGTGGCGGTGTCGTGGGAGGGGAGCTCCACGCGCCCGCCGGCCAGCAGGCTGCGGATGTCGGCCGCGGCCAGGTCAAGATGGATGGACTCGGGCTGGTCCCAGTCGGGCTTGTTGTCCTGGCCCAGGGGCAGGTCCGTCGTCGACTTGTAATAGTTGTCCACCGGGAAGGTCACCAGGCGGCCCGGAAGCACGGCCTCGAGCCGTTTGGCCAGGGTGGATTTCCCGGCCGCGGTGGGGGCTTCGAGATAGATGAGGCTCCGGCCAGGGAGCGTCTTGGCGCGGGCCACGAACTCGGCGAGTTGGGCCTCGGCGCCAGAGCCAGCGAAGCGCGAGAGGTCCTTGCCCTCGAACACAGGCGCCACCAGCGAGCGAGCCCTGCGCTCGAGCCACGCCTTGCGGATGGACCCGACGACGGAGACGATCTTGTCCGAGACCCACGCGAGGGGCCCGACCGCGGCATTGGTCATCTTCGGCGCGTAGAGCTGGCCGAGCACGGTCCCGGCCGTCACGATGGCGATGATGCCGTTCATGGCCCAGCGCATGTCCCCGCCCACCAGGGCCGCAAAGAGGTGCATGACGCTGCCAGCCACCACGAGCGCGGGGTACATCGGGGCGATGCCTTTCGGGGTCCGGCCCTCTTCCTTGAAGAGCTTGTAGTTCTGCTTGATCTGGGGCCAGTTGAGCACCCAGAGCAGGCCCATGGCCGCGGTGAAGGCCAGGTCCACCCACGCGGCCAGGGGCATGAAGGCCTGCATGGCGATGAGAGGCAGGGGCGCGAGCACGGCCGCCGCGGTGGCGAGCGTGGCCTTGAGGGCTTTCGCGTCCCGCTTGTACCAGTTGATCTGCCCGAGCACGGCCGCGCTCTCGGCCACTCCCGCCAGGTTGGCCGCGTTCCACCAGATGCTCGCGCCCTGGCCGATGGACACCACGGAGAGGAGCACGGCTGCCGCGAACCAGATGAGGGGGCTGGCGATGGCCAGGTCCTTGACGCCCTCCTTGCCGGCCTTGAAGTTGTGGATGATCTGCGGGATGCCGATGACGCTCAGGGTGATGCTGCCGGCCGCGGCCACGAGGCCGACATAGGCCGTGAGGAACGGAGCGAGCGCGGCGATTGCGACGCTCGCCGCCAGGGCAGCGGCGCGGCGGGCGGACGGGTGCTGCCAGATCGAGGGCTTTGCGGGCGCCTGTTCCTGGCCGGGGGCCTGGGCACGCTCCACGGCGGGCGCTGGCACTTCGGGCTTGGCCGTCTGGCCGGCCTGCGAGGGGGAGCTCTTGAAGAAGGCCAGGCCGCGCCGGAACACGGAGGGGGCCGATGCCTGGGGCCGGGCCTCCACGCTGCCGGTGGGGTTGACGAGCCGCTCGCCCACGAGAGCCGCGAAGATGCCGTCCGCCGTGTCCTTGGAGGCTTCGGCAGGGGTGTTGTCCGAGAGATCGAGCGCCCCGATGGCTTCTCCGACGTTCCGGGAGGCCGCTTCCACGGCCTTGGCGCCCTGGGTCTCGGCTTGGGCCGAGACCCTTCCCTGCGCCGGCGCGAGCCTGAGGCTTCCTGCCCTGGACTGGGTCACGGAGCCGGCCTGTCCAGGGACCGCCATGGCGCCCCCTCCGGCCTGGGCCATGGAGAAGGCCACTGCCTCGGGGGAGAGCGAGCCTGGGACCGCGATGTCCGGAGCAGCCTGGATGCCCTGGATCTGGGCGCTGACGCCAGGGGCCGGGGTCTGCAGGGAGGGCACGGACCCTGTGGGGACGAAGTTGGAGCCGCCGAGGATGGAGCCGCCGGAAAGGGAAGAGGGCTGGGAGTAGTTCAGGGGAGCCACCACAGGGACTCCCACGGAGCTGTTGCCCGAGACGCGGGCGGACTGGACCACGTTCTGGGCCGCAGCTTCCGTTGCTGCCAGGGACCACGAGAGCTGGAGGACCGCCAGGAGGACCGCGATCGATTTCTTGAGAGATAGCATTGGTATAAAGAGTGTAGCCCCGGAACCCGGGGAGGGGGAGGGTCCAGGGCCCTATGCCGCAAGGACGTTGGGCCTATCTGAAGACTGGGCCCTGATGCCGAGACACTGTCTAGGAGCGGTTAGGGAACGGTTCGCTAGGAGCCTGTCCCAATAATCGCCGTCGGTTCAGTAGCTATTCAGGAAAAGATGTCTGAAAGACCGTGCTGCTGCGCCATGCGAGCTCGGCCAGCATGTCCGACATCCAGCAGGCCGCGATCCGTCCCGGCGCCTATACTACGAACTTCCCGTCCTCGTAGACCGTCACGGTCCTGCCGCCGGGAAGGCGCGCGGTGACGCGCTTGTCCTCGGTGTTGACGATGTCCCAGTGCAGGGCGGATTCGTTGAACCCGAGGCTCTTGCGCATGGCTTTGGTGAGCCTGGTCTGGTCCCCGGAGAAGGCGTCCGAGTAGGAGTTGCCCAGCGCGATGTGGCAGTTGCCGTAGCGGCCGCCGAAGTTCTCGTCGAAGAGGGTCTCGGCCATGAACCGGTCGATGCGGGAGAAGCGGCGGTCGGTGAGGGAGAGCTCGCCGATGCGGCACGCGCCCGGGTCCATGGTGGTCATGCGCTTGGAGAAATCCGCCCCTTTCTTCGCGGACACCTTCACGGCCCGGCCGTCCTTGAACTCGACCCGCAGGCCCTCGATGTAGTTGCCGCTCCGGTAGGAGGGCAGGTCCGCGTAGTAGACGCCACGCGTCCCGCGCCAATCCGGGGAGGTGAAGACCTCGAAGGAGGGGATGTTGCGGCCGCTGATGCCCAGCCAGCGGCGGCGCTCCCCGACCCGGACCGAGAGGTCCATGCTCCGGCTTTCCAGGCGCATGACGCAGGCGCCCAGCGCGTTCAAGCCCTTCTTGATCTGGCCCACCTCGCGATGGATCTCACGCCAGCGAGCCACCGGGTCGTGCTCGTCGAGGAAGCAGGCTTTCTCGATCTGGCGGGCGTACTCCGCGAAGGTCATGCGCGCGGTGCGGGCAGGCTCGTGGGTCGGATAAAGGCAGAGCGTCCAGCCGAAGAGGCCTTTCTCCTCCCTCCGGTCGAGGATCTCCCGGACGGGCTTGCGGGCGACCGCGGCCTCGCTGATGCGCTTGGGGTCCACGTCCCGCAGGTGGGTGATGGACTCGGGCGCCCGCAGGGCCACGAGGCCGTGCAGGCCGGAGAAGAACTCCTTCTCGCCGGGAGGGAGGAAAGTCCGCTGATCCTTGACCGTGCGCTGGTAGAAGCTCTTCTCCCAGCAGGGGGTAGGGTCGGTCCGCAAGATCGGGTTCCAGCCGCGGTCGAGCATGCGCTCCTGCACGGCCTCGGCCAGGGGCATGGCCGCCAAGCCCGTGCGGATGAGCACGACGTCGCCCTTCTTGTAGCCCGGCCTGGCCGTGGTCAGCCCCCACAGCAGGGAATCAGCGAACTTCTCCAGCCTTCCGTTCTTGAAGATCATCATGCCTCCTGAAAGAGACTGCGCTTCATGGTACCAAACCCAGGGGCCGCCAGGCACCTCTCTCCAGGAGGCCGGCTCGCGGTCCCGGCTAGCGGCTTCGGGAGAGGCGGTCGATCTCCGCCCGGAGCATCCTTGCGACCTCGTCGCCGCTCCCGCGGCCCGCGGCCGAAAGCCCGGCCTCGAAGGTCCGCAGGCCGGCTTCGCGGTCCCCAGTCGAGGCCTGGAGCCCTCCCAGGGAGAGATAGGCCGGCAGGAGACGCGGGTCCAGGCGGATGGCCGCCTCGAACTCGCGGCGGGCCTCACTGGTCCGCCCGAGGAGCGAGAGCGCCACGCCCCGGTTGTTGCGCAGCCGGGCGTCGGACGGCCGCCTGGCGGCCAGGGGGTCGAGGATCCCCAGGGACCGGGCCGCTTCTCCAGCCTCTTGGAAGAGGATCGCGGCACGGGCCCGGAGGTCGGAGTCGGCCGTCGCTGAGAGGGCCTTTTCCAGCCCTGCCAGGGCCGAAGCCCTGCGGCCGAGCCTGAGCTCCAGGCGGGCCAGGCGCAGGAGCAGGTCCGCGTCGCCCGGAGCCGCGGCGAGGAGCCGGCGGAGTCCTGCCTCGGCGTCTCCGTGCTCTCCTAGATTCTCGGCGAGAAGGGTCGCCTCGCGCTCGAGCCCGGGGTCCGGGGCCCTGGCGGCCAGGGCTTTCAGGATGGACAGGCGAGGCCGGCTGGGCCAGGCAGACGCGAGCTCGGTCAGGCGCCTGGTCAGGGGGACGCCGGGGGCTCCGCCGTCCGAGCGCAGGCGCCACGCCGATTCGACGCGGGACCAGAGGCCGCCGGCTTCGGAGCGCCGGGGGGGAGGGTCAACGGCCAGCGTCCGGAGGAGGTCGAGGCTGAGCGCGAGGAAGTCCTTCTCCGCGGCGCCCCAATCGTGGCGCAGGCCCGAATCCCAGGCCGCGCGCTCGGCAGCGAGGCCGGGCCCGTCGAGGAGCCCGGCCGCGGTCCTGGCCCAGGTCAGGGAGGACTCGAACGGGAAGTGGCCCGGCTCGAGGGCCTTGGCCCGGGAGAAGTCCGAGACAGCAGGGAGAGGCTCTCCCCGCCGCATGCGCCAGCGTCCTTGGAGGAACCGGATCCAGGGGTCCTCCGGATGCCGGGCGAGGCTCTCGGCGAACGCCTCCTCCTCCGAGATCTCTCCGCGGCCGTAGGCGTGGACCCGGGAGAGGCTGAAGGCCGCGAGCAAGAGGACCGGGGCGGCCGCGGACCAGGCGAGCCAGGGACGGCCTCCGGGCCGCCAGCCGCGGTTGGCCAGCGGCGCCGCGAGCCCGGAAGCCAGGACCGCAAGCACGGGCCAGATCGGGCCGAAGTAGCGGGCGTCGACCACGAGGAGGCAGTGGATGACGATGAAATAGCCCGCGAACAAGGCGAGGCCGCGGGCCTCCGGGGAGCGCCGGAGCATCCAGAGCCCGGCGGCCGCGGCCGTGATGAGGGCCGGCTGGAGGCAGAACACGAACCACAGCCTGGCCAGCACCGCGGAGGCGGTGCGCAGGGGATGCCGGGCGGCCTCGTTGGCGGCCCAGGCCAGGGCGCTGCCTCCCTGCTCGAGACCGGCCGGGGCCGCGGCGCCGCAGGCCGCTGTGGACACGTGGCCCAAGGCTCCGGTCACGAGGTTGGGGACGATGCGTCCGTGCTCGAAGAGGACGAGCCCGTGGCCGAGGCGGAGGTTGAGCGCGATCCACGGGATGAGGGGGACGAAGGGTAGGACGCAGAGGAGGCCCGCTCCCCAGCCCCAGCCGGAAGGCCTGTTCCCCGCGGAGCGGTAGTGCCACGCCTCTTGGAAAGCCAGGACGAACGGGAACAAGAACAGGGGGGAGCGGCATAGGAGACTCGTGCCCAAGGCCAGGCCCAGGACAGCGCTCCTGAGGGGAGAGGGCCTGCTGCCGCGCCAGGCGGTCAGGCACGCGGCGAGCAGGAGCAGGACGCGGTAGAGCTGCTCCTCGTAGCCGGGCGCGGAGTTGAACGGCAGGGGCAGGCAGCAGAGCAGAGCGGCGGCGGTCCCCACCCAGGGCCCGGCCGCGAGCAGTCCGGCCTGGAAGGCCAGGAGCGGCGCGCTTGCCCAGATCAGGAACGCGGCGGACGTGCGCGGCGCGTCCGGCAGATGGTTGCGGAACAGGGAGAGGGCGACGCCGCCCAGGGGCATGCGGTAGGTGAGACCGGGGTCCGCGGGCACGCCGTGCAGGAACGCTTCGCCGTGGGCCAGGGACTCGTGGAAGGCGTCGCCCTGGGAAAAGACCGCGTCCTCGTGGAATCGCCCCAGGCACAGGCCCGCGGCGAGCAGGCCCAGGATGAGGGGGACCAACCGCCGCAGGTTCCATCGCGCCATGGCCGGATGATGATATCAAAAGCCGCGGCCCGCGCCGTGGAAACTGGTACAATCATGGCATGGACCTGCCCCAGAACCAGCGGCTCCGGGCCTGCCTGGGCCGGCCTGGGAGCGGGGCTGGCGGGCCGGTGCCGCGGCAGGTCTACGAGGAGCTCCTGGCCGCCAAGCTCATCGTCCCGGTCCAGGAGCCGCCCAAGGGCAATGCCGTCCATCTGATGTTCACGCAGACCGGGGGCCGCACGGGGCTTCCCGTGTTCACGAACCCGGACGACATGGCCAGGGCCCTTCCCCAGGGCATGCAGGTCGCGGCCTTCGACGCCAAGACCGTCTTCCATCTGGCCGAGGCAGCCCAGCCGCGCATCGACTCGATCCTCATCGACCCCTGCGGAGCGCAGTTGACGCTCGAGAGGGAGACCTTCAAGGCGCTGGCGTCCGGCGTCATCCCCGGCACCCCTGTCCCCGCGCCCCGCGCCCCGGCGCTCCCCGAGAGCCCCGCGGCCGCCGGCCGCTGCCTTCCCATGCCCCAGGTGGCCGGCGAGATCCTGTCCGCCCTGGTCTCGGCGTGCGAGGTCCGCAAGGAGATCGATTCCTGCTGGCTCTTCTGCCTGGAGAAGGGCGGGACGATCCGGCGGACCATCGGGTTCGAGGTCTCGGGGAGCCACGGCTCCGAGTGCGTCAACGACTTCATGGCCCTGGGTCCGGTCCGCCGCGCCTTGGTCCGCTGCGGGGTGACGGACGCCCTCATCATCGCGGGAGCGACCCTGTCCCAGGTGGAAGCCGCCGCGACCGAGGTCTTCCGCAGGCGGAAGGCCGCTCCGGACCGGCCGCCGTCCTCCGGCCGCCCGTCGTCGGCGGGCCGCCCCGCTCCTTCCGGGCCCCGCTTCCTTGCGCCCGCCGCCTGCCTGCCTCAGGACCTGCTGGCTGGCCTGGCCAAGGCCGCGGCGCCCTACGGCGGGGTCAAGGCGTGCTGGCTCTTCAGGACGGACCTGGGCCGGGGCCTGAGCCTCGCCATGGGGTTCGACGCCTCGGGCCGCGACGGGGTGGCCCAAGCCCGGACCTTCTGGGAACTGCCCGCGGTCCGCGAGGCCACCGAGCGCCTGGGCGTGGAGGAGGTCATGGTGCTCGAGACCGAGGACCTCCCCCTGGTCAAGGCCGCGGGGGTCAAGGTCTTCCAGCGCGGCTGGTTCTGGCTCTGATCCAGCCTCCTTGATTCGGTGCCGGGGATTAAGTAATTTAAGTCACTAAATCCCCGGCACCAGCAGGGGCAGGAGGTCACTCATGAAGACGACGAAGCTTTTCGCGGCGGCGGCTCTGCTGTTGGCGGCCGGGACGGCCCTGGCCGGGACCATGGTCATCAAGATGAAGGACGGAACGACCGCGTCCTACGACACGGCGCAGATCGAGAGCGTGCGCTTCTCCGACCCCGGGACCGCGTCCCGCGAAGGACGGTCCATCTTCGAGGAGCGCTTCGGCGGCGAGCTCTCCGACGCCTGGGAGAAGATCGGAGTGGTGGGCGGAGACTTCGCCCGCTTCGCCAGGAACGCAGCGTCCAGCCTCGATGTGAGCGTCCCGGCGGGCAATTCCTGGGGCAAGACCGGCATCATGTCGCGCGAGCGCCTCTTCAGCATCACCAAGGACATGGAGAACAATCCGCTGAAGATCAAGCTGACCTTCGACCCTGCCAAGACCACGGGCTTCTGCGTCACCCTCTCCGAGGCCAAGCACCCGGACATCTGGGTGGCCCAGAACGCGTGGTTCCACGTGGGGCGCCGCTCCAAGGTCGAGACCTTCGCCTATTTCGCCAACACCCAGAACAAGGCGGACGGCTCCGCCGAGGCGCACGGCCCGTCCGACATGGCCGAGACCGTCACCATCACCATCAAGCCGGGCTTCGTGCGCTACGAGACCGACAGCGGCATGGTGGGCGAGGGCCCTGTCTCCTGGGCCAAGGCGGGGGCTTCGGGCTACCTCTACGTCTTCAGCCACCCGGCCGCGCAGAGCGAGGCTGCCGCGTTCTCGCTGAAGTCGATCAAGATGTACCGCTGATCAGTAGAAGTCGACCGGGTCCTTCTTCCTGACCGCCCAGGCGAAGGTGTCAGACGTTAAGAGACGGAGACTTCGCACCTTAACGTCTGACGCCAGTGTATGGTACGATAGCGGCGCATGCTCCCCGCCATCGTCGGCTCCAGGACCTTCAAGTTCGCGGTCATCGGCTTCATCCTCCTCAACGCGGCCGTCATCGGGCTTGAGACCTATCCGGCCGCGGCCATGCTCCACGGCCCGCTCCTCGCTCTCTTGGACCGGGTCCTCCTGGCCGTGTTCACGATCGAGATCGGTCTGCGCTTCCTCGCGGCGGAGTCGAAGACAGCGTTCTTCCGCGACCCTTGGCAGGCCCTGGACATCCTCGTGGTGGCCGTGGGATGGGTCCCGGCCGCGCGGTTCGTGACGGTCTTCCGGCTCGGGAGGGTCCTGCGCATCCTGCATTCTGTCTTCTACATGCCCAACCTTCAGCGCATCGTCACGGCCCTCTTCACCACGCTCCCCGCCCTCTCAGGAGTGCTCGCCATCCTCGGCATCATCTTCTACATCTACGGGGTCATCGGAACCTATCTGTTCGGCGGGATCCTGCCGGAGCGCTTCGGCACCATGGGAGCGAGCTTCCTGACCCTTTTCGAGATCATCACCCTCGAGGGTTGGTCCGGGCTGATGCGCGAGACCATGAGGCTCCACCCCTGGGCCTGGGTCTATTTCGTGAGCTTCATCCTCGTGGGGACCTTCTTCGCCCTCAATGCTATCGTCAGCGTCCTGACCGCGCACCTCTCGTTCTTGGCAGAGGACACGGACCTGGTCAGGATCGAGGCCAGCCTCAAGCGCATCGAGGCCCGCCTGGCCGCCCCTGGGATCCGGGAGCCCTGACCTCAGGGCGCGGGCGCGCTGTTTCCCCGCTCTTGCGGGATATCCCTATCCCAATCGGTGTTTTTACGAATACCCGGAGCCCAGGAATCCCGCTAGAATATTTGGGTGAAGCTCTGGCTGGGCTCGAGCAGCGTGGAGGCGCTCCTGCCCTGGGTCCGACAGGTGATTCAGGGGCTGCAGATCCGCTATGAAGGGCTTGAGATCGAGATCGCGCCCATCCAGACCTCAGGGGAGCGCGAGGCCGCTGAGCAGCCCGAGGTCCTGGGCTCCGGCAAGGATGACCTGCTCACCAGGGAGGTGGATGCCGCCCTCCTGGCCGGGACCATCGACTTTGCCGTCCACCGGGGGCAGGACCTGCCGGTCCGCCTACCGGAGGGCCTGTGCATCGCCGCGTACCTCAAGCGGGAGGACCCTCGGGAGGTCTTCGTGCCGCGCAGCGGGATCCCCTGGGCCGGGTTCGGCTCGGGCCGGCTGGCGGTCTCTTCCCTGAGGCGCGGCCTCCAGATCCGGCGGGCCCGGCCCAGCGTGGAACTCCTCTGCCTGCGCGGGTCCGTTTCGAGCCGTCTGGGCAGGCTGGAGCAGGGCTACTGCGACGCCATGGTCCTGGCCGGCGCGAACTGGACGGGCCTCGGCCTGCCGCCCCAGCGCGCTGAGTCCGTGCCGGTCGAGGACATGGTCCCGGCCCCTGGACAGGGAAGCCTGGTCCTTGTGACCCGGCTGGAGAGGAAGGACATCCGCGAGATGCTCCGGGTCTTCGACGATCCCGCGACCCGAATCGAGGTGGAATTCGAGCGGGCACTGCTCCGGGAGCTCGGCCCGGAGCATGCCGTCACGCTGGCCGTGCTGGCGCGCTCCACCGAGGATGGGGTCAGCCTGTCCGTCTTCCACAGCCTGCCGGACGGCTCCAGGCCCCTGCGCCTTCGGCGCACCTGCCGCGAGGGGGAGGGGCGAGCCTCATTCATCGGCGAGATCGTCGAGGCTATCCAGCGGTCCTGCTGACCCCCGGGTTGACCTAGGTCTCTTGTAGCGTCCCCCGCAGTATTCCTATACTCAAGGAGTCGCGCCACCTTTAAGGAGGAACATCACATGCCATCAGCGCTGTTGAACAGGAAGTCGAGCTGCGGGACCTGCTCGGCCAAGTCCAAGAAGCCGGGCAAGACCATCTATTTCTTCGGCGGCGGCCGTGCCGACGGCAACGAGTCCATGAAGAACCTCCTCGGCGGCAAGGGCGCCAACCTCGCCGAGATGGCCGGGCATCCGAGCCTGCGCCTGCCGGTGCCCCCGGGGTTCACCATCACCACCGAGGTCTGCACCTATTACTGGGCGAACAAGCGGACCTATCCCAAGGGCCTCAAGGAAGGCGTGGCCTCGAACCTCGCGCACATCGAGCAGATCACGGGCAAGAAGTTCGGCGACACCCAGAACCCCCTGCTCGTGTCCGTGCGCTCCGGCGCCCGCAAGTCCATGCCGGGCATGATGGAGACCATCCTCAACGTGGGCCTCACCCCCGAGACCATCCCGGGCCTCGCCCGCCAGACCGGCGACGAGCGCTTCGTCTACGACGCCTACCGGCGCCTCAGCATGATGTACTCCGACGTGGTCATGGAGAAGGCCGAGGGGATCGAGCCTGAGGATGACAAGGGCATCCGCAAGCAGCTCGAGCACATCATGGACGGGCTCAAGAAGCGCAATGGCTGCAAGAGCGACACCGACCTCACGGTCGGAGACCTCAAGGTCCTCTGCGCCGAGTTCAAGAAGCGCATCCAGTCCGTGTTCGGCAAGCCCTTCCCGGACGACCCCATGGCCCAGCTCTGGGGCTCCGTCGGCGCGGTCTTCGCCTCCTGGATGGGCAAGCGCGCCATCTCCTACCGCAGGATCGAGAAGATCCCCGAGGAGTGGGGCACCGCGGTGAACGTCCAGTCCATGGTGTTCGGCAACCTGGGCGAGGACTCGGCCACGGGCGTGGGCTTCACCCGCGACCCGGGCACGGGAGAGAACATCTTCTACGGCGAGTACCTCATCAACGCCCAGGGCGAGGACGTGGTGGCCGGCATCCGCACCCCGTCGCCGATCAACGAGCAGTCCCGCAGCGACCAGTCCCGGAGCGCCAAGAGCCTCGAGCAGCTGATGCCCAAGGCCTACAAGGAGCTCTACGACATCCGCAACCGGCTCGAGAAGCACTACCACGACATGCTCGACATCGAGTTCACCATCGAGCACGGCAAGCTCTACATGCTCCAGTGCCGTGTGGGCAAGAGGAACGGCCCGGCCGCGGTCCGCATCGCGCTCGACATGCTCAAGGAGAAGGTCCTCACGAAGGATGAGGCGGTCCTGCGCGTGACCCCGGAGCAGCTCGACGAGCTCCTGCACCCCATCGTGGACCCCAAGGCCGAGGCGGCCTCCAAGCCCATCGCCAAGGGACTGCCCGCGGGCCCCGGCGGCGCGAAGGGCAGGATCGTGTTCACGGCCGCCGAGGCAGTGGCCTGGGCCAAGAGGGGGGAGAAGGTCATCCTCGTGCGCGAAGAGACCAACCCCGAGGACGTGGAGGGCATGCGCGCGGCGCAGGCCATCCTCACTGCCCGCGGCGGCATGACCTCGCACGCGGCCCTCGTGGCCCGCGGCTGGGGCAAGTGCTGCGTGGTGGGCTGCGGGGCGCTCGAGATCTCCTCCTCCGCCAAGACCCTCTCGGTCGGCGGCGTGACCCTCAGGGAAGGGGACTGGATCACCTTGAACGGCTCCAAGGGCACCGTCTACCAGGGCGAGATGCCCATGAAGGACGCCAGCGAGAGCAACCAGGAGCTCACGGACTTCACCAAGGTCTGCACCGCGGTCCGGCGCCTGGGCGTGCGCGCCAACGCCGATACCCCGGAGGACGCGGGCCGGGCCCGCAAGTTCGGGGCCGAGGGCATCGGCCTCTTCCGAACCGAGCACAGGTTCTACGGCAAGGGCTCGGAGAAGCCGCTCTTCGTCCTGCGCAAGATGATCATGTCCAAGACCGAGGCCGAGCGCCGCAAGGTCCTCGAGGAGCTCTTCCCCTTCGTGAAGGCCGACGTCAAGGCCACCATGAAGGCCATGCACGACCTGCCGGTGACCATCCGGACGCTCGATCCGCCCCTGCACGAGTTCGTCCCGCACCAGGAGGAGGGATTGCGCGAGCTGGGCAAGAGCCTCAACATCAGCATGGAGGAGCTCGAGAAGCGGGCCTCGGGCCTGCGCGAGAGCAACCCCATGATGGGCCACCGCGGTGTGCGCCTGGGCGTCACCTATCCCGAGATCACGGAGATGCAGGTCCGCGCCATCCTCGAGGCCGCGGCTGAGCTCGCCAAGGAGGGCGTCAAGGCCTTCCCCGAGATCATGATCCCGGTCGTCTGCAACGAGCGCGAGCTCGTCGACCAGTATGCGCTGGTGGAGAAGGTCTACAAGGAGGTCCTCAAGGCCAAGGGCGTCAAGAGCATCCCCCACCTCATCGGGACGATGATCGAGATCCCGCGGGCAGCCCTGGTGTCCAACAAGATCGCCGAGTACGCTCAGTTCTTCTCGTTCGGCACCAACGACCTGACCCAGATGACCTTCGGGTTCTCCCGCGACGACATGGGCGGGTTCCTCAACCAGTACATCGACAAGAAGATCCTGCCCTCCGACCCGTTCCAGACCATCGACCAGGAAGCTGTCGGCGAGCTGGTCCGGATCTCGGTCGAGCGGGGCCGCAAGACCCGCAAGGACCTCAAGATCGGCATCTGCGGCGAGCACGGCGGAGAGCCGGCTTCGGTGGAGTTCTGCCACCGGACAGGCTTGAACTACGTGTCCTGCTCGCCCTTCCGGGTGCCCATCGCCATCCTCGCCGCGGCCCAGGCCCAGGCGAAGGAGAAGCTCAAGAAGTAGCCGGGTCCTTCAGGACCTGGAAAGGACGGGGCCGCTGAAAGGCGGCCCCGTTCCGTTATTAAGGGGTCAGGTCTGGACATCGGGACATTCTTTGAATGTCCCGATGTCCAAACCTGACCCCGTTACACAGGCCTGACCCCAGACAGGAGCGAGCGGAGGGTCTCCGCGACGATGAGGACCGTGAGGCCGAAGAGCGCGGCTGCGATGAGCCCGATGAGCGTGAGCTTGTAGGCGAGGATGAGCTGGATGAGGGACCAGACCGTCATCGTCATCATGAACGCCATGGGCAGGAGCGTCCACAGGTAGTTCTTGCCCAGCCGCATGAGCCACACGGTCAGCACGAGCAGGACGAGGGCCGCGAGGAGCTGGTTGGTGGTCCCGAAAAGCGGCCAGACCGCCTTCCAGGCGGGCATGGGCTGGCCGTTGGGGCCCTGGAGCGTGACGAAGAGGAAGAAAGCCGGCATGGCCAGTGTGGCCAGGGTGGCGGTCCAGCGGTGGCGCGGGTGCGATAGTCCCGTGAACTCCTGGAAGATGTAGCGGCCCAGCCGCGTGGCGGTGTCGAGCGTGGTCAAGATGAAGGAGGAGAGGGCCAGCAGGCCGAAGGTGCGCCCGACCTCAGGCGAGACCCCGAGGACCCCGCAGAAGCGGGAAAGCCCATCGGCGTAGACGGCCATGGGCTGGCCCTTGGTCTCCGGGCTTCCGGCCGCCAGCACCATGACGGTCGCCAGGGCAATCACGGCCACGAGGCCCTCGGTCATCATGCCGCCGTAGCCGACGACCACTGCGTCCGACTGGCGGCTCAGCTGCTTGGAGGTGGTCCCTGACCCCACCAGGGCGTGGAACCCGCTCACCGCGCCGCAGGCGATGGTGATGAAGATGACGGGAAGCAGGGGCCCCAGGTAGTCCGAATGAAAGCCCGTGAAGGCCGGGTACCGGATGTCGAAGCCGCCGAACAGGATGCCCGCGACCCCCGCCAGGACGGAGCTGTAGAGCAGGAACGAGGAGAGGTAGTCCCGCGGCTGCAGCAGCAGCCAGACCGGCAGTGTGGACGCCAGGAAGACATAGGCGAGCAGGACCACGGTCCAGGTGTTCTCTTGGCTGCCGAAAAGGGCAGGGGCTGTCAGCGGGAACTCGATCCCGGCCCAGATCGCGGCGAAGACCAGGGGCACGAAGACCAGGGACGCGGGCACGAGCCCGACGTTGAGCCGGTAGAGGCAGACGCCGAAGAGGACGGCCAGGAGGATGTAGAGGACCGAGGAGGTCGCCACGGCGCCGCTCTCGACGAAGGTCGTGGAGGTGAGGTTGGCGAAGACCACGAGGACGTAGACCAGGGTCAGCCAGATGAAGAGCAGGAAGAGGCGGTGGCTCAGGGGCGAGATGTAGTGGTTGGCGACCTCCGCGATGGACCTGCCTTCGTGTCTGAGGGAGGCGGCGATGGCGCCGAGGTCGTGCACGCCGCCGATGAGGACCGTGCCCGCCACGATCCAGAGCAGGGCCGGCAGCCAGCCGAAGGCCAGGCCCACGATGACGGGCCCGACGATGGGCCCGGCCCCGGCGATGGACGAGAAGTGGTGCCCGAAGAGCACGGCGGGCCTGGCGGCGACATAGTCGATGCCGTCGGCCTTGGCCACGGCCGGGGTGGGGACGTCGTCGTCCAAGCCGAAGAGGGCGGTGAGGCGGCCCCTTCCCAGGAAGCGGTAGGCCGCCGCGAAGACGGCCAGGGCCGCTAGAAAGATGAGGGCGAGCATGGGTCTAGCGGCGGTGTCTGTCGCTGTGGTCGATCTGCTCCCAGCGGCCGTCCTGCTCCCTCAGGATGGAAGCCAGTTCTCCGCGGAATTGCTGTTCCGTCAGCTCGTTACGGGCGACCCGGTTCTTGAGTCCCTCGACTTGGGCGAGGAATCGCTCATCGGGAAGTCTCGTCCCTTTCCAGGGTGCGCGGTTTGACGCTTTTGCCGCGGCCTTGCCGGCCTCGTCTCGGATGATGCTATCCGCCCGATCGATGGGGATGGATTTGGGACCTCCAAGATTTCCCAGATCCTTGAGGATTTGTCCGCGAAGAGCGTTTTCAAGGGTGCCGGCTTCGCGGACGATCCTCAGCGTGGTCTCCCAAGCCCTCCTGTATCCGGCCTGGCCCATACGGAGCGGATACTCGGCGCCGAGTTCCCTTTCGATCCTCTCAGCCTCAGCGGGGTCGTTGATGCTCTTGCCCAGGTCCAGGTCCGCAGGAATAGGGGAGGTCCGTGGTCTCGGCGCGGCCTCAGAGGCCGGATCAGCTGCGGCGCGGATAGTGGGTAGCGCTTGCGATTTCCCCTGCTCGACCTGTCGGTCTGTCGGTGGCTGGGAGGGGGTCGCTCGTGGTGCTGGGGCTTTCGCGGCTTCCACGAAGAGTCTGTCCATCTCATCAGCCAATTTCGCTCTTGTCAGATCGGTCCGATTCCCCAGAGCCTCCATCTTTCCCCGGAAATCGTCATGGGCAGAGACGCGGCCCTTCGGGTCATGGGCTCCGATGAGCTCGTCTCTCATCAGGGAGAACTCTCCCTCCTGGACGGGCTGGGATGCGAGGTCCTGCAGGAAACTGAATGCGAATGCGTCGACGCCCCTTTTGGAGAGGACGCTCGCGTCGCTCGAGTGGGCGGCCACGTGCCCTGCGAAGCGGTCGGCGAATGCGGTCCTCAGAGGGGAGCTCGGGGCTAGAAGCCCGGCGAGGTTCCCGGACAGCTTCTTGTCGGTTTCGAGGAGCACTCTCAGGTCGTGCCTGCCTTGCGCCGAGTCGAGCCGGGCCGCAGAGGTTCCCTTGGCCAGCTTCGCGTAGTGGCCGGACTCTTTCTTGAACCTGTTGAAAGCCGCCTGGAGTCTCGAGATGCTGTCTTGGGTCCCTTCGGCGAGCTCCTCATTGCCGGCGTAGCCGTATTGCCGGAGCCAGCCGAGCATGCGTTCGAACTTGCGGTGCCAGCCCATGGCGAGGTCCCTTGCTCCGAAGTCCGGTTCTTCTTTCTTCAGCTCTCCGAGGAGCGGCGCAAGCTTGTCGTCTTTGTCCCAGCCGGTCAAGGCCTCGTACTCCTTGAGCCGCTCCAGGGCTTTCTCCCGCATGGCGCTCAGGTAGATGCACTTGGCTGCTGCCTTGCGGTGGCTCCAGGTGAGCGTCCTGAACGTCAGGGGGGAATCCTTCGTCTTTCCGCTGGTGGCCTGGGTTTTGGATTCGTGCAGGGCAAGCCACACGAAGGGGCTCGGAGGCGTGTCGGGACCGCTCGCGTCGAGGGCCTTCCCCCAATCCACGCCGTTCTCCCTGTCCCCGGAGGTCATCTTGGATGCGTCGAGGCTCTTCCAGAACCGATGCCGGTCCTCGCCGACACAGCGCGCGCCGTCGCCTGGGGCGTCGGCGTCCGCGGAGAAGGCGGGGAGCGCGGCAGCGGAAAGGGTCGCGGCAAGGATGATGATGCGCATCATGACGGATTCCTCCTTGGTGGTGAAGACCGGGTTCTAAGCCGATTTTAGCAAGAAAGACGGGCTATCGGCGCGATGCGCATGCTATCATTCCAGCATGAGCCGGGCCTTCATCAAGGAAGACGCGGGCGACTCCGACGATCTGCCGGAGCGCCATCAGAGCACCGCTCCCAACTACGTGACCCAGGAGGGCCTCAAGTCCCTGTTGGCGAAGGCCGAGGACCGCCGGGCCAGGCTCTCGGGCCTCGAGCCCGACAGCCGCGGGGCCAGGGAGCTCAGGCGCGACCTGCGCTACTACGAGGGGCGCCTGGGCAGCGCCATCCCGGTGGACCCCAAAGCCGGGCCGGGCGATGAGGTGCGCTTCGGCGCGGAGGTCGAGCTCGCTGGGATGGATGGCAGCGTCCGTGTCGTGCGCGTCGTGGGACAGGACGAGGCCGAGGAGGGCGGGAACATGATCGCCTGGGACACCCCCCTGGCCCTGGCCCTCATGGGCAGGAAGGCCGGGGACCGGGTGGAGGCTGGAGAAGAAGGGGTCTTCATTGTGAAGACGATCCTCTACCCTGGGCGTTGACCCCGCTGTCCTCGACAGCCTCAGGGAAAACCGTGTGAGGTCGAGTGGGGGGATTGTTGATGGGAGCCCCCGTATAAGGCATACTCTTCCGAAAAGCTCGCCGAGCGCATCCACGAGCTCGGCGGCGCCTATCTTGCCCAGATCGCGGGCGGGCCTGCCGAGGCGGGCGGCAAGCCCGCTATTGGATTCGTGGCGAGCCAGGCCGCGGCGAAATCCGCCGCCTAGCCC
>JBAZSR010000059.1:12399-18060 GCA_041662295.1 Elusimicrobiota bacterium | reverse complement strand
CGGGGCTTCCCAGGGATGGACCATCAATGCCGCAACGTCGAAGAAAAAGGGACTTGACGGGGCTCGTCTATATCAGCAGGCTGCTGAAAAACCCTAGGGTTTTTCAGCAGCCTGCTAGCCGCGGAGCTCGAAGAACCGCTGGCCGATGAGCCTCTGAAGGGCGTCCCTGGGCTGGACGCTCTCCGCTGGCCGGACCTCCCGGACATACCGGATGAACGCCATGCCCGCGATCACGCGCAGGGCCGCGGTGATGAGCAGCATGCTGATGAAGGGATGGCCGTGGAGGGCCGGCAGGCGCGTGTAGAGGTATCCGCCCACGAGCGGGCCGATGGCCTGCCCCGCGCCGGTCACCGCGCTGTAGTAGGCCATGGCCCGCGTCCTCTTGGCCGGGGTCACGGCGTCGTAGATGAAGTTGTTGACCCCCATGAGCCAGGCGGACCAGGCGAAGCCCGAATAGCACTCCACGGCCGCCAGGAAGAGCCAGTGCGGGCTGAGGGTCCAGAGGAGCGGGATGATGGGGATCATCACCACGGACATCTTCACCACGCGCGCGCCTCCGATGGCGTCCGCCCAGTTCCCCCAATAGCGCTGGGTCATGTACATGACCAGGGGGCCGATCGAGGTCACGGCCATGTAGCGGAGGTAGTCGAAGTGCAGGCCGTCGAGCAGGTAGACCGCGAAGAACGGTCCCGAGAGGTTGACCGCGAAGGAGTAGAACGCGCAGCAGAAGGTGAAGCCCGCGAAGTTGCTCGTGCCCAGCTTCGAGACGAACTGGGTGAAGGTGAAGTGCTCGGCCGGAGTCTCGCGGTAAGGCGGCTCGTACATCTTCGCGACGTAGCGCCACGACACGATCCTGAAGATCGTGGCCCCGCCGAAAAGGATGAGGAACCCGGTCAGCACCCCCTTGCCGTACCAGTAGAGGATGCCTCCGGCCGCCATGGAACAGGCCGCGACCAGAATACCCGTCAGCCTGTTGCGCCACCCGAAGAACACCCCCCTCTTGGACGCCGGCAGGTACTCTCCCATGAGGCTCGACCAGGGCGGCCCGCCAAGCGTCCCCGAGACCGCGTAGATGACCCCGGCCGCGATGAGGACCGGCAGGGCCAGGCCCTCGGGCAGGAACACGGCCGAGACCGCCATGAGCAGGGAGAGAATCTGGACCTGCACCGCGACCAGGACCACGGCCTTGCGGCTCTTGACCCGGTTGACCCAGTCCGCGATCTTAAGCTGCCCCAGCGAACTCAAGAGTGGAGCCAGGGATCGGAGGATGCCGATCTCCATGCTCCCGGCCTTGAGCGCCAGGGCGAAAGGCACGGTGTAGCTCTCCACGAACCCGGCCATGACCGACCAGGCGATGCCGTCCTTGGTGGAGGCGTCGATGGACCGGCGGACCGCTCCCTTGTTCATGACCTACCGATACACCGATTTCCGCGGACCGATCTTGACGACGTGGATCGACCGCCGTCCGTCATCGATGTCGTAGAGCGCACGGTAAGACCGCACCCGGATGCGCCAGGTCCCGGCCAAGCGGCCGGAGAGCTTCCGGCAACCTGCAGGCCGCGGCGAAGCCGCGAGCCCCTCCAGGGCCGTCAGGAGTTCCTCCCTGAGTTCAGGCGGACAGGCGCGGAGCTCCGACGCGGCCCGACTGCTCAGCTCGACCGAATACACTCAGTGCCCCAGAAGGCGCCTGAGCCTGGCCAAGGGGACCGCCTTGCCTGCCTTGTACTCCTTGCGGGCCTCGCGGACCTCCGCGACCAGGCCGGAATCCTCCTCGTCGAGCCGGTCCTCCAGGGCGCTGACGAGCTCGTCGTAGAGCTCGATGGGAAGGAGCGCGGCCACGGCCCGCCCATTTTTCGTGACGAAGCAGGCGGCGCCGTCCTTCTTGATGGAGGCGAGGACCTCCGCCATGCGGCTTCTGAGTTCCGAGGCCGGCAGGATGTGGGTGCTCATATGATGTACATATTTTAGTACATTATTATGTACTTTTCAAGACCCCGGTCTTGCTTCCCTTAATAAAGAGGATGCCGAGAAGCTCCCTCCCGCGGCTCCGGTCGGGCCGGAAAGGACATGCGTTTCTTGGTACCATATGCCCATGAATGGACGAATGATCTTCCTCGGATCGATCCTTGCCGCTGGGTTCCATGCCGCCGGGCTATCCGGCTGCGCAGAAGCCCCCCTTGCCGGCACGGTCCCCACGGAAGCGCCGGCTTGGGTGAACTCCGGCAGCGGAGTCTTCAACCTCCAGGGCAAAGACGCTCTCTTCGGAGTGGGCATCGCCCAAGGGATCCGCAACCGCGCCCTGCAGGTGACGGCGGCCGATGACCGGGCCCGCGCCGAGGTCGCCAAACTCACCTTCCATCATCTCTCCCGCCTCGGCACGGACCTCGAGACTTCCAAGAGCCTGGCCAAAGCAGGCCTCGCGCACGCGATCATCTACGACCACTGGAAGGATCCATCGTCCGGGACCATGTTCTCCCTGTGCAGGCTCGACCTCGAGTTCCTGGACCGCCTCGTGAGCGCCCAAGGACTCGCCGTGCAGGCACGCCAGCCTGCCGCGGCCATGAGCCTCGCCCCGGCGGACGCCGGACCTGCCCGGATCTCCGCCCCGTCCTCGAGCCCAGCGACCCGTGTCCAGGCCGCGGCGAACCCGCCGGGGCTGAGCAAGGAGGACCTCGAGCAGCTCGTGAAGGCGGCCGTGGCAGGCGCCATGCAGGCCCAGGCGCAGACGCCCAAGCCGGAGGCGCGGCCGGCCCGGGCCGGCTCGGACGTGGACGAGCCCCCGGCCAAAAGGGCGGAGCGGCCCGACGACTTCGCCCTGGTGGTGGGCATCGAAGCCTATCAGGACAAGGACCTTCCCAAGGCGGACTACGCGGAGCGCGACGCCGAGGCCGCGGCCAGGCATTTCCTCGCGCTCGGCGTGCCCCGCCGCAACCTCAAGCTCCTCAAGGGCAGCGATGCCACCGGAGGACGGCTCAAGGGCTATCTGGAGTCCTGGCTGCCGAAGAACGTCTCCGGGGACTCCCGCGTCTACTTCTATTTCTCGGGCCACGGCGCGCCCAACCCGGAGAGCGGCGACGCCTACCTCCTCCCGTGGGACGGCAATCCAGAGTTCCTCGACGCCAGCGCCGCGCCCCTCAAGAGCGTCTACTCGAGCCTGGGCCGGCTCAAGGCGCGGGAAGTCCTGGTCGCCTTGGACGCCTGCTTCTCGGGGACGGGCGGCCGCTCGGTGATTCAGAAGGGCACCAGGCCGCTCGTGGCCGTCCGGACGGAGGAACCGGCTGAGGCGCGCAACCTCACCGTCATCGCGGCCAGCCGCGCCAACGAAGTGACCGGGAGCCTCGACGAAGAGGGCCACGGCATCTTCACCTACTATCTCCTCAAAGGACTGAAAGAAGGCGCCAGGGATTCGTCGAGCCTATGCGGCTACCTCAAGCCCAAGGTGGCTGATGCGGCGGCCCGGCAGAACCGCACCCAGACCCCTGTCTGCCGCGGGGAAAGTCTCTCTTTCGAATAATCACCCGCCTCCGCGCATGTTTAACATGGGTCCCTGGAACGGCCGGATTTTCAGCCGCATTTTTGTATACTGGGGGACCTAATGGGCACCCAGGGCTTTTGGAAGGACGCGTTCAGCGCGGAGACACAGGAACCCGTTTCCCAAGAGGACACGGCGTGGCTCGACTCCATCGCCGAGAAGCTCTCAAAGCGGAGCCTGTCCCAGCCCGCGATCCTCTTCCTTGAATCCAGCAAGCCCGTGCAATTCCTGGCCGGGCAGGCGGTGCGGTTCGTGGACCCCATCTTCTCCCTCGTCGTGCCGGAGCACCGCCTGGAGCGCCTCGCCGACCTCCTCGAGAGGCGCCAGGCCGCCGAGCATCTGATCAAGGCCCTGGAGCGGCTGGAAGCCCCCGGGAACGGACCGAAATCCCCGACGCCGGAGCAAGCGAAACCATGAGCACGCCACCGGACCTCAACGTCATCCTGGCCACGGACTGCGGCAGCACCACGACCAAGGCCATCCTCATCGAGAAGAAGGGCGACGTCTACCGCCAGACCTACCGCGGGGAAGCCCCGACCACGGTCGAGGCCCCCTTCGAGGACGTCACCTGCGGCGTCATGAACGCCATCACCGAGGTCGAGGAACTCTCCGGCAGGAAGATCCTCGAAGGCAGCAAGATCCTCACCCCGGCCAAGGGCAACGTCGGGGTGGATATCTACGTGTCCACGAGCTCGGCGGGCGGGGGTCTCCAGATGATGGTGGCCGGCGCGGTCAAGACCATGACCGGCGAATCCGCCCAGCGCTGCGCGCTCGGCGCGGGCGCCATCGTCATGGACGTGCTCGCCTCCAACGACGGCCGCATGGACCACGAGAAGATCGAGCGCATCCGCCAGCTGCGGCCGGACATGATCCTCCTCTCCGGCGGGACCGACGGCGGGACGATCTCGCACGTGGTCGAGATGGCGCAGTACATCTCCGCCGCCGACCCCCGGCCGCGCCTCGGGCAGTCCTACCGGCTGCCGCTGATCTTCGCGGGCAACAAGGACGCCCGGGACAAGGTCAAGGAGATCCTCGAGGCCAAGACCGCGCTCTACATCTCCGACAACCTCCGGCCCACGCTCGACCGGGAGAATCTCATGCCGGCGCGGCACACCATCCACGACATCTTCCTCGAGCACGTCATGGCGCAGGCCCCGGGCTACCCCAAGCTCATGGCCCTGACCCACGCGCCCATCATGCCGACCCCGGCCGCCGTGGGCTCCATGCTCGAGAAGTTCGCCCGGGCCAAGCGCGCCAACGCGCTCGCCGTGGACATCGGGGGCGCCACCACCGACGTCTTCTCCGTGTTCCAGGGCATCTTCAACCGCACGGTCAGCGCCAACCTCGGCATGAGCTACTCCGTCTCCAACGTCCTGGCCGAGGCCGGCACAGAGAACATCTACCGCTGGCTCTCCTTCGACATCGAGGAGCAGGACCTCAGGAACCGCCTCAAGAACAAGATGATCCGGCCCACCACGGTCCCGCAGACCCTGCAGGACCTCCACATCGAGCACGCGGTGGCCCGCGAGGCCCTGCGCCTGGCCTTCATCCAGCACAAGGCCCTGGCGGTCGGCTTGAAGGGCGTCCACCAGGAGCGCACCATCTCCGAGGCCTTCGACCAATCCTCCACGGGCGAGAGCCTCATCGACATGAAGGCCCTGAACTACATCCTGGGCTCGGGCGGCATCCTGGCCCACTCCCCGCGCCGGGTGCAGTCCATGATGCTCATGATGGACGCCTACGAGCCGGTGGGCGTGACCATGATGCTGGTGGACTCGATCTTCATGGCCCCGCACCTCGGGGTCCTGGCCGGCGTGCACGAGAAGGCCGCCCTCGACGTGTTCTACCACGACTGCCTCGTCCCCCTGGGCGCCTGCGTGGCGCCCATCGGTGAGGTCAAGGAAGGCAAGAAGGCCTTCGACTTCACCCTGCTCCTGCCGGACGGCACGAAGAAGGAGGGTTCGGTCCTCGGCAACGAAGTGGTCATCGTCCCCCTCGAAGGGGAGGCCAGGGTCGTCGTGCGGCCGGTCAAGGGTCTCGATTTCGGGGCAGGGCCGGGCAGCGAGTTCGAGGCGCCGATCACGGGCGGCGTGGCCGGGATCATCTTCGACGCCCGGGGGCGGCCGCTC
>JBAZSR010000059.1:0-12389 GCA_041662295.1 Elusimicrobiota bacterium | reverse complement strand
CAAGCGCCGAGCCGACCTCGAGCGCTGGGCCAAGACGGTGAACATGTATCCGACGGAATTATTGTAAAGGAGGGCTCCATGACACATTTCATCCCCCCCGAACAGAAGCGGCCCTCCCGCGGGGAGGGCCGCTGACATGGCACATGCTTATACTCCGGGCCTCAAGGTCGTCCCCTCCATCCGCATGCGCCGCCGGCGCCTCCTCCCCATCCCGGGCGAGGTCAAGGTCCAGGTCGGCGACAAGGTCAAGGGCACCGACATCGTGGCCCAGACCCAGCTGCCGGGCAAGGTGCACCTCGTCAACGTGGCCAACCGCCTCGGCATCGCGCCGGAGGAGATCCGGCACTTCCTGCGCAAGAAGGAGGGGGACCAGGTCTTCGAGAACGAATCCCTCGCCCAGAACGAGCCCTTCCTGGGCTTGAAGTTCCTCCAGACAGTGGTCCCCTCGCCCATCACGGGCTCGGTCGAGTCCGTCTCCGAGGTCACCGGCCAGGTCATCCTGCGCGAGCCCCCGCGCCTGCTCAACCTCACCGGGTACATCGACGGCCAGATCGTGGAAGTCATCCCCAAGTCCGGGGTGGTGGTCGAGACCGAAGGCACCTTCATCCAGGGCATCTTCGGCGTGGGCGGCGAGGCCCACGGCCCCATCACCATCGCGGTGGAGAGCCCGGACGAGGACCTCCTGCCCGAGTTCCTGACCGAGGCTCACAAGGGCCAGGTCGTGATCGGAGGCGCGCACGCCTCCTGGGAGACCCTCCAGAAGGCCAAGGCCGTGGGCGTCAGCGGCATCGTGGTGGGCGGCATCAACGACAAGGACCTGCGCCAGCTCCTCGGCTACGACATCGGCGTGGCCGTGACCGGCCAGGAGCAGATCGGCTTCACCCTCATCGTGACCGAGGGCTTCGGCGTCATCACCATGGCCGAGCACACCTTCAACCTCTTCAAACGGCGGCAGGGCCACATCGCCTCGATCTCGGGCGCGACCCAGATCCGGGCCGGAGTCCTGCGGCCGGAGATCGTCGTGCCCGGCCTCCTCGAGGGCAAGATCCCCGAGGCCGCGGAGCGCGGGGCGCTGACCGTGGGCGACCCGGTCCGCGTCATCCGCGAGCCCCACTTCGGCGTCATCGGCCGCGTCTCGGCCCTGCCGTCGGAGCTGACCAAGATCGGCACCGAGTCCTGCGTGCGCATCCTCGAGGTGACCCTTGAGAAAGGCGAGCGCGTCGTCGTCCCGCGGGCCAACGTGGAACTCCTGGAGCGATAAATGAAACTCCCGACCATCCTCCCCCTCATCCTGGCGGCCGCAATCGCCTCCGTGCCGGCCTCAGCCAAGGCTCCCCCCGTCCAGGAGGACCCCAGGTTCACCATCCAGCCGGTCACGGGCCTCCAGGCCCTGGACATGCCTTACGACGCGGGCGAGACCCTCCTCGTCCGATGGGATGTCATGCCCCACGACGCGTTCGCCGCGGTCTACGTGGTGGAGCTCTCCTCCGTGAGCGCGGCCGGGCCCTGGGTCAAGGCCAAGGAGCTCCGCTCCGACCAGGGCGCCCTCTCCGAGCTGGGCCTGCCCTTCTGGGCCTTGCGCAAGGACCCCGCGGCGCGCGCCGTCGAAGTCCAGCCGCAGGAGGTCTTCCAGTCCGAGACCGCGGCGGGCAAGAAGGCGATCCTCGGGGCGGAGTACTTCATCCGGGTCCGAGCCACGAACGGACGCCAGGTCGCCGACTCCGCCGTCGTCACGGGCAGGGCCGAGAGCGACTGGTTCAGCCTGCCGCGCCTCAACAACCTCGTCTTCACCCTGGTCTTCTGCGGCATCGTGCTCTGGTTCATCTCGCACGCCCGCAAGAAAGACCTCTTCCTGCGCCGCATCCCGGGCCTCGACGCGGTCGAAGACGCCATCGGCCGCGCGACCGAGATGGGCCGTCCCATCTACTTCCTGACCGGCCGGCTCGACATCGACAGCATCTCGACCATCGCGGCCTCGCTGATCCTCGGCGAGATCGCCAAGAGGATCGCCCAGTACGACACCCAGCTCAAGGTCCCCCACACCTACGCCATGACCATGGCGGTCTGCCAGGAGATCACCAAGCAGGCCTACTCCGAGGCAGGCCGGCCCGACGCCTACCGCGAGGACATCAACTTCTTCATCACCGAGGACCAGTTCGCCTACACGGCCGCGGTCAACGGCATGATGGTCCGCGAGAAGCCGGCAGCCTGCTTCTACATGGGCTACTACTACGCGGAGTCCCTGCTCCTCACCGAGGTCGGCGCCTCGGTCGGCGCCATCCAGATCGCGGGCTCGGACTCCGAGCACCAGCTGCCGTTCTTCTTCATCACCTGCGACTACACCCTCATCGGCGAGGAGCTCTACGCCGCGGGCGCCTACCTCTCCCGCAACCCCGTGCTCGTGGGCACACTGCGGGGCCAAGACGTGGGCAAGGCCTTCGTCATGCTGTCCATCTTCTTCGGGGTGGCTTTCGCGACCCTGGGCATCCTGATCGGCCGCGAGGGCTGGGTCGAGACGATGCTCCAGATCTTCAAGTCCTACTAGAGGGAACGACATGCTCTTCATCAAACGCCAACTTCCGCTCCTCGTCTGCTTCACCGTCGGGATCCTGGTGGCGGTCCAGTACTACGTCCCCCACAGGATCTCCCAGAACTTCATCGAGGGACTCTCCCACTGGGAGATCATCATCGCGGCCTTCGCGTTCTTCCTCGGCTTGGTGAGCGTCACGCAGGTCCACGTGACCAAGCTCCGCCGCCGGACGCCGGGCTGGGGCTTCTCCCTGTTCTTCTTCGGCGGGATCCTCATCGGCGTGGCCACGGGCTTCCTCAGCCAGGGAAAGCAGATCACGACCTCCGGGACTATCACCTCCTTCGGCTGGATGTACAACAACATGCTCAACCCCCTGCAGGGCACGATGTTCTGCCTCCTGGGCTTCTACATCGTGTCCGCGGCCTACCGCGCCTTCAAGGTCCGCAGCCTCCAGGCGGGGGTCCTCCTCGTGGTGGCGGTGATCTTCATCTTCTCCCGGGTCCCGCTCGGGCAGTACCTCTGGGAGGCCACGGTCGGCGGGATGTTCCCGTGGCAGCTGCACGAGATGGTCGAGTGGGTCATGAACACGCCGGCCAAGGCCGCGGGCCGGGGCATCCTCATCGGGGTGAGCCTCGGCGCGGTCGCGACCTCGGTCAAGATCATCGCAGGCATCGAACGCCAGTACATGGGCGGAAAGGACTGACCACATGAACAACTTCCTCGACAAGCTCGCCAACGTGGACCGGAGGTACCTCTTCCTCCTGGTCATCGCGGCCATCCTCTTCCCCATCATGAAGCCCCTGGCCCTGCCTGGGCTCAAGGTGACGGACTCGGTCAAGGGCGTCTACGACCAGATCGAGGCACTGCCCGAGGGCTCCTACCTGGGCCTCTCCTTCGACTTCGACCCGGCCTCCAAACCCGAGCTCTACCCCATGGCCCTGGCGGTCACGCGGCACGCCTTCCGGAAGAACCTCCGGATCGTCGGCATGAACCTCTGGATCACGGGCACGGGCCTGGCCGACGAGATCCTCACGTCCGCGGCTGCCGAGGCCGGCAAGAAGTACGGCGAGGACTACGTCTTCCTCGGCTGGCAGCCCTCCCCCATCGCGGTCATCACCGGCGTCTTCATGGACATCTACAAAGTCTTCCCCAAGGACCAGAAAGGCAACGACTCGCGGTCCCTGCCCATGCTCAAGGAGTTCAGGAACTTCCAGCAGCTCGGCTACTTCGTGACCCTGGGCGCGGGCTCGCCGGGCCTGCCGCACTGGGTCCAGTTCGGCGCGGACAAGTACAAGATCAAGATGGGCGGCGGGTGCACCGCGGTCAGCGAGCCCGGCTATCGCCCCTACTACCCGGTCCAGATCACGGGCCTCATCCCGGCCATGAAGGGCGCGGCCGAGTATGAGTCCCTCATCGGCCAGCCGGGCAAGGCCTATGCGGGATTGGACGCCATCTCGCTTGGCCACTTCCTCATCCTCATCCTGCTCCTGCTGTGCAACCTGATCCCGCTGGTCAAGAGGTTCACGAAATAACATGAACGAATTCACCATCATCCTGGGCGCCTGGGTCTCCGCGGGCCTGACCCTCTGCATCTTCAGCTTCCTCTACGAGGACAACCCGCTCTTCAAGATGGCCGAGCACCTCTACATCGGGGTGACCATCGGCTACAGCGTGACCAACCTCGTCTTCAACTCCATGAAGCCCAACATCTACAACCCCATCATGGCGGGGAACCTCCTGCCCCTGCTCCCCACGATCCTGGGGCTCGGGTTCCTCACGCGCTTCATCCCGAAGATCTCCTGGATGAGCCGCATCTCCTTCGCTTTCGTCATGGGCTACACCTCGGGCCTGAGCATCCCAACCACGATCACCTCGCAGTTCCTCAAGCAGCTCGAGGGCACGGTCTACCCCCTGCTCACCCGCAAGGAAGGCCTGCTCGACCTCTCCAGGGCGGCCATCGGCCACGACATCTCCGTCTTCATCCTGGTGGCGGCCCTGCTCACGGTCCTCATCTACTTCTTCTTCTCCGTGGAGCACCGCGGGCCCATCAAGGCCGCCTCCAAGGTCGGCATCTACTTCATCATGATCTATCTCGGCGCGGCCTTCGGCACCACGGTCATGGGCCGATTCTCGCTCCTCTACGGCCGCATCTTCGACCTCTACACCTACAGAGCCGAGCGCTACTACTACGCCACGCCCATCCTCCTCGTGGCCGTGATCTTCTTCCTCGTGGTCTACAACCTCAAGTTCAAGAAGCCGGCCGAAGAATCCTGAGCGTGTCCCTGACCATCGAGCCACACCCGCTGTTGACCGCGGGCGCGTTCTCGACCGGGCTCCCCAAGCCCCTTGGGGACCTATCCTCGCCCGACTGGCTGACCGGCCTCTTCAAGCCCGAAGCCTCCGCGCCACTGACCCGGGACGAGGGAGTCCGGGCCGCATGCCGGGACCTGCTTCGCCTTGGCGGCTACAAGCCCACGGGCAGAGGGAAGCCCTCCTCGGAATATCTCGTCGGAGCCGCGGCAGAAGGAAGGCTCTCCTCCATTAACGCCGCGGTCGATGCCTGCAACGCGGTCTCGCTGCACTCGGGCCTGCCCATCAGCGTGGTGGACCTCGACCTCGCCAAGCCCCCTTTCCGCATCGGCCTCGCGCCCGCAGGAGCCAAGTACGTCTTCAACGCCTCGGGCCAAGAGATCGACCTCGAAGGCCTGCTCTGCCTCTTTGACAGCGAAGGCCCCTGCGCCAATGCGGTCAAGGACTGCCAACGCACCAAGACCCACCCCGGCACCATGAAGACCCTCTCCGTGGTCTGGGGCTCGAAAACCCTCGGGGATAGGACCGCTCGGACCACGGCCTGGTACCGGGAATTACTCGGCCGGTTGGGCGCAGAGACTACCGCACTCTGAAGGATCGCGCCTTTTCCGCTGACAGGTCCAGGGCCAGGAAGAACCCCGTGAACTCGTACTCAGCCCTCAACCTGTGGTCCGGGAGCAGGATGCGGCCGAAGAGAGGGTCCCCCAAGGCATAGCCCTTGGGAGTGCGCTCGATCACGGTGATGAAGTGCCCGAACCCTCCTGGCCCGCCCATGCGGACCCCTGCGATCGACGGATACGGCAGTTCAGGCAAAGCCGGATCCTGGGAGACAAACCTGACCCTTACGCCTTTGGAGCGCATGAACCGGGCCAGGTACCAGGCCTCAGTGCCGCCAAGGCTGGTGTAGGCCCCTTCAGCCACCTCAGCCTCTGTGACCTGAACCCCTGCTCCACGCAGGAGAGTCGCGGCACAGCAGGCGCCGCAGGTGGAACTGCTGCTCTGCAGGCACACGCCATTGGCCCAGGAATCGGCTAGGGACTCCTTCTTGATGGGATGCTTAATGTTCTTGAGATAAGGCATGCCCAAGGCCGTGGCCAGCGCAAGAACCGCGACCAGGGTGCCGACCGGCCGTTTCCCTGGAGGCCGCCTGAGCATGCGCTCATTGAACACGCCTGCCGAAAACCCCATCCCAGCAGCCAGGAGCTCGGTGCCCGGCCAGGACCTCAGCTCGTAGAACCAGACAGCCTTGTCAAGGAGGAGATGCCCATAATAGAAGCCGTAGAGCAGTCCTGGCAGGCCCGCGAGGAATCCTGCGGCCAGAACGACCTTCTCAGCAAGCGTCCCGGGCGCGGCCTTCGCGGACGCTGCCCTGCCGGCAAAGAAAAGGCCGAAGCCGGCCACCATGGTCGGGTAGAACCAGGGGTTCATCAAGGACAGACTTCAGCAGTCTGGCTGGTCAGAGCCGTTCCTTTCCTCGAGGTTCGTCCTGCCAGACTTCAGCATGGATGTTATCCTCGTTGACCCCTGCCAGCAGGTCCTCCAAAGTGAACTTGCGTTGTTGCATAGCCATAGGATAACCCACGTCCCGTCGAAGGTCAAGACCGTGGACCCGGATCAATCCAAAGGAAGGCGCACGGCTTCGCCCGTGCGGAAGTAATACCAGCTCTCATTGCCGCCCCCGTAGAAGGGGACAAAATCCTCGAACCGGGTCTCGCCCTGGCTCAAGACGCCGTGAAGCTCGATGGGGATGCCAGTAGCTTTCTGAATCTCCTTGGCCATGTCCCACGGATAAGGCAGGTCATGGCGGCTCGTCCTAAGGAGAGGCACGAGGTCAAGGTCGCTCGCGGTGGTGGCTGGCCTGTAGTTCTTAAGCACTGAAGCCGTGCCCTTGGCGCGGGAGCCTACCGCGGCAAGGTCCAGCAAGTCCGAGCCGTAGTATTTCTTCAAAATGGCGATGATGGCGGCGCGCTGGCTCGCATTGACGCCGTAGAGCCCGGTCTCAGGGTCCTTCTGGACAGGCTCAGGTCCGGTCGGAGGCCCGTAGGTCTTGAACTCAGCCTTGTTCCCATCAAAGACTTTGTTGAGTCCCTCCCCTGCCTTCTCATCCGCCTTGTCTCTGTCAGATTCTTTCGGAAGCGCGGCTTCCAGGGACTCCTGACCCGAGATCGCTGGGACCTCGGCCGAACGCCCAGCCATCCAGTCAGGCGTATATCCCGAAGCCAGCAGTCCCGGAGCAGCAGCAGGCAGGACAGCGGAAACAGGGGACAAGGAAGGTCCAATGCTGAGATTCGCGCTTAGAGCGGACTGAATGAAGGACGCGCCCAACCTGATATCAAAGTTCCCGGTCTTCACTGGAGCCCGCAGGACCTGGCAATAGGCAGTCGCTGAAAGGAACGGAAGCAGGGCAGCGAGAAATGCCGCGACCATCAACAAAAGATTAGCCGAAAATGCCTGCTGAATCCTGGGCCGAAAGGCGGGAATATCTTCCTACGAAGCCCTACCGGGAACTGGGCCCTTTGACGGTGCCAGACACCGTTTAAGGCCGGTCCATCCAGACAGGGTAGAGGTAGCAGTCGTTGCGGCGCAGGCCTTTGCCTGCGTCGAGGATGGCCTCGAGGAGCCTGCGGACCTTCTCAGGGGAGCGGTCGGTCTCGATGTCGATCTTGCACTTCCACTGGAAGAAGGAGACGACCTGGACAGGAAGGACGTAGTAGTCCGCCCACATGGCGTCGTGGTCCTTGAGGGCGGCGTGGACCAGGGCCCGGTTGATGTGCGCCCACAGGGGCGAGTTCCTCAGCCTCACTGCTGCGTCGAGATCCTGGAGCGCCTCCTTGTGCCTGCCTTGCCGGCGCTTGATCTCGCCGCGCCAGATGAGGCCTTCCTGGTCGCAGTCCCACTTCTTCAGATAGGCATCAAGCTCGGAGAGGGCGGCGTCCGGCTTGCCGAGCTTGTAGAGGCATGCGGCCCGCCAGCACATGGACATGTGCGCCCCGCCCCGGAGGGACTCCGTGAGGTCCTTGAGGGCGCCGGCATAGTCCCCGCACCAGAGCCGGAGCTCCCCCTTCCAGCCGAGGGCCGCGGCCGCCTCATAGCCCTTCAGATCCGAGATGAGCCCGTCCATGGTCTTCAAGGCGCGGGCTGCCTCGCCCTGGCACAAGGCAGCTTCGGCGATGTAGGCTTTGGTCTTCCAGAACCGGGGGGAGGTCTTCAACACCGGCCGGAACTCGGCCTCGGCGTCCTTGTAGGCGAAGCGGATGCGCGTGAGCATGATGCCGCGCAGGATGCGCATCCAGCCGTAGCGGCCGGGCAGTTTCCCGAGCGCCTCAGTGGCCAGGAAGGCGTCCTCGGTCCGCGTCAGGCGCTCGAGGAGGTTGACCCGCATGAGATCGGCCCAGGGCTTCATGGACCGGGGCCGAGGCTTGGTTTTCAGGGCCGTGAGAAGGTCGTACATCAGGCCCGGCGGAAGCTCCCGGGCGTCCGCGTCCAGGGGGCACATCAGGGCCTCGATGATCTCCGCGTCCGGGTCCCCGTCCAGGATGCCCTCGCAGAGCGCGAAAGCGGCCTCGAGCCTCCGCTCCCGGACCAGTGCCCGCACCTGGGTCATGTCCTTCCAGAGGCGGTAGCGGTTCTCGTCGACCGCGGCCTGGCCTCCCAGAGCGGGCTCGACGCGGGCTGTGGCCAAAGGCAGGGTCTTTGGGCGCGCCATCCTACGCATCATACAAAAATCTACTTCAGCTCCAGCCGGAGCGCCTGGACCCGCTTGAAAGGCGCGTAGGACTCCTTGGCCCGCGCCAGGCCAGGGTCGCCCATATCGCCCTCCTTGTTGACCCAAGTCCAGTTGTCGAAAAGCTGGCGGCAGCACTCGCGGTCGAGGTACTGATAGAGGCCCTTGTACTTGTCCGAAGCCTTCTCGAAAAGGAGCACGCCGGTGTCGTCGTTGAGCCGGCTGACGATGCCGAAGCCCCGCACACTGCCGTTGATGAGCACCATGAGACCCCGAAGCTCGAGAGCCTCGAGGTTCTCCAGGGAGTTCCTGATGGCCTTGCCCTCGCACTCCAAGACCTCGGTCCACTCCCCGTCAGACCGCTCGGTCTGCCAGCTCTTGAGGACCTCCTCGCAGGCTTTCGCGTTGGCCGAGGTGAGGCGGGCCGTCTCGACCCTCCAGCCCCGCAGGGCGGCCTCCTTCTCGAACTGCCTGATGTTGTTGCGCTTCTTGGCAAGGTCCCGCCCCTCCAAAGCCGCGAGGTCCTTGGCGCGATAGACGTAGTCGTTGTACCCGGGCTGGTCCGAGACCTTGAAGTGCTTCTCGACCTCCTCCAGGCCGTATTGGCGGATGTAGTCGTCATGCACGAAGCGGTATTCGGCGAACCCGGCCTCCAGGGCCTTCTCCCTGAGCCTGGCAGGCGGATAAGGGGTCTTCATGGAGACGGGCAGGAGCAGGAACCGGTCCTTGGGATCGTCCACCGCCGCCTCGCAGAAGAAGACCGCGTCCCCGTCGCAAGCGTAATCCGCGGCCATGACGCAGCGGTCCCAGAGGATGAGGGACGAGAGCGAGTACTCCGAATGAGGGTGCTCCGCCCCCTCGAACAGGGGCTTGAGCCTAGGGTAGTCTCCTGCCTTGAGCGGCTGGAATGCCATCACTTGATGAGCCGCTCCTTCATCAGCTTGATGCCCAGATAAGAGACGCCCAGCCCCACGACCACGATGAACGCGAGGTTCAGGAGCAGGCCCCACGAGAGCATGCCGAAGGCCGCCGCCCGGGTCACGGCCACCAGGTGCGTCAGCGGCAGAAGCTGCGCCAGATGCTGCAGCCAGACAGGCATCCCGTCCAGAGGGAAGAAGGTGCCGCTGAACAGGAACATCGGGGTGATGAAGAGGAAGGTCGGGAGGTTGAGGTTGTCGATGTAGGGAGAGACCGCCGCGAAATAGAGCCCGAACCCCGCGAACATGAGCCCGGCCAGAAAGGCGACGGGCGGGATCAGCAGGCTCGAGGGATAGGAGGCCAGGCCGAAGGCCGTGATCACGGCCAGGACCGCGACCCCGGCGAAGAGCCCCTTGGTCGCGCCCCAGAGGATCTCGCCCGCCAAGATGTCCTCGATGAGCAGCGGCGTGTGCAGGATGGCGTCGAAGGTCTTCTGGTAGCGCATGCGCACGAACGCGCCGTACATGCACTCGAAGACCGCGTGGAACATGACCGCCACCGCGACCATGCCGGGCGCGAGATACGTCACGTAGTCGTAGGTCCCTCCCTGGTAGGAGATCTTCTCCACGTAGCCGCCCAGCCCGTACCCGAAGGCGAAGATGTAGAGCAGGGGCTCGAGCAGGGGCGGCAGGACGTTGGTCTTCCAGGTCACGAGGCTGACGTCGAGGTCCCTCTGCCAGACGCGCAGGAGCCTGGGGCTGATGTTCCGGAGCAGGGTCATTCGCGCAGCTGCCTTCCCGTGAGCCTGAGGAAGACGTCCTCCAAAGTCCCGCCCCCGTGCTTGGCCACGATCTCGGCGGGCGTGCCTGCCTCGATGATGCGGCCGAGGTCCACGATGATGAGCCGGTCGCAGAGGAGCTCGGCCTCCTCCATGTTGTGCGTGGTCAGCAGCACCGTCCTGCCCGCGGCCTTCATGGCCTTGACCTCGCCCCAGATCTGGTGCTTGGACTGGGGGTCCAGCCCCGCGGTGGGCTCGTCGAGCACCACGAGATCCGGCTCGTTGATGAGGCACCGCGCCACCATGACCCGCCGCCGCAGCCCTCCCGAGAGGTCGTCCACGCAGGTCCCGGCCTTATCCTCGACATGGAAGCGCCTGATGAGCTCGTCCGCGCGCCGCGCAGCCTCGGCTTTGGGGATGTCGTAATAGCGCGAGTAGACGATGAGGTTCTGGCGTACCCCGAAGTCAGGGTCGAGGTTGTTCTCCTGGGGACAGACCCCGAGCCTGGCCTTGATGCGCCGGGGGTGCTCCCAGGAGTCCATGCCGAAGACCGACATGTTCCCTCCCGAGAGAGGGAGCACGCAGCAGAGCATCCTGACCGTGGTGGTCTTGCCCGCGCCGTTGGGCCCGAGCAGGCCGAAGCACTCGCCCTTCAGGATATGGAAATCGATGCCGGCTACGGCCCGGAACTCCCCGTAGTTCTTGAGGACTCCGCGGGCCTCGACGACCTTCAAGACCTCAGGCTCCATAGTCCGAGGATGATACCTCTTTAGGCGCCCCTTGATGAGTCTCGGAGCAGGTCCGCCAAGGAATCTCCGGTGTAGAGCCTGGGAAGGACTCCCTCAGGCCGCCCGAAGTGGACGACGAGGTCCTCCGGAGCGTCCTTGTCGGGCATCAGGAAGGCCCGCCGGGCAGGGGAATAATAGAGGCAGCCCGCCTCCTCGGGCGGCCTGCGACGCGCGAAGGATTCCGCAGCCTCAAGCGCGTCCAGCCACTTCGTCTTGATGCCTGCCGGGTCCACGGGCGAGGCAAGATTGAGCCTTTCGAAGTCCAGGGGCTGGCAGCGGCCCCTTCGCCTGATGAGTTCGAGCAGCGAGATCGGGGTGAACCCCGGGTCCTTGCCGACCGCGGCCCACACGAGGGCAGGCAGAGGGAGCATCTCCTCATGCGCGTAGAGGACGTCCAGGAAGTCCCGCGGTTCGTCCCTGCCCGCCAGGGCGAGAATCTTGTTCACAGCGATGTCCACGGGATGCAGCACGAAGCCGGCGTCCGCCACGCTCACGGGAGGCATGAACCGCCAGGCCGAGTCATGGGCCCATTCGATCTTCGTGCGCTCTTCTCCCTGCCCGGCGAGCGCGCGGATATAGCCGGGCATGGCGACCTGGACCAAGACCGGGATGCCGTGTCCCTCAAGGGCCGTTCGGTCGTCCGCGAACGCCTTGGCCACGCGCTCTTCCGAGTCGTGAAAGAAGTCCAGATCCTTGCTGTAACGCTTGGTGTTCGGCAGAAGGTGCAGCGCCGAAGCGCCGGCAAGGTGGCTGTCGGGCGACCGGTTGACCGCGAGCAGACGCGAGATCCGCAGCTGGAAGGGCGTCAGCGGCATAGCTTGGCCGCCGCATCCCATGCCTCGCGGCCCCCATTGCGCCTCAACTGCTCCGCCACCCACCCGATGTCGCAGGCACTGATCCGACGCCTCGGGTCATGAGACCAGAAACAGGACGCCTGGAACCTGGCGAAAGCCCGTCTAGCCTCTCTGACGCGGACCATGTCTTTGGCTGTCTGCGAATCGAGAACTCGGCGGCTAATTGCTCCTCCGCGCCGGCCGATTTCGGCCAGATACTTCCTAATGATCCTGTTCACACTACTATTATAAGCCGCTTATGATGATTTGTCAATAAAACAATCATTCAATCTAATTAATTTCATGCCGGACGCGTCAGGAGCACCAAAGAGAAGCTCGGCGAAAAAGCTACTTCATTTCGCCGTGGCCCACGATCCTGATGGGCATGGCGATGTCAGGGCCGGGACCTCCGCTCTTCTCGAGGTCTTTGGCGAGTGTCTCCTGGTCAGAGGGGAGCTTCTCGCCCTTCATCCAATTTCGGTAGGCCTGAGCGACCCAATCCCTGGTC
>JBAZSR010000058.1:0-18203 GCA_041662295.1 Elusimicrobiota bacterium | reverse complement strand
AGGATCCGGGTCCGGGCCGTCTATAACTACGCTTTCGACACGAAGACCGTCGGGATGGGGGATGGGAGGCCGGGCGAGCCTTCATGGGTGCGGGTCGCGACGCCCTTCATCGATGTGGAGGTGAAGCCATGAGGCTGCTGCTTGCGCTTGTCACCCTCTCCGTCCTCGGGCACGAGGTCTGGGCCATCAGGGCTCCCGCGTCGCAGGGGCCCGTGACCGTCATCCAGATGCTTCTGGACGAGTCCAACGTTTTTGACTCGAAGGTCCAGGCCGCGGAGAAAGTGCGGAGCCTCCGGCGCCCCTACGGCGGTTGGACGAGCGCGGATGAGGCTGCGCTCGCCGGCCTACGCAAGGAGCGCGATCGGCGGCGGAACATGGCCATTCATGAGGTCCTGAGGGTCTACGACATCGTCCCGGTCGACGAGCGGCTGCGCGCTCTCCCTCAGAGGGGGGAGATCCAGGTCCCGGAGTTCAAGGGGAGGAAGGTCGAATGGGTCCCCGTGGCCGGAGACAACGAGGAGCGGTACGCTGTCGGGTCCGGAGGGGAGATCGTCAAGCTTCTGCGTGCGGTGGATCCCCAGACCGGGCAGGAGCCGCTCGCCATCGCGGACCTCGACGGTGTCACCAAGGTGATGTCCAATGTCCGCTCCGCGTATCGGCCCTATGGTGCCTTCACCCGCGCCGGAGACCTGGCCGTCGTCCTGCATCATGAGTTCTTTCACTTTCAGCAGTTCATCACCAAGGGGAAAGGAGACAAGAAGACGTTCAACGAACTCGAGGTGGAGGCGTGGCGGGAGACTAGGGCGATTGTGGGCAGGATCGGCTTGTCCACCGTTGAAGTCAGTTCGTTCTCCGCCGAGGCCGAGTTCCAGATTAGGGAGTATGAGAAGAAGGTCGAAAACGAGAGCTGGAAAAAGCGCTTCGGGTGGATGCCTTCCAGCCCGGCCGCGCTGTTGCCGCGGGTCCCCGGGGAACTCGATGAGATCAAGAAGGAGTCCGCGAGCATCGAGGACGCCTTCGTCGAAGCGACGGAGAAGGCCCGGCGGGCGGCGGAGGAGATATCGGAGCGGCAGAAGAGGGAGCAGGCGGAGCGGACCGCCCGGGAGGAGGCTGGCCGCAGGCAGGCAGAACTGCGGGCGGCGCAAGAAGCGGTTGACGGGCTCGCAGCGCTGGCAGGGCGGGCATGCTTCGACCCAAGAGGGATGTGGACGGATGAGGCGGACCGTTTCGCGATGCTGTATGCCGCCTTCAGCAAGAATCGGCACGAGCCGGGCTTCCCCGACAGGTACGCCGTGAACGCGAAGGTCAAGGGATGCGGGCTCAAGATGTTCGAGATGTGGGTGGAACGGTTCGGCGGGGCTGGTCGGATCCCTGCCGATCGGTTCCAGGAGGCCTGCCGGGAAGTGGTCTGGGGGGTCAGCCAGGACATCGACTTATCGGTGGAATGGCTCCAGGATATGGAAGGAGGGGCTGCTCCTCTCCGGGCGGGTTCTCCATCGAGGAGGCTTGGACTTTGGACATCTACTATCACACGATCACCCATATCGACATCAACCTCGTCTTCATGGTCCCGGAGTCAGTCCTCACGGGATTGACGGGGTGTCCGCGCGACCTGCTCGACAGGATCCTCCTCGCCAAGAAGGCCCAGGTGAAGGCGCAGGAGCGGGGGGAGGCCGTGTACTTCCTGGGCAGGGAACTCAATGCGCTCAGCATCGAGGTCGCAAGGACCTACACTCCACAGTCTCCTGGCGGGTCCGGACCCGCCAGGCCCGGCCCCGGCGCTGGTTCCAGCGGTGGTGCGGATGGTGATGGGAGCGAGGATTCCTCGGGAGATGGACCGCGTTCCGGGGGTATCGGGAACGGGGATAGCCGGTCGAAGAGGGAAGCCGAAAAAATCAAGCGCGACGGATGGAGGCGCTAGTAGCCCATGGAGGCTGACCCGAAAACGACGTCCAGGTCTGCCAGTAGAGGCGAGAGCCGCTGGGGCGCGTTCCTCGGCAAGGCGGCTTTCGCCGTCGTGTTTTTGGCCGGGTTCGGCCTCGCCTTCCTGTTCCGGTCCCGGCCCCCTCAGGCCCCGGCCGGGGTTCCCGCCCTCCCGTCGCCAGCGGCTTCGACGATGCCCCCTGATCCCGAGCCCATCGCAGTGGTCGGGACCGCGGCACAACAGGGCGACGGCCGGGTCTCGTTCGTCATCGAGGTCCAGCCAGAGGCCTTGCTCCCAAGGCCCGTCCCCCGCTCGGGTGCGGAGACAGCCCCTGACCCTGCGCCGCAAGCGCCTCCCGCTCCCAAGCCTGTCCCCCGTCCCCGCTTGAAGCCCATGACCGGGCTTTCAAAGATGCCGTTGGGGAGTCCGACTCCTTTGGGCAACGCTCAAGCCGACCCTCTGGAGTCCGTGGCAGGAGACCTCCAAGCCATGGTCCAGACCGCGCTCGGGGCCGTCGCGGCAGCCGGGGGGACCTCCTCTCAGGCGGGCCCGCCGCCTGAAGGCAAGCTCTTCGGCTCGCTGATCCCCTTAGGCATGGAAGGCGACAGGTACGCGTACCTGATCGACAACCCGTGGGACAAGCCCGTGTCCCTGCGCCTTTCCAGCAAGGCCGGGGAGACATGGGACGTCGACATGCCCGCCCGCGGCAAGGCGCGCATCACGAGCCGTCAGCCCCTCGGCATGGGGAACACCCTGACCGGCAGTCTGCGCTCGAGTCCCTAGCGGAAGAACGCGCGGACGCGCTCCGCGACGGACTCGACCTGCTCCTTGGTGATGCCCGGGAAGATGGGCAAAGACAGGGTCTGGGCCGCGACCTTCTCCGCGGTCGCAAAGTCCCCTGCCTGGCCCCCGGCCTCGAGGAAGCACTTCTGCAGGTGCAGGGGTTTGTCGTAGTGGAGCCCGGTGGCGATCCCGGCCTCCTTCAGGAAGGCCTGGAGCTCGTTGCGCCGCTCCGTGAGCACGGAGAAGACGTGGAACACGGGCTCCGTTTCCTTCAGGGCTGTGTGGAGGCCCACGGGCGTGTGGGCGAGCAGGGCGCGATAGAGCCCGGCTGCCTCGCGGCGCTGGGCGTTCCAGCGGTCGAGCCTGGGAAGCTTGAGGCTCAGCGCCGCGGCCTGGAGGGTGTCGAGCCTGCTGTTGTAGCCCACGCTTTCGTGCACGTACTTGGCGGGCTGGCCGTAGTGGCGCAGCAGGCGGACGCGCTCTGCGACCTCGTCGCTCGAGGTCGCGACCATGCCGCCGTCGCCCAGGGCCCCGAGGTTCTTGGAGGGGAAGAAGCTGAACGCTGCCGCGTCTCCCAGGGCGCCGGTGCGCCTCCCCTTGTAGAGGGCTCCGTGGGCCTGGCAGGCATCCTCGACCACGAAGAGGCCGCGCCTGGCCGCGATGTCCCTGAGCTCGTCCATGGCGGCCGGGAATCCGTAGAGGTGCACGGGCAGGATCGCCCGGGTCTTCGGCGTGAGGGCCGCCTCGACGCGGTTCGGGTCGAGGCCGCAGTTGGATTCCGAGACATCCACGAACACGGGCTTGGCCCCGGCGTAGCAGACGCCGAACGCCGAGGCCGCGAAGGTCATGGCCGGGACGATGACCTCGTGCCCCTCGCCCACGCCCAGCGCTCGCAGGCTCAGGTGGATGGCGTCCGAGCCGTTTGCCACGCCCACGCAGTGCTTGACCCCGAGGTAGGAGGCGAACTCCGCCTCGAAGCGCTCGACCGCGGCGCCGAGGATGAAGTCTCCCTTCTCAACCACGGCCTTGACAGCCTCTTCGAGGGAGGCGCCGAGCTCGCGGCGCTGGAGGGAGAGGTCGACGAATGGGACGCCCTTGGCGGTCACGGGGGCTTCCTTAGCGGCCATCGGTCCTCCTGAGGACCTTGCCCTTCAGGGAGTAGGCCGCCCCGCAGGTCGCGCAGCGGGCTTTGCCGCGGCTGGGCTTCAAGGGCAGGCCGCAGGCGCAGACCCAGCCCGCGGGCCGGGCCGGCACCCCGGCCACGATGGAGTAGGGGGCGACGTCTTTGGTCACGACCGCGCCTGCTCCCACGAGGCAGTACTCTCCGAGCTCGACGCCCGCGACGATGACCGCCCGGGCGCCGATGGAGGCGCCGGTCCTGACCCGGGTCTTCACGAGCCAGCCCTTGTCCTCAAGCTTGCGCGCCTTCGTGGCCGCGACGTTTCGCGAGCGCGGCCAGCGGTCGTTGGTGAACACCGCGGCCGGACCCACGAAGACGCCGTCCTCGAGGGTCACGCCCTCCCAGACCAGGACGCCGTTCTTGAGCACGCAGCCGTCTCCGACCACGCCCCCGGCCTCGATGAAGCAGTATCCGCAGATGTTGCAGTCCGCGCCGACCTTGGCGCCTTTCATGACCTGGGCGAAGGCCCACACGCGGGTGCCGGGCCCGATGTCGGCCGTCTCGACCAGGGCTTTGGGATGGATGAAGGGTTCGTTCATAATCGGGGAGGAAGGGCGCTTCACAGGCTGACCGGGGCGCCGTCCTGGGCCAGGGATTCGTTGACCGCCTCGAGGACGCGGACCACCTCGGCGGAGAAGCCCGCGTCCGAGCGGGGGACCTTCCCGGTCCGGACCGCTTCGAGGAAGGCCTGGTCCTGGACCCGGAGGGGCTCCTCGACGCGGACCTTGGGGAGCCGGACGTCGCCGTCCCACATGGAGACGCGCAGGAACTCGCCGTAGCTGGAGTAGTCGGCCGTGACGTTGGCCCCGCAGTCATAGACGGCCAGGGGGGTGTTGAGCTCCAGGTCGTCCCAGGCCACCATCTTCTTGCTGCCCACCACCGTGAGCTGGCGGACCTTCTTCGGGTTGAGCCAGGAGCCCTGGATGTGCGCGAGGACCCCTTTGGGGTACTGGAGGGTCGCGAAGAAGACGTCGTGGATGCGCTTCTGGAGGAACACGCCTCCGGTGGCGCTGACGGAGGAGGGTTCGGCGTCCAGGAGCCAGTTGGCGATGGACACGTCGTGGGCCCCCAGGTCGAAGGCCGCGTTGACGTCGCTGCGGATGGGGCCCAGGTTCGTCCGGTTGAAGGAGAGGTAGCGGACGCGGCCGAGCTCACCCGACTTCAGGAGCTCCTTGAGCTTGACGATCCCGGCGTTGAACAGGAAGATGTGGCCCGTCATGAGGACGCGCTTCTTCTTCCGGGCCAGGGCGCCGAGCTCGAGGGCCTCGGAGGCCTTCAGGCACATCGGCTTCTCGCACAGGACGTGAAGGCCTGCTTCAAGGGCCTGGCGCACGATGGGGGTGTGGGTCGAGGAGGGGGTGGCGACCACGAGGGCCTCGGCCTTGACGGTCCGGAGGATCCGGCGCAGGTCGGTCCCGCAGGTCAGGCCCGGATGGAGCTCCCTGAGCCGGACGAGGCGCTTCGGGTCGATGTCCACTGCCGCGACGACCTTCGATCCTGGCAAACTGCTGAAGACCCGCACGTGCAGGGGGCCCCAGCGTCCGCATCCCACGACAACGACGTTCATATTGGAATACTATATAATACGAAGGGTGTCACACCTCAACTTATGAAACTTATTTCAATAAGTTTCATAAGTTGAGGTGTGACACCCTGGAGATCCTAATGAAACTAGTGGAATGCGTGCCCAATTTCAGCGAAGGACGCGACCGGAAGGTCATCGACGCCATCGCCGACGCCGCCCGGAGCGTGCCGGGCGTGGCCGTGCTCGACGTGGACCCAGGGGCTGCCACCAACCGCACGGTCTACACCTTCGCGGGAGCTCCGGAGGACGTGCTGGAGGCAGCGTTTCAGGCCGTGAAGAAGGGCGTGGAGCTCATCGACATGCGGCGGCACAAGGGCGCGCATGCGCGCCAAGGCGCCTGCGACGTGTGTCCCTTCGTGCCCATCGCCGGGGTGACCATGCAGGACTGCGTGGAACTCGCCCGCCGGCTCGGCGAGCGCCTGGGCCGGGAGTTGGGCATCCCTGTCTATCTCTACGCCGAGGCCGCGACAAGGCCGGAGCGCCGGCGCCTGCCCGACATCCGCGCGGGCGAGTACGAGGCTTTGGAGGACAAGCTCAAGAAGCCGGAGTGGAAGCCGGACTTCGGGCCCTCCAAGTTCAACGCCAAGGCGGGCGCGACCGCGGTAGGGGCCAGGAATTTCCTCATCGCCTACAACGTGAACCTCAACACCTCCAGCGTGGCGCAGGCCAAGGAGATCGCCTTCACCATCCGCGAGTCCGGCCGCCTCAGGCGCGACGCCTCCGGCAACAAGGAGGTCGGTCCGGACGGCAAGGACCTGCGCGAGCCCGGCCTCTTCAAAGGCGTGCAGGCAACGGGCTGGTACATCCCGGAGTACAAGCGGGCCCAGGTGACCATCAACATCCTCGACCTCTCGGCCGCGCCGCTCCACTCGGTCTACGACGCCTGCTGCGATCTGGGCTCGAAGATCGGGGTGCGGGTTACGGGCTCCGAGGTCGTGGGCATGGTGCCCGCCAGCGTGCTCATGGACGCGGGCCGGCACTTCCTGAGGAAGCAAGGCTCAAGCCGCGGGGTCTCGGACGCGGAGATCGTTGAGACCGCGATCCAGTCCCTGGGCTTGAGGGACGTGTCCCCCTTCGATCCTTCGCAGAAGGTCATCGAGGAGCGCTTCCGCAGGCCCGCCTCCCTGGCGGCCAAGCCTGTGGCAGCCTTCCTGGGAGAGCTCGCCTCGCGCTCCCCGGCCCCTGGCGGCGGGTCCGTGGCCGCCCTCTCCGGCGCCCTGTCCGCGGGGCTTTCGGCCATGGTCTCGGGCCTGACCTTCGAGAAGAAAGGCTTCGAGGCGGTCCACGACGAGATGGAGGCCATGGCGGTCAAGGCACAGGCCCTCATGGCGGCCCAGCTCAAGGCCGTGGACGACGACACCGCGGCCTTCAACAAGGTCATGGACGCCTTCGGTCTGCCCAAGGCCGACCCCGAGGCCGCGGCGGCCCGGTCCAAGGCCATCCAGGACGCGACCAAGGCCGCGACCCTAGAGCCTCTTGCCGTGCTCGAGCGCTGCGTGCCGAGCCTCGATTGCGCGAAGTCCGCGGCCGAGAAGGGCAACCCCAACTCCCTGTCGGATGCGGGCGTGGCCTCGCTCATGGCCCGGGCCGGTGCGTGGGGCGCGTACTACAACGTCCTCATCAACCTCGCCTCCATCAAGGACAAAGCCTGGGCCGGCCGCACTTTGGAGAAGGCCAACAGCCTGCTGCGGCAGGTCAACGCGAAGTCTGCGAGCCTCGACGCGGCCGTGGCCAAGAAGCTCCGGGCCGCCCTGCGAGAGCCCGCGGCCAAGGTCCGCGGGGCCGGCAAGCCGAAGACCCGCAGGGCTGTCCGGGCCGGGGCCCGCTAGTCTCCGCGAGACTTCCTCATCCCCTAGGTGGGCCGATCGGTCCCGCAGGGTAGGTCCTATTTCCGCTGTTTTCCTGCCCGTTGGGCCCTCTCTGTCATCATAAGAACGGTTATCCTTATGATATGAGGCGCTGGCCGGGTTCCTGGCTGAAGAAAACGCTCAGCGTCATCGTTGTTTTCTCCATCTTGGGCCTCATCCCCGGCCCTGCCTCCTACGAAGCCGCGGCGCAGGTCATCCGCGGCAGGACAGGCGGCGCCGCATCAGGTGCTGTACCGGCCATCAAGGTCAGCCTGCCAGGAGTTCAGGGCTTATCCGCTCCCCAGGCTCTTTCCGCTGGTAGTCTTCCGAATCTGGAGCCGAGCCTCCCGGCGCTCAACGGGTCCGGAGCCGCGCCCAGCATCAAGGTCGAGAACGCTGTCCCGACGCTTGTCGTCCCGGCCATGGCTGTCCCGGCTGTTGTGCCGAACGCGGCCCCGAACCCTGTCGCTTCCTTCGGCGCTCTGAAGACCGGGGTCAGCGGTCTTGTCGAGGCTCGAGACGAGGAGGGCAAGCAGGCCGCCCTGGACCAGGTCTACGAGGACGCCGACCTCTTGGCCGGCGCCGAGGCCGCGGTCTCAGCGGTCCCGTCCTTCTCGGCTCAGGCCTCCGCGTTCCAGACTTCGGGCCGCCTGGCGTCGTTCAGCGCCTCTCCGGCCGATGCCGCGGCGGGTGTCCCGGCCAAGTCCCTCCTGGAACTCGAGGCCATCGCCAACGATCCCAGCGTCTCCTTCCAAGACAGGGTCTCCGCGGTCACGGCCATCGCCAAGGCGGGCGGTGACGAGGCCAAGGCCTCCCTCAAGTCCCTCGGCCGGGCCGATCCCGAGGCCGGGGCCCAGGATTACGAGGTCAAGCGCAAGGCCCTCCAGGCTCTCGCGTCCCTCGGCGAGGTCGTCAGCCTGCCGCCGGTCTCTCGGCAGCACGCCGACGAGATCCTCCGCTCCCTCCGGGATGACAAGCCCGAGGCCGCGGCGTTCGATTACGACGACACCCTCGAGCGCAACCAGCGCCAGGCTTCCCCCGAGACCGGCGCGGCCCTCAAGGCCGTCACGGACGCGGGCGTCGAGCTCATGATCCTGACCGCCCGCTCGGACCGGGCGGAGGACATGAGCGGAGAGACGGTCCTCGATTCCCTGGCTACCCTCGCGCCGGAGCAGAAGAAGGGTCTCGTGATCGGCGCCAGCCGCGGGGCCCGCGTGCTCGTCTTCGACAGCAAGGGCTCGGCCCAGGTCGTCTCGAAGCAGGACCCCTGGACCGAGTCCGAGCGCAAGTCCATCCTCGAGGCGTCCGCGGTCGTCAAGGCGCGCTACGGCCAAGCCCTGGTCGAGCGCGCGGGCGAGATCACGGATTTCTCGTTCACCCTCTTCCTGCCCGTGGGCACGAGCCGTTCGGGGGTCGCGGCCGCGACCAGCCTGCTCGAGCGCGAGCTCTCCTGGCGCGGGGTGAGGCCCGCTGCGATCTCCGGACGCAACAGCCGCAACCCGTCCCGGCCGTCCTTCATCGTGGTCAGCAAGTACGACAAGTCGCTCGGGATCAAGCTGCTGGCCTCGGGCCGCGACCACCTCGTGCGCTTGCGCGAGATCCACCAGCGCCTCCCCGAGCGGCTCCGAGGCCTAGCCTCGAAGCTCTCGGCGAAATTCCCCTCGGTCCCGGTGCCCGGCAGGAAGATCCTCATGGTCGGCGACCACTTCTTCGACTCGCGGGTCGAGGACCTCAACATGACCAAGGCCGCTCCCGAGGGCCTGGCCCTGGCCGTGGGCGGGACCGCGGATCCCCGGGTCGAGCGCGTCTTCGTGTGGCCGTCGCACGGCCACGCCGCCACCCAGGAGATCATGGCCGCGCTCGCGGCCAAGAGCGACGACGGCATGGACCGTAAGGCCATCGGCGGGCTCTTCGCCCAGCGCACCCTGAGCATCATCGCCTTCGTGCTGACCTCGGTGGCCTACCCCTTCATCGCCATCCCGGTCGTGGGCGTGGCCGGCTACGGCGCGCTCATGGCCTTGGGGCCCCTGGCCGCCATCGCCACCGGCCCCTTGAACGGCCTCATCGCCCAGAAGCTCTCGGCGCGCGGCGCCATGGCCCTCAATACCGCGGTGCGCGGTATCTTGGCGGCCGCCATGCCGGTCCTGGCCCTCTTCGGGCTCATGAACTTCTGGACCTTGCTCCTGGCCTCCATCGCCAACGGCTGGGTGAGCTCCTCGGTCATCACCACCGAGAACATCTACATCAAGCGGCTCTCGGGCAAGCACCTGGGGACCTTCAACGCCCTGGCCTGGATCAACTACGTGGTCATCCAGGTGGGCCTGGGCCTCATTGTGGGCATCGGGAGTCTCGTGGACAAGTTCAACCCCATGCTGCCCTACTGGTTCTCCATGGCCTTGAACGGCCTGGTCATCCTGCCCATCATCTGGAAGACCATCCCAAGCAAGCTCGAGCCCTCACAGACCGCTGCCCCGGGCGGTTCCGCTGCTGCCGGCTCGACGCTCCGGAGCGCCGACTCCTATATCCTCAAGCACTGGAAGGAGGGCGTCCTTCTGGCGGCAGGGCTGGGCCTCTATTTCGTCCTGGGCAGCACCATCCCGGCGACCATCGCGCTCCTGTTCTGGATCACGCGCACCGGGACCTTCGGCAAGCTCTGGCAGGACAAGTCCCTGCGCAACACGCTCCTCTTCATGCTGGCCGGCGCGTTCCTCTTCTTCCCCCTGCAGTACTTCGGTCTGCCGCTCATGGCCGAGACCCTGGTCGGCAAGGCAGGCAAGGCCGAGCTCCTGAGCAACCTCCTGGGCGCGCTCTTCTTCGGACAGCTCATCTCCAACACGAGCCAGGCCTCGCTCGGCCGGCCGCGCCTCCCCTTTCTCGGCCTCGTGAACAGCCAGACCCTCATCCGGCTGGGCGTGCTCGGCCTGGCTGCGGCCTGGGTGGTCCTGAGGCTCTTCCCGGGCAACTGGCTGGCCGTGGGTCCGGTCCTGGCTGCCGCTGGCCTGCTCATGGCCCTGAGCGGCCGCATGACGAACAAGGGCTGGATCAAGTACCTGGGCGCCGGGTTCTCCTTCATCGCCCTGCCGCTCCTGTTCTGGGGCAACATTCCGGTCCTGTTCCTCTCGGTCCTGATGATGGGCCTCTTCTTCGGGCCGGCCAGCGTGGCCCTCTCGAGCCACTTCTACAAGAACGTGCCGAAGGAGTCCTCGGAGAGGTTCATCGGCGTGCAGAGCTCCCTCTTCAACGCCGCGGTCTCCCTGGGCTACGGCTTCTTCAGCCTCATGGCCAAGGCGCACACCCCGGCCTTCCCAGGCATGCTCCTGCCCATGTCCTTGCTCTTCGTGGCTGCCGGGGTCCTCTTCCTCTTCGCGCCCCGCTTTCTCAAGGGCCTTCCCGCGAAGTCCCTCCAGGATATTGAGAAGACGCCGTCTGCGGCCGAGGGGGGATGGGAGCAGAAGCCCGACCGCGCTGAGGTCCACACCATGCCCCGGCTCTCGCCTGGAGAAAGGGTCCTGCAGGAACTCCGCTCGCTGTACCTGCGCTTGACGGGCTGGTCCACCCTGACCCCCAGGTAGGAGGGACGCCTAGTTGGCGGCGCGGATGTGGACGATGTCGCCTTCCTCGACCACGTAGTCTTTGCCCTTCAAGCCCGCCTTGCCGGCCTTGGACACCGCTTCCTCGCTGCCCAGGCCCACGAGGTCCGCGTACTTCATGACCTCGGCGCGGATAAAGCCTCTTTCAAGGTCCGTGTGGATGGCGCGCGCGGCCTGGGGGGCTGTCGAGCCCTTGCGCACGGTCCAGGCCCGAACCTCGTCCTTGCCGGTGGTGAAGAAGGACATCAGGCCCAGGGCGTCGTAGAGCACGCGGGTGAGGCGCGCCACCGCGGGCTCCTTGATGCCCATGCCGTCGAGGAACTCCTTGCGCTCTGCCGGTTCGGTCATGGCCGCGATCTCGGCCTCGAGCTTGAGGTCGCAGGCCACGGCCTTGATGCGGCCTCCGTAGAAGGGGGCGAGCCCCTTCTCCACGGCCGAGACGTCCGAGCCGTGGGCCGAGTTGATGACCGCGACCAGCGGCTTGTCGGTCAAAAACTGGTAGTGCGAGATGAGGCGGCGGTCCGCCTCGCCAAGACCCGCCCCGGCCACGCCGCCCCCGGCCTCGACCACGCTCGCGAGGCGGCCGAGGAGCTCGAGTTCCTTCTCTTTCTCCGCGCTCCTGGCGCGCTTGATCTCGTCGGTGAGCTTGTCCTTGCGCTTCTCCAGCAGGAGCAGGTCCGCGAACAGAAGCTCCGAGATGAAGAGCTGGGCGTCCCTCAGGGGGTCCACGGAGCCAAGAGGGTGGAACACGGTCTCGTCCGGGAAGGCGCGGATGACCAGGGCCAGGCCGTCGAGCAGGCGCACGTCGTTGAGCCAGGGGGCTTTCCCCTCGGTCTTCTCCACGTCCGGCAGGAGGGTGAGGTCCATCTGGGCGTAGATCGTCTTCTCCGGGACGTAGAGGGCGCTCAGGGTGTCGACGCGGGGGTCGACGACCTTGAAGACCCCGGGGAGGCCCGAGGGAGGGACCTGCGAGGGTGTGGAGCCCGTCAGAAGGCCGAAGAGGGTCTTCTTTCCTGCTGCCTGGAGTCCGACCATGCCGAGTCTCATGGGGGTGATTGTAGCAAGCTTGCGGCCTCCTTTCTCGGAGGGGCTGTGACCTGTGCAGAGGCAGGGAACTTTTTCGGGGGGTCGCTCGTATATAGAGTGGACCCTCTGGTCCGGGAGGTGGCATGGAACTCTATCTCAATGGCGCGCTCATCGGGCTTCGGCCCGAGGCGGAAGATGTCGAGGATGCTTTCAGAGAACTGCTCAACGGCGATGAGGGGAGGATGTTGCTGCGCAGGGGGATGCGCTCGTCTTTGGAGGTTCTACGGGGGGAGGATGGCAGTTTCTGCGTATCTCTGGAGAAGGGGGACGCCCTCTACGGCGTCGTGATGCACGAGGCCCTGGCCGGAGAAGTCGCCAAGGCCCTGGTCGAGTTTCTCGCGGGTGCGACGCCCCGGTTGGTCGATGCCAGTCACTACGCCTATGAGGCGGACTGCCCCTTGTGCGCCGCCATGGCAGCGCAAGAGGCCAAGGCAAACTCCTCGATGAATTGAAGCACCGGCACGCGGGGATCGAAGCGGCCTGGGAGGGCTGGCCTAGTCCGGAGACCCCAGGGTCCTCAGGTACTGCTTGAGGTTCTGGCGGGTGTCGAAGAAGAGGACAGCGGGCTCCTGTTCCTTGAAGACGCGGCCGTAGGGGTAGCGGAGGAGCGCGTACTTGCCGGATCCCTTGGCGATGTAGACGTCGAGACCGGCTTGGCGGTATTGGAGCACGACGCCCCTCCTCGACCTGTCAGGCTGGGTCCTGGCCGCGAAGGCGGAGTCGCACAGGATCGGCTGAGCCCCGGGCACGGGCGGCAGGTCCGTGCCCGGGCCCTTGGTCTTGGGCAGGTTCTCGAGGTCCGCGCTCAGGGCGAGCGTGTCCATGCGCTTCTGCAGCTCGCTATTCGAATGGATCGGTGTTGAGTAGCTGGCGGGATCGGCTCCCTTGTCCAGGACATAGAAGAGGCTTGAATCGTAATGACTCATGGGGATGACCGGGCTTTCGGGGTCATAGCCCTCGAGGTAGCGGGGTTCGGTGGAGTTCAGCAGCACCCGGCGGCCGTCCAGGTCAGCGTCGACGAAGATATGGCCGACGTACCCATTATTGGCGCCCTCGCGCTTCTCCTTCCACCCCTTGACGCTGACCCCGTCGACCAAGGACGCGCGGTAACCCGCCGCGGCCAGCAGGCCGGACACGGCCAGGCCCCAGTCATGGCACCCGGTGAGCTTTTTCGAGGAGAGGATGCTTTGGAGAGTGCTTTTGCCCACCTCGGATCCGCCGGTCGCTTTCGTGTCGAAGTTCCCCGGCCGCCTGAGCCACGCGTAGATGCGGGCCGCGTCCTTGAGCCCGCTGTCTTTCTTGATCCCGATGTCCTGGAGGGCTTCCTGGACCGCGTCAGACGAGGAAAGGGACTGCTCTTGGTCGGATGGGCAGAGGCCCCCGGCTGAGCAGAACAGCGCGGCAAAAGGCAGGATAGCGGCAACGAGCATGAGGTGATGGGCCCTCATGCCCCCCAGTATAACAGGGAACCTCCCAGCTTGCCAGGGTCCGGGCCATGGTAAGATATCCCTGCTGTTCGCGTTGCCGGGCTCAGGAGGTGTCTTGTGGAAGTGAAGAAGGCTGAGCGGTTCCTGCTCTGGTGCACCATCCTCAATCTGGCGATCCTGTGCTTCTGGTTTGCGATGGTCGTGTGGAACCGCGACCTCATCCATCAGCTGCACGGCAGGTGGTTCAGCATAACGCCGGAGAGGTTCGATGCCATCCACTACGCTGGGATGGCCTTCTATAAGATCCTTATCCTCGTCTTCAACCTCACCCCCTGGCTGGCCATCCGCATCATCAAGCCGTGAGCGCAAGGCCCGTGCGGCTGGGCTTCCTCGCGGCGCTCGCCGGGTTACTGGCTCTCCTGGCCTCCGGGGTTTTCTTTTACGTCCGAAGGCCGTCGTTGCCTTGGATCGGGACCAAGGCCCCGGAGGGAGTGGCCCCTGCCAGGCTCGAAGCCCATGTGCGCTACATCGCGGCAGCCATTCCCAGGGACTGGGACCACACCGAGAACCTCGACAAGATCGCGGCCTATGTCGCCCGGGAGTTCAAGGCCTCCGGGGGTCGTGTGTCCGAGCAGGTCTATTCCGTGCCGTGGTGGAATCAGCGCAACAAGAAGGAGATTAAGGGCCCGTTCCGCAACGTCATCGCGAGCTTCGGTCCGGAGACAGGGGAGCGCGTGGTCGTGGGCGCGCACTACGACGCTTTCGGTCCGTTCCCGGCCGCTGACGACAACGCCAGCGGCGCGGCCGCAGTGTTGGAGCTCGCCCGGTTCCTGGGCAAGGACCCTCCTCCTCTGCGGGTGGATCTCGTTGCCTACACCATGGAGGAGCCGCCCCTCTTCGGCACCGGCTTCATGGGCAGCGCCCGGCACGCGGCAGGGCTCAAGAAGGAAGGGGTCCGGGTTCGGGCCATGCTCTCGCTCGAGATGCTCGGCTTCTACAGCGATCTGCCGGGCAGCCAGGACACGCCTTCGGTGCTCATGGACCTGCTCTTCCCGGACAAGGGGGACTTCATCGGCGTGGTCACGAACCACGCCTCGGGCTCTCTCGCTCGGCCGGTCAGGCGGGCCATGAGCGGCTTTGGCCTAGCCGTCTACTCCATCACGGCCCCGCCTTTCGTGCCCGGCATCGACTATTCGGACCACGCCTCGTTCTGGACCCAGGGCTATCCGGCGGCCATGGTCACGGATACGGCCTTCTTCCGCAACAAGAACTACCACAAGCCCACGGACACGCCGGAATCGCTCGATTACCGCAGGATGGCCATGGCGGTGGAGGGCAGCCTCAGGGCCATCCGGGACCTGGCTGCCGGCCTCTGATCCCAGCAGGCCATCACCGTCAATAGTCCAGCCAGCCGATGCGGGTGAATGGGAGGCGTTGAGCCTTCAGTCCCATGGGGGGGCGGAGACTCTGTGTGCGGGTGGCGTGTTATGACGCACCACTCGTATACGGAGTCTTGGAGGCGCACCATCTCTTCCGGCTGGGGCGTGAGGGGGGGCTGGATCGCCCGACGGGTCAGTCCGATTGGCGAGGGGCTTCGGGTTTGGCGGGCCCTTCCTCGGCCCGCTCCTGCCGGCATTTGAGCCAGGCGCGAACGCAGATGTAGACCGAGACGGCCATGAAGAGGCCGATGACCACGAGTTCCCAGGCTGGGAGGGCCTTGGCGTGATTGGAGAAGCTCATCAGCACCAGGCCGAGCGTTCCGGCGACGCCTTTGAAGCCCATCTCAGTGCCGGAAGTGCCTCATGCCGGTCAGGACCATGGCCAGGCCCTTCTCATCGGCCGCGGCGATGACCTCGCTGTCCTTGACCGAGCCGCCGGGCTGGATGAGGGCCGTGGCGCCCAGGGCCGCGGCCTCGTCCACGCCGTCGCGGAAGGGGAAGAACCCGTCCGAGGCCAGCACGAGGACCCCTGGCTTTGGGTTGTCCTTGAGGTAGGTCTGGAATTTCATGCCGGCGACCTTGACGCTGTCCACGCGGGAGGTGAGCCCCCCGCCGATGCCCACCGTGGCCCCGGTGGTCGCCAGGACCACGGCGTTGGACTTGACGTGCTTGCACGCCATCCAGGCGAAGCGCAGGGCGGCCTCCTCCTCCTTGGTCGGGGCGCGCCTTGTCGCGGTCTTCAAGCTTCCGCCGAAGGTCATGTGGTCGGGCTCGGCCGCCAGGACCTCGGCGCCGATGGAGCGCAGGACCAGGCTGTGGGAGGGCGGGTCCTGCCGGAGGATGAGCCTGAGGTTGGCCTTCTTGCGCAGGAGCGCCAAGGCCTCGTCGTCGAAGCCGGGGGCGATGACGACCTCGAGGAAGCGGCTTGAGAGCGCGGCCGCGGCCTCGGCGGGCATGGGGCGGTTCAAGGCCAGGATGCCGCCGAAGGAGGAGAGGGGGTCGCAGGCCCAGGCTCCGGCGAGGGCCGCGGCCGCGTCCCTGCCCACCGCCGCGCCGCAGGGCGAGAGATGCTTGACCACGACCGCGGCGGGCTCCTGGAATTCGCAGACCGCCTCCCAGGCGGCGCTTGCGTCGAGGAGGTTGTTGTAGGAAAGCTCCTTGCCGTGGAGCTGGCGCCACTTGGGCGCCGTGTCCCGGCTGTAGAGCGCGGCCTTCTGGTGAGGGTTCTCGCCGTAGCGCAGGTCTTGGGCCTTGTGGAGCGTGACCGTGAGCGTCTCCGGGAAGGACTCGGAGGGGGCCGGGCCGGCCGGGGCCTCCTCGGGCAGGGCCGCCCCGGACGGGGAGGAGGCCACGGGCGCGAGCGCCCGCTGCCAGGCCTTGGCGATCATGGCGTCGTAGCCCGCGGTGTGGCGGTAGGCGGCCAGAGCGAGCCTGCGCCGGGTCCCGGCGTCGAGCTGGCCCCCGGACGACTCCATCTCGCGGACCACCGCGGCGTAGTCGGTCGGCGAGACGAGCACGGCCACGTGCTCGAAGTTCTTGGCCGCGGCCCGGATGAGGGCCACGCCGCCGATGTCGATCTGCTCGATGGCCTCGAGGGCCCAGGGGGACGGGAGCCCCGCCACGGTCTGGGCGAAGGGGTAGAGGTTGACCGCGACGAGGTCGATGGGCTCGATGCCCATGAGCTCGGCCTCGCGGGACTGTTCGGGGTCCTGGCGCCTGAAGAGGATGCCGCCGTGGATGGCGGGATGGAGGGTCTTCACTCTGCCGGAGAGGATCTCGGGGAAGCCCGTCAGGTTGTCGATGGGCCGGGTGGCGACGCCCGCCTCCTGGAGGATTTTGGCCGTGCCGGAGGTGGAGACGATCTCCACGCCCAGGTCCTCGAGGGCCTTGGCGAACTCGACGAGGCCGCGCTTGTCGGAGACCGACAGCAGGGCCCGCCGGATGCGCGTCGAGCGCTCCAAGGGCGAAGGCAGGACCTTGACGCCCGTCTCGTCGGCCACGACGCGGTTGGCGCAGAAGAGGGCGACCGCCTTGGGGTAGAGCCAGTGCTCCTGGGCCCGGATGCGCGCGGCGAGGGTCTCCGGGGTGTCCGAGGCCAGGACCTGCACCGCGGCCTGGTTGACGGTCCACCCGTGGTCGTACTGCTCGTCCACGAAGTGGACGGTACAGCCGCTGACCTTCGCGCCCGAGGCCAGGACCGCCTCGTGCACGCGGCGGCCGTACATGCCCTTGCCGCCGAAGGCGGGCAGGAGGGCCGGGTGGATGTTCAGGACGCGCCAGCGGAACTCCTTGAGGAAGGGCTCCTTGAGCTGGTGGATGAAGCCTGCGAGGCAGACCAGCTCCACCCCGCGGGTCTTGCACTCGTGGGCGAGGCGGGCGCTGTACTCCTCCGGGGTGGGGAAGTCCTTGGGCCCGGCCGTCAGCGTCTCGATGCCGGCCCTGCGGGCGCGGCTGAGGGCCCCGGCGTCGGGACTGCTCGAAACGACCAGGACGATCTGCCCGTGGATGCGGCGGGCCCGGACCGCGTCGATGAGGGCCTGGAGGTTCGTCCCCTCCCCAGAGGCGAAGACCGCGATCTTCTTCATTCGATCCGCACCTCTCTCTTGCCCGCCGTGATCTCCCCGATGAGCTTGAGCTCGGGCAGGATCTTCCGCGCCGTCTCCAGCGCGGTGGGACGGATCACGACGATCATGCCGATGCCCATGTTGAAGGTGCGCCACATCTCGGCTTCGCAGACGCCGCCCTCCCGCTGGATGTCGCGCATGACGGCCGGCACCTTCCAGGCATGGGATTGGAGCACCGCCCGGGTCCCGGCCGGCAGGATCCGGGGAAGGTTCTCCACGATGCCGCCGCCTGTGATGTGGGCCATGCCGAGGATGATCTGTCCCGCCTCCCGGAGCCCCTCCTGGAGCCTGGCGATCTCGGGGACGTAGATGCGCGTGGGCGTCAGAAGCTCCCGGCCCCGCCGCCGGAGCCCCGCGTCGGAGAAGACCTTGCGCACCAGGGAGAAGCCGTTGGAGTGCAGGCCCGAGGAGGGCAGGCCGAGAAGGAGGTCTCCCGGGAAGATCTTGGAGCCGTCCACCACCTGCGAGCGCTCCACGATCCCGACCGAGAAGCCCGCGAGGTCGTACTCGCCCTTGGAGTAGAAGCCGGGCATCTCCGCGGTCTCGCCGCCGAGCAGGACGCAATGCCCCTGGCGGCAGCCTTCCATGATGCCGGCGATGATCTTCTTGGACGTGTTGAGCTTGAGCTTGCCGGTGGCGTAGTAGTCGAGGAAGATCAGGGGCTTGGCGCCGCAGCAGATCAGGTCGTTGACCGACATGGCGACGAGGTCGATGCCGA
>JBAZSR010000057.1:0-18286 GCA_041662295.1 Elusimicrobiota bacterium | reverse complement strand
TGCCGTATTTCGCGATGCGGGCGATATGATACCACTTGAACCAGCCGGCCTGCTCCGCCCAGGCCGGTCTGGAATTTGGTAAAATACCGGTCTTCACTCACAGGAGGCCACCGAGAATGACCGCTGTCCCCGTCCTCACGTACCACCATGTCGCGCCGGACCGAGCCATCACACCCGAGGTCTTCGAGACGCACCTTCGCTGGCTCGAGGAGAAGGGCTACCATACCATCCAGCTCGCGACCCTTGAAGCGCACGTGGCTGGGACCGCCCCTGTCTCTGAGAAGTCCCTGGTCCTGACCTTCGCCGACGCCTATGGAGACAACTGGGTCTATGCCCACCCCCTCCTCAAGAAATACGGCATGACCGCCGCGCTCTTCATCCCCACGGCCTTCCCCACCCTCTCCCCGCTCAAGCGCCTCACGAGCGAAGACGGCGGGGCCATTGCGGACACCCGCACCATGGAGCACGGTCCGGACGGCTTCCTCTCCTGGGGAGAGATCAAGGCCATGGCCGCCTCCGGAGTCTGGGAGCTCGGCGCGCACACGCACACCCACCGGTGCTTCAAGACGGAAAGGCCCTACGCGAGCTTCGAGGACGAGATCCTCCTCTCCCGCCAGACGGTCGAGCGGCAGACGGGCTTTCCCTGCTCCGCCTTCGCCTGGCCCTGGGGACAGACCGCGGAAGACTGGGCGAACCGCATCGGCAAGTCCGGCTACCGCCTGGCGTTCACGGGCGAGGCCTGCCGCAACGAGCCGGGAGACGACCTCTTCGGCCTCGGCCGCACGCACGTCCGGCAAGCCTCCACCTCCTGGCTCGCCGACGTCCTCGGCTCAGAGACCCTGGCCCGCCCTCGCGCCTCCGCGCCGAAGGGCCCCTCCGAACGGACAGGGGCCGCGGCGGAGGCTCCGTCCTCCGAGGGCTCGCAGGCCTGATGCGCAGGCTCAGCATCCTCGTCCCGGTCTTCAACGAACGGGCGACCGTGCTGGAACTCCTCAGCCGCGTCCTCAAGGCCGAGGTGCCCCTGGCCAAGGAAATCATCGTGGTCGACGACGGCTCGACCGACGGGACCGTCGAGATCCTCAAGGGGCCTCTCGGGCCCGAGACCAAGGTGGTCTTCCACGACCGCAACCGCGGCAAGGGCGCGGCCCTGAGGACCGCGCTCGAGCACGCCACCGGGGACTTCGTGGTCATCCAGGATGCGGACCTCGAGTACGACCCGGACGACTACGCCGCGCTTCTCAAGCCCCTCATCGAGGACAAGGCCGACGTCTCCTACGGCTCGCGCTTCCTGGGAAGCCCGCACCGCGTCCTCTTCTTCTGGCACTACCTCGCCAACCGCGGCCTGACGCTCGTGACCAACATCCTCTACGACGTGAACCTCACGGACATGGGCACCTGCTACAAGGCCTTCGCCGCGGACAAGCTCAAGGCCCTGACCCTGCGCTCCGACCGCTGGGGCATCGAGGCCGAGCTCACGGCCAAGGTCTGCAAGGCCGGCCTGCGGCTCTTCGAGGTCCCCGTCTCCTACAACGGCCGGACCTATGCCGAGGGCAAAAAGATCACATGGACCGCGGCCCTCGCCTACATGGGCTGCCTTCTGAAGTACCGTGTCCTGGACTAGGCTGCTCACCAGCGCCAGGCGTCATCCTCTCCTGACGGTCTTCCTCCTCGCCCTGGCTCTGCGGCTGGGCCTGGCCGTGGTCACCGAGAGCGTTCCCCTCATGCCGGAATATTACTTCACCGACGCCCGGTACGCCGACGAGATGGCCTCCGACGTGCTCGCGGCCTGGAGGGAGGGCCGCTCCTATGTGCCGCCGGTCTCGCCCGCCAAGCGGCTGCACGCGCTCTCCCTGGCGGCCCTCTACTCCATCACCGGCTTCCACCCGCTGGCGGCCAAGCTGGCCAACGCCCTCATCGGCAGCCTCGCTGTCGCGGCCCTGGCCTGGGCCGTCGGCCTGGTCTTCGGGCCGCGGACGGTCCTTCTGACCGCGGGCTTCACGGCCCTCTGGCCCTCCCATGTCTTCATGACCTCGCAGAACTTCAAGGACGGCCCGGCCATGCTCTGCGCCTTCGCCAGCCTGGGCCTGCTGCTGAAGGCCATGACCCTCGAGAGCCGTCGCAGGGCGGCCCTGGCCGGGTTCGGGGCCTTCCTCTGCCTCCTCCTGACAGGATTCCAACGCTCGTATCTCATGGCTGCGATCGCGGCCATCGCGGCGCCGGCCGCGCTCTTCGCGGCCCTGCTCGCCGCCAGGCTCCGCAAGGACGTCCTTCCTCCCCTGTTCTGCTTGGCAGCCGCGGTCCTGGCGCCATTGGCCTACAGGCCGCTTTCCGCCAGCCTCTTCTCCGGTCCCCTCCAGATGACGGTGCGGACCGAGCGCCCCGACCTGGCCCCAGCGCGGGACACGGGCATCGTGCCGGGCGTCGAGGAAGCCCCTGCCCCCGCGGCGTCCCCGCGCTGGAGCCCCAGGTGGTTCTCCGACCTGCGCCACAGCCAGCAGGTTTCGGACCAAGCCTGGGCCCAGATCTACAAGGGCCGCAGGATCGGCACCCAGCTCTTCTACGGCGTGGAGTTCCGGACATGGGGGGACGTGGCGGTCTTCCTTCCCAAGGGCGCCTTCTACGCCCTCTTCATGCCCCTGCCCGGACTCTATCCCCTCGAAGGCAATCCGGGAAGGATCCTCGCTTCTTTCGAGAACCTCGCCATCCTCCTCCTGGCGCTGGCGGGTCTTGGAGCCGCGGCGGCGGGACCCAAGACTCCGGGACGGCTCCTCCTCCTCGGGTTCTTCTGCGTCATGTCGGCCGGATCGGCCCTGCTCGAGTTCGACCTCGGCTCCGCAGCGAGACACAAGCTCGCGTTTTTGCCCATGCTCTTTCCCTTCGCATTCTCCCTCATCGCGGAGCGGCGCAGGCCCGCGGACGGCAGACGCAAGGTCCTCCAGGTCCTCGAGTGCGGGGGCCCCGGCGGGACCGGCAACCAGGTCGCCGCCATCTGCAACGGTCTCGATCCGGCCCGGTTCGACCTCGGCCTCGTCTACGCTGTCCGCGACGGGAAGCCGGCGGAGTACCGCGCCATGGCCAAAGGCGCGGCGACCGCCTTCTTCATCCCGGCGATGACGCGGGAGATCGCGCCCTTCAAGGACTTGACCGCGTTCCTCGAGCTTCGCCGAATCTTCCTCCGGGAGAAACCGGACGTCGTCCACGCCCACTCCTCCAAGGCAGGCGTCCTGGCCAGGCTCGCTGCTTGGGCGGCCGGAGTCCCGTTGGTGTTCTACTCCCCGAGAGGCTATGGCTTCCTCCAGCAGGACCGCTCCCCTTTGTCCCGCTTCCTCTATTGGACGCTCGAAGCCTCGGTCTCCTGGGTCGGGGAGATCGTGGCGGTCAGCCCCAGCGAAGCCTTGCTCGCGAGCGCCTTAAGCTGGGGCATGCCCGTCCGCGTCGTGCCTGACCCCTTCCTCGGAAAGACCGCGGAGCCGGGACCTCCGAGCGCGCGCGAGGATATCGTGGTCGCGGCCTGCGGGAGACTCACCTATGCCCGGCACCCGGAAGCCTTCGTCCGCCTGGCCCAGGGATTGGCGGAGCGCCGGCCCGGCGCCAAGGCCGTGTGGGTGGGCGGAGGCGACGGGGAAGAGGCCTTCCGGGATTCCTTCAGCCGCCTCGGGCTGACCAAGGTCCTCGAAGTGACGGGCTGGCTTCCGCCGGAGAAGGCGCTGGAAAGGCTCGCCAGCGCGGACGTCTTCGTCCACTACTCGCGCTGGGAAGGACTGCCCAACGCCGTGCTCGAAGCCATGGCCCTGGGCCTGCCTGTGGTCGCTTCGGACGTTCCGGGCAACAGGGACGCGGTCCTCCACGGCGAGACCGGCTTCATCGCGGCAGACGAGGCCGCCCTGCTCGAGCGCTGCCTCGAGCTGGCCGGAGACCCCGCGCTCCGGCGCAGGCTCGGAGAGGCGGGCAGGCAGCGCGTCGTGAGGGACTTCAGCCCGGAGAGGACCTTCGCGGCCCTGGCCGCGCTCTACGCAGGAACCCCCGAACCCCCTCGCGATGCGCTCCGCCCGCCCAACCAGACATAGGCCTTTGGGCCCACCCGCGGCTGGGTCTTCTGTCCGAGCCAGCAGACCCGAAGGGCCTAGCCCCTCGCGGGCCGGAAGGTCTTATAATGTGTTTTGCCGTTTTTCATGGGCTCGAGCCCGGAGGTTCACCGATGCTGAAGACCCTTGCTGTCGCGTCCGCCGCGATCGTCCTCGCCGGAACCGCCCGCGCCGCAAGTTTAGAGGACTCCGCGGGGACCATGCTCTCCGCTTTCAAGGCCGCCGCCGCCGCCTTCCAGACCGGCATCACGGACCGCCAGGCCGCGGCCCGCGCTGCCGCGCTCAGCGGTTCCATCGAGACCCTCGAGGGCGAATACCGCGGCCAGTGCGTGGCCGGCGTCTTCAATCCGAGCAGCGGGTCCATCGAATGGAGGCGCGGCGAATACCGCGGCCAGGTCGTGGCCGGGGCGTACAACCCCAAGCTCGGCGAAGTCGAGTGGAGGAGCGGCGAGTACCGCGGCCAGGTCGTGACCGGCGTCTACAACCCCAAGCTCGGGGGAGCCGAGTGGAGGAGCGGCGAGTACCGCGGCCAGGTCGTGACCGGCGTCTACAACCCCAAACTCGGCGAGGTCGCGTGGAGGACCGGCGCCTACAGGGACCATATCGTGGCAGGCGTCTACAACCCCAAGCTCGGCGAAGTCGAGTGGAAGAATGGCGCCTACCGCGGCCAGATCGTGGCCGGGGTCTACAACCCCAAGCTCGGCGAAGTCGAGTGGAAGAACGGCGCCTACCGCGGCCAGGTCGTGGCTGGAGCCTTCAACCCCGAGACCGGCGAGACGGAGTGGAAGACCGGCGGCTACATCGGCCAGGTAGTGGCCGTGGTCTCCACCTACGCCGAGTCAGCGACCCTCCAGTCCTCCTCGTACGTCGTGGTCGGCGGCGAAGACAACCGCTGACCCCGATTACATCTTGAGGACCATCCGGTAGCGCGCACGGCCCTTGCGCGTCCGGTCCACGGCCTCGTTGACCTTGGACAGGGGCACGGTCTCGGCCCAGGCCTTGATGCCGTGGCGGCTGGCCAGGCCGAGCATCTCGGCCATAGCCGAGCGCGAGCCGATGGTGCTCCCGACCACGGCCTTCTTGCCCAGCAGGAGGGTGCCTGGCTGGATGTTGAGGGGCTTGTCCGAGACGCCGCCCAGAGAGAGGACGCCTCCGGGCCGCAGGACCCGCATCCAAGCTTCCCAGTCCAGGTCCGCGTACACGGTGGAGATGATGAGGTCCAGGGACTCCGCGGCCTCCTTCATCTGGCCAGCGTCGGAGGACAGCACGAAGCGGTGCGCGCCGAGCTTACCCGCCTCCTTCTCTTTTTCTGCGGTGGTGGAAAAGGCCGTGACCTCGCACCCGAAAGCCCGGGCGAACTGGACCGCGAAATGCCCCAGACCCCCGATGCCGACCACCCCGACACGCGACCACGGGTGGGCATGGGCCCGCAGGGGCGTGTAGACCGTGATGCCGCCGCCCAGCATCGGCGCGGCGTGCTCCGAGGCCAGGGCTTCGGGGATGGGGAAGGCGAAGCGCCCGTCCACCCGCAAGGCCTCGGCAAAGCCCCCGTGATGCCCCACGCAGGTGGCGGCCTGTTCGCGACAGCGGTTCTCCTGCCCGGACACGCACCACTCGCAGCACAGGCACGAACCCGCCTGCCAGCCCACGCCGACCCGGTCGCCCTTGGACAGGCCCCGGACCTCGGGGCCCAGGTCCCTCACCGTGCCCACGACCTCGTGGCCCGGCACGGCCGGGTACTTGGTGATGCCCCAGTCGTTGTCGATGAGGTGGACGTCGCTGTGGCAGATGCCGCAGTGCGTCACTTCGAGCTCGACGTCATGCGGACCGAGCGGGCCCGGGTCGTACGAGAACGGCTTAAGGGCCTCTCCAGGCCCGAATGCGGCGTAGCCTTTGATGCTCATCGTGCCTCCTTCATTGGACCGCGTAGAGCCGGAGCGGCGCGCTCTTGCCCTTGATGCTGACCTCGCCCACCCCGCGGAACGCGGCCTCCCCGAAGGCCTCCTTCGCCCTGCGGTAGACGTCCTCGCCGACCAGGATGTCCACGCCAACCTCCTTGGTCGCGGACTCCAGGCGCGACGCCACGTTGACCGTGTCCCCGATGACCGTGTACTCCAGGCGCGCGAGCGTGCCCACGTTGCCGGCCACGAGCGCCCCGGTCTGGATGCCGATGCCAAAGCGCGTCTCTCCCGGATATTTCCCCGAAGCATTGAAGGCCGTGAGCGCCTCCCGCATCCCCTGGGCCGAGCGCAGGGCGTCAGCCACATGGTCCTGCGAGCCCAGGATGGGCGCGTAGACGGCCATGACCGCGTCGCCCATGAACTTGTTGATGACCCCGTGGTGCTCCATGATGGGCTTGGTGACGAAGGAGAAGTACTCGTTGAGGAAATCCACCACCTGTCGGGCGGTCATCCTTTCGCTCATGGGCGTGAAGTTCCGGATGTCGCAGAAGAGCACGGTGGCCTCGATCTCCTCACCGCCGAGATCCGCGCCCTTGGAGGCCATCAGCTTGCGCGCCACCTCCACGGACACGTACTTGCCGAAGGTCTCGCGCAGGGCCTCGCGCTCCCTGAGCTGGTCCACCATCCTGTTGAAGTTGGCCTTGAGCTGGGCGACCTCGTCGCCGAAGTAGACGCGGGTCTTGACGTCGAAGTCCCCCCCGGCCAGGCGCCGCATCTTGGCGATGAGCCCGTCGATCGGCCTCTGGAGGGTGCCGAGCAGGACCCCGATGCCGACGAAGAGGGCCGCCATGGAGTTGATGACCAGGTTGTTGAGGGCCTGGAGCTCGAAGCCTCCCACGCCGTGCAAAGACCTCAGGGAGAGATAGACCATGATAAGCGGGATCACCGCCGTGGACAGGATCAGGATCGCGATCTTCCACACGAGCGGCAGGTCGCGCCCTCCCCGGGAGACCTGGAGCTCCTCCTTGGTATAGAGCCTGTCGTAGAGAGGCCCGCCCGCGGTGCCCACGGTGTTGGAGAGCATGATCCCGGCGAAGCAGAACTGGGAGGCGACCGAGAGGAGCATGGCCGGCAGGTTGTACTTCCAGAAGAGCCCCGGGTCCAGCACGGAGCGGAACTGGAGCAGGTGCGTGCCGACCCGGATGACCAGCACGAGACCGAAGAGCCAGAGCATGGCGGGGAGGAGGTTCGCGAGGCGGCGGCGCACCTTGTCGCGGAGGCGCTCGTCGTGGGTCTGGATGTACTTCCGGATCGGCCAGTACCAGGCCAGGATGGGGACGTAGAGGCAGAGCGTGCTGAGGGACCAGAGCCGAGGCATCGTATCCGCGCCGTAGCCCATCACCCTGGCGAGAGCCTCCTTGGACGCTCCCACCCCGACGGCCAGGTAGAAGAAATGCGTGAACGCGGTGTCGATGCCGACGAGGAAACAGGGAAGGACGAGCAGGTAGTGGAAGCCCGACTCAGGATGCTTCCCGCTGCTCCGGAACGTGAGCTCTATCCCCAGGAACTTCCGCGGCGCGGCCATGTCACCATCATACCATTGTGCCGGCAGCGGCGAGCCCGGCCTAGCGCGAGTCCCGGGAATACGTCTCCACGAGCCGCCTGAGCTGCGGGTCGGTCTCCAGGGGCTCCATGTTCCGCAGGACCTGCCTGCAGCGGTGCCGCAGGTTGGACTGGTCGGCGTGGCGGGACCAGCCCACGAGGATGAGGGCGCGCACGAGGTGGTACCGGTACTCCAGCGGCCGGTTCATGTCGCCGTAGAGGCTGGGAAGGTTCATCTCCACGGGGCCGAGGATCTCCGCCTCGAAGCGCCGGTCCAGGCCGCGGCACCGGAACAGGTCCGCCGAGCCGTGGCTGAGGAGGTACTTCTGGACCACGGCCAGGGCCAGGATGTTCTCCTGGGCCGCGCTGTTGTCGTGGATGACATCGAAGGAAGCGTTGAGGATGGACTCGACCAGGCTCCGGTTGAAGGATGGCACGCGGTGGATGGCGCGGGCGAGGCCCATGAGGGCCGGGAGTCTCAAGTCGCGGCGGTTGTCGAGCGGGTGGTCCGCCTTCACGATGTCCACCAAGGCCAAGAAAGCGTCGCTGAGCCGGACGTCGGACTGGAGCCACAGGCACGCGCGGCCCAAGGAATCCACGGCCTTGGCCCTCACCGAGGCGTCGAGGACCGGGTTCGAGGCCGCGCTCTGAAGGGCCGCGACCAGGAGCATCTCCTCCTCGGCCGTGACCCCCCGGGTCCAGTTGTCGATGGAACGAAGCGTCTCGATGAGCTCACGGGAGTCCCGGCTCACGGACACGACCCGGATGAGGTCCTCCATCCTGGAGAGCTCCGGCGTGGGGATCTCGGAAAGCTGGAGGAAGAAATCAGGGAAGGAGAGGACGCTTTGGGCCGAGCCCACGGCCGGAAGCAGTGCCCACAGGGCGCAAAGAAGGAGCGGTGTCTTCATGGCGATATGGTATCAGGAACCCCCGGCCCCGGCATGAGTCCTCGGGGCACCTTGGGCCGTCTCAGAAGACCCAGGCGAAATGGTAGAATCGGCCCATGAGATACCTCATCATCGGCAGCGGCATGCAGGGCCGGGCGTGCGCCTATGACCTCCTCAAGGACCCGAGGACGCAGAAGCTGGTCCTCGCGGACGTCTCCGAGAAGGGTCTTGCCGCGGTCAAGAAGTGGCTCAAGTCCCCGAAGGTCGAGACCAAGAGGCTCGACGCCTCGGACCTCGCGGGGGTCAAGAAGCTCGCCAAGGACTTCGATGTCACGGTCTCCTGCGTCCCCTATTTCTTCAACCTCGGCCTGGCCAAGGCCTCCATTGAGGCCGGCACCCACTTCATCGACCTCGGCGGCAACACGGACATCGTGCGCCAGGAACTCGCCCTGCACGACCGCGCCAAGAGGCGGGGCGTGACCGTCATCCCGGACAACGGCCTCGGGCCCGGCATGATCAACACCATCGCGGTCGCGGCCATGGAGAAGCTCGACGAGACCGACGAGGTCCTCATCCGCGACGGAGGCCTGCCGCAGCATCCGGTCCCTCCCATGAACTACATGCTGACCTTCTCGGTCCACGGGCTCATCAACGAGTACGTGGAGGACGCGACCGCCCTGCGCGACTTCAAGCGCGTCTCGGTGCCGGGCCTGGGCGAGACGGAGCTCATCGACCTGCCGGCCCCCCTGGGCCGGTGCGAGGCCGCCCACGCCTCAGGCGGGCTCTCCACCATGGCCTGGACCTACGCGGGCAAGGTGCGGCGGATGGACAACAAGCTCATCCGCTACCCGGGCCACATCGCGGTCATCAACTCCATGCGCGACATGGGCTTCTTCAGCCAGACCCCGGTGGAGGTCCAGGGCCGCAAGCTCGCGCCCCGGGCCATGTCGGCCGTCTTGATGGAGAAGCACTTCGACCGGCCGGGAGAGAAGGACCTCGTGGTCATCCGCGTCACGGCACGGGGGATCAAGGACGGCAGGAAGGCCGAGGCGGTCTACGACATGATGGACTTCTACGATGAGAAGACGAAGCTCACCGCCATGATGCGCACCACAGGCTTTCCGGCCGCCATCGTGGCGAACATGCTCGCCTCGGGCGTCATCGCCAAGCCCGGCGCCTACCCGGTCGAGACCGGGGTGCCCGCCGGCCGCTTCCTGGCCGAGGCCAACAAGCGCGGCTTCAGGCTGACCGACACCTTCCGCCTCATCTAGCGCAGCGTGCGGGAGTATAGGAGGCGCACGGACGCGCCTTCGGGAACCTCGGTCCTGCTGTCCGGCTTGGGCTCCACGCCCCACAACTGGACGGTCACGGAGCCCCCCGCGACCTCGAAAAGGAAGTAGCCGAACACGCTGGCCCCCCAGAAATCAGGGGATGCCTGGCAGTTGCCTCCCTTGCCGCTGGGGTAGCCGAGCAGGTCGTAGTAAGGCGACCTCTTCTCGAAGTCCTCGAGGTCCTTGCCCACAAGCCCTGCCTCGGCCCCGCCGCAGGGATTGGGCCGGTAGAGCGGAGCGCCCGCGGCCCCGGCCACGACCTGAAAGACTCCATCGATGGACTCGATGGCGTTCAAGTGCTCGTGCCCGCAGACGTAGGCCGCCACCTTGAACTCGGCCAGGAGCTTCCAGAACGCGTCGCGGGCCTTCACGCCGGAGAGGTCGTAGCCCCGGAACAGCCGCTTGCGGCCGAGCTGGGGCAGGCTGCCCGCGACGTGGCTGGCGACGGGGAACGCCGGGTCGTGCCCGAAGACGAAGACGTGCTCCGCCCCCCGCTCCCGGGCGGCCTTGAGATCGCTCCTGAGCCAGTCCAGGGGCAGTCCTGCCGCGCCCTGCTTGCCGCCCGGGCCCGAGCCGGTCGTGTCGAGCATGACGAAGTGGACGGTCCCACGGTCGAAAGAGTAGGCCAGCCCCTCCGAGCCCTTGGGTCCGTTGCCAGGGAGCTTGGGGAACACCTCCAGGAAGGCCTTCTCGCCGTCGGTGCCCCAGACCTCGTGGTTGCCCAGCCCGGGATAGACCCTCGCTCCGAAGAAGCGTTCGTCGTTGTAGAGCGGCTCCATGACCTCCCGCCAGTGAGCCAGCTGGTCCCGGATCCCCAGGAAGGACGCCCCGCCTCCGCTGACCATGTCTCCCGGGAACACCACGAGCTCCGCGCCGGAAGCGTCCTTGATATGGGCCGCGAGCAGGGAGAGCACCGCATCATTGACTCCCCGGTCCCGGCCCCTGCTGTCCGAGAAGCCAACGAACCGGAAGCCCTGGGCAGAGGCTGTCGAGGCCGACGCGGCCAGGGCAGGGCAGGGGGGCGCCAGGAGGAGGACGAGCGCGGCAGCCATCGGAGCAATCATAGTCATCGCGGAATGTTATCATTTCAGGGCGGAACCCCGGACCCCGGAGAGACCATGATCAGCCCCCGCTCCATCGCCGAGATCGATCTCAAACCCATCCCCGGCAAGACGTACTGGTCCTGCGAGAGGGAGTGGCGCGAGGAGTTCATCTATTTCCTCATGGTGGACCGCTTCCACGACGGCAAGGAACGCAAGCCCGCGTCCGGGCCGGAACGCTCCAAAGGGTTCGGGGACCTGGCGTCCCTGGGCCGCTTCTGCGGGGGCACGCTCAAGGGCGTCACGAAGAACCTCGGCTATATCCAGGACCTGGGCTGCACGGCCCTGTGGCTGAGCCCCATCTTCGAGAACGACCCCGGCCCGGAGACCTACCACGGCTACGCCATCCGCAACTACCTCGGGATCGATCCGCGCTTCGGGACCAAGGCGGACCTCGTGGAGCTTGTGGACGAGGCCCACCGCAGGGGCCTGCGGGTCTTCCTCGACGCTGTGGCCAACCACTGCGGCGATGTCTTCTCATACCCCGGGGACCAGGCCCGCTACTACCGCGACGACCACGCCAGGCACGAGTTCGGAGGCTGGCGCCACCCGGACTACCCCGTCCCCGTGGAACTGCGCAACCCGGACTACTTCCACCGCAGGGGGCAGATCCGCGACTGGGGCTGGGACAACCTCCCGGAGACGCAGTGGGGCGACTTCTACACCCTCAAAGGCTTCAACAACGACGACGACCCCGCGGGCCTGGAGCTCCAGGAGACCATCATCGCGGCCCACCGCTACTGGGTGCGCGAGGCGGACATCGACGGCTACCGCATGGACGCGGTCAAGCACATGGGCGAGACCGCGGTCGCCCGCTTCTGCCATGGCCTGCGCGAGTACGCCTACTCTCTTGGCAAGAGGCAGTTCCTCCTCTTCGGCGAGCTCGTGGCCGGCGATGCCGCCATCAATCGCTACGCAGGCCCCAACACCGCGGGCAAGGTGGGCTCCAAGACCGTGTACTACGGCCTCTCCTCGGTGCTGGACTTCCCCCTCTACTGGATCCTGCCCGGTGTCATCAAGGGGTTCGTGAGCCCCGCGAGCCTCATCAGCCGCCACGAAGCCCTCCGGGAGCGGGCCTTGAGCCGGGGGGAGCTCGGCCGCTACCTCATCACCTTCCGGGACAACCACGACCAGATCGGCCAGATGTACAAGCGCCGGTTCGCGGCCGGCGCGGCCGACGATCAGGTCATCGCGGCCGTGGGCTATCTTCTCTGCGCTCTGGGCACGCCGTGCATCTACTACGGCACGGAGCAGGGGCTGGCCGGAGAGGGCAACAGCGACCACCTCATCCGGGAGTCCCTGTTCTCCCTCGATGGGACGAAGACGAGCCTGCTCAACAAGGACTGCCGCGTCTACAAGGCCATCGGGACCATCGCTGGGATCAACCGCCGGCGCCCCTCCCTGCGCTACGGCAGGATGTACTTCCGGGAGGTCTCCGGCAACGGGACGGACTTCGGACTGCCTGACAGCCACCCCTGCACCCTGGCGTTCTCGCGCCTGCTCGCCAGGGAGGAGACGCTCGTCGTCTACAACACCTCCACGACCGAGCGCCGGAAGGACTGCGTAGTGGTGGACTCGGCCCTGCGCAAGCCCGGGGACAAGCTGGAGTTCCTGTACGGGGGCCGGGGCTCCGTGGTCGTGGAGTCGCATCCGGACCCGGCCAACGGGACCCGCTTCGTGCGCCTGGACCTGGCGCCCATGCAGTTCGCCGTCCTTGCCTGACACAGCCGATATTCAAGTCTCATCCTGCTTTGCGCGGATGTCAACACGACGAAGGAACGACATTTGCCGCCATATACCGCTCCTTGGAGACATGCCCGGGGTTTTTGTATAGTTTTCCTGTCGTTAGGAGGCCCATCATGAAGAGAAGAGACCTTATCAAGCACCTCGGCGAGAACGGCTGCGTCCTTGTCAGGGAGAGCGGGAAGTACTCCGTGTTCCAGAACCCCGCCAACCTCAAGGAAACTCCCGTGACCAGGCACCTGGAGATCGCGGATTTCGCGGCGCGCAAGATCTGCAAGACCCTGGACATCCCGGTCATCTGAGGGTCCGGACCAAGACCTGCAGATGCCGCTGAGCGCCTCCAAGAAGAGATCCCCGGCGCCCGCTGTCGCGCCCTTGCGGCCGACCAAAGGAATCACGCCCGGGCTGCGCCATGCTTTGCGCACCCTGCTCCACTTCGCGGCCGACGGAGCCGCAGTAGCGGCTTCGTACTACATCGCCTACCGCCTCAGGTTCGGCTGGGATTGGCTGCTCGCGGTCATCCCGCTGAGCCACGAAATCCCGAGTTGGGACCACTACCATCGGATGCTCTCGTCTTTGGTGCCCCTCTGGCTGGCCATCTTCTGGTACGCCTCCCGGCTCTACACCAACCCCTGGATGTCCCTGGCGGACCGGTTCCTCCAGATCGTCAAGGGCTGCGTGTTGGGCACCGGAGCCTCCATGGTCATCACCTACATGTACGAGAGGCTCCAGTATTCCCGCGTCACCCTCGTCCTGGTCTGGCCGATCGCGGTCGCGCTGGTGAGCCTCGCCCAAGGCCTGGTCCTCTGGCTGGACCACTGGATGTCCCGCCATGAGGCGGCCCGGCCGGTCCTGCTCGTTGGCGGGGGGCTCCTTGCCGGGGAGGTGACCCAGCGCATCGCCTCCCGCCACCCCGGGGCGGGGATCTACCGCCTGACGGACCTCCCGGGCCCGGAGGAGCTGGAGGCCCTGCTGCGCGAGCGGCCGGTCTCCGAGCTCATCCTGCTCAACTCCTCCCTTCCGCACGGCCGCGTGCTCGAAGCGGCCGAGGTCTGCGAGTCGCAGGAGGTGGCCTTCAAGATGGTGCCCGACCTCCTGGAGCTGCGGCTCGGCGAGGTCCAGATGGACGCGAGCCTGGGCCTGCCCTCCTACCGCGTCCAGCACACCTCCCTGACCCGGTCCAACTTCCTGGCCAAGCGGGCCTTCGACGTGGCCTTCAGCGGACTGGTGCTCGCCTGCGCGGCCCTGCCGTGGCTGGCCGCGGCGCTCCTCATCAGGCTCGACTCCAAGGGCCCGGTCCTCTACAAGCAGAAGCGCTTCGGCCTCAAGGGCCGGGTCTTCGAGGCCTACAAGTTCCGGACCATGGTGGTCGACGCTGAGGCGCGCATCGAGTCCGTCAAGGACCTGAACGCCCACGGCGGCGCCTTCTTCAAGGCCAAGAACGACCCCCGGGTGACGAAAGTCGGGAAATTCCTTCGCCGGTTCTCCCTCGATGAGTTCCCCCAGTTCATCAACGTCCTGGTCGGGGACATGAGCGTCGTGGGACCGCGGCCCCTGGCCGTCACCACGGGGGAGAAGGAGAAGCTCGAAGCCGATTTCGGCCCCACGGCCCGCAAGCGCATGAACATCCTGCCCGGAATCACCGGCCTCTGGCAGGTCTCGGGCCGCTCCGACGTGGACAGCGCCCAGCGCTTCGCCCTCGACATGTTCTACATCGAGCACTGGTCCCTCGGCCTGGACCTCGAGATCATCCTCAAGACCATCCCAGCGATGGTCCTGGGAAAAGGAGCCTATTGATATGAGAAAGACCGCCACCGCCCCTGCACCGACCGCCCCCAAGATCACGGTTCCCTTCTTCAACGTCAAGCGCCAGTACGAGGCTCTCGCCTCTGAGATCCGGCCCGCGGTCCTGAAGGTCCTCGACTCAGGAGCCTGGATCCTCGGACCGGAGGTCAAGGCCTTCGAGACCGAGTACAACCAGGTCATGGGCAGCCTCCACACCGTGGGCGTGTCCTCGGGCACGGCCGCGCTGCGCTTGGCGCTCAAGGCCCTGGGCGTCGGGCACGGGGACGACGTCGTGATCCCAGCCATGACCTTCGTCGCCACAGCCACGGCGGTCTCCGAGGTCGGGGCGCGGCCCGTCCTGGCCGACATCGACCCCAAGACCATCGCCATCGGCGCGGAGCAGCTCGCCGCGGCCCTCACCAAGAAGACCAAGGCCGTCATCCCGGTCCACCTCTACGGCGGCGTGGCCGACCTGGGCCCGATCATGAAGCTTGCCAAGAGCAAGGGCCTTCGCGTGGTCGAGGACTGCGCCCAGGCCCACCTCGCGCGCTACGAGGGCAAGGCCGTGGGCACGGTCGGCGACATCGGCGCCTTCAGCTTCTATCCCACCAAGAACCTCGGCGGCATGGGCGACGGCGGTGCCCTGACCACCCAGGACGGGGCCCTCGCGGAGACCCTGCTGCGCCTGCGCAACTGCGGCCGCCCCCCTGGGGACAACGGCAAGCACGAGATCGTGGCCTACAACAGCCGGCTCGACGAGATCCAGGCCGCGATCCTCCGCATCAAGCTCCGCAGGCTCTCGGATTGGGTGGCGCGCCGGCGCGCGATCGCGGCCCGCTACGCCTCGGAGTTCGCGGGCCTGCCCCTGACCCTCCCGGACCCGGGCAAGGGCGGCACCCAGCACAGCTTCAACATCTTCTGCGTCCGCACCCCGGACCGCGACCGCCTGCAAAAGCACCTCGCCGAGCGCGGGGTGGGCACCGGGGTCTACTACCCCCTGCCCGTGCACCTCATCCCGGCCTATCGGGACCTCGGGTACAAGGAGGGCTCCTTCCCCGAGACCGAGAAGACCGTGCGCACGGTCCTCGGCCTGCCCGTCTACCCCGAGCTCACGGATCCCGAGGTCGGAGACGTGGTCAAGGCGGTCAAGAGCTTCTTCAAGTAGTGAAAGTTCTTTTCGTCAGCACCTCGACCACGGTCGGAGGCGCGGAAAAGACGCTCTACACCATCGCCACGCTCCTCGATCCGAGCTGCTTCGAGGTCTGCGGCGTGGTCAGCGTCAAGACGCCCGGCGCCTACCTCGCCAAGCTCTCCGCAGCGGGCTTCCCGACCCGGTCCCTCGAGGTCCCGAGCCGAGCGACGCTCAAGGACGTCGGCCGGCTGGCCGCCGTCATCGCGGAAGCCCGGCCGCACATCGTGCACGCCTTCATGTACCAGGCCATCCAGATGTGCCGCCTGGTCAAGCGCTGGCATGGGATCCCCTTCACGCTCGTGACCTCGCCCAGGGTGAACTACCGGACCCGGACCCTGTGGACCAAGCTCGTAGACCGCGCACTCAAGGGGTGCGATGACCTGCTGATCTCCGAGTCCCATGCCAGCCGGGACTATCTCGTGCGCTGGCTTGGCTACGCGTCCGACAAGGTCCGAGTCATCCGCAACGGGGTGGACCTCGCGGGCTGGCCCGCTTCCAAGCTCGAGCGCCGCCAGAAGCGGCTGGAGCTGCGCCTGGCCGCCGACGAGGTCCTCATCGGCTCCGCCGGCAGGCTCGACGACCAGAAGGGGTTCGACGACCTCGTCGCGGCCATGGGCCTTCTCAAGAAGCGCCCCATCCGCTGCGTCGTCCTGGGGGAGGGTCCGTCCCGGCCGAGGCTGGAGGCGCACATCCGGAGGCTCGGGATCGAGCGACAGGTCATGCTGCTCGGCGAGCGCGACGACATGACCTCCTGGCTCTCCGCCCTGGACGTCTTCGTTCTGCCCTCCCTCTGGGAGGGCCTCCCCAACGCCCTCCTCGAGGCCATGGCCATGGGCCTGCCCGTCGTGGCCACCGCGGTCGACGGCGTCGCGGAGGCCGTGGAGACCGAGAAGAACGGCATCCTCGTCCCCCCGGGACGGCCCGGAGCCCTCGCGGCCGCGATCACACGCCTCGCCCTGGACCCCTCAACCCGGGCCCGCCTCGGGGAGGCCGCCAAGGAGACCGTATCCCGCGACTTCACCCTCATCGGCATGATGGCGGCCTACGAGTCCGCCTACGCCGGTCTCGCGGGCGCCCAATCCCACGCCGGTTGAGACGGCAGGGCCGATGTTGTAGAATTGCCGGTATCCGTCCCCCAAAAGCAAACCGCCCCAAAATGATGACGACGAACCCGACCCCCACCCAGATCTCGGTGCTCATCGTCTCCAGGGACCAGGCCCACCAGCTCCTGCTCCAGAAGAAGATCAAGACCCTCGAGGGCTGGTCGCTCGTCATCCACACGGCCCCGACCGGCGACGCGGCGCTGGAGATGCTCCGGGAGACCACCTACGACCTCGTCTTCATCGACGACGAGAAACCCGCGCTCGACGGCCTCCAGGTCCTCTCCCTCGTGCGCCAGCACTTCACCAAGTCCGCGGTGGTCATGATCGCGCCCGGAGGCGACACGGTCTCGGCCGTGGACGCGATGAAGAAGGGGGCGCTCGATTTCCTCACCCACACCGACCTCCAGACCCTCGACATCGGCATCCTCTTCCAGCGCCTGCTCGAATATCGCAACCTGGCGAACCAGAACATGGAGCTCCGCCAGATCAACCAGATGAAGAATGAGTTCATCGCGAACATCTCGCATGAGCTCAGGACACCGCTCCAGATCATCATCGGCTACGGTCGGGCCCTCGAGACCGGCTCCATCGGCGGCCTGACCGAGGACCAGGCCAAGGCCGTGCGCTCGATCGTGGACCGCTCCGAGAACCTGCTCGAGACCATCAACCAGATCATCCAGAGCCGGGACGCCCTGCGCGACGAGAAGCTCGTTTTGAAGCCCGTGGACCTGCGCGCCTGGGTCGACGGCTTCGCCAAGAAGATGCACCGGGGCTTGAGCCGCAAGTCCATGCGCCTCGAGACTGCCCTGCCCGACGAGGAAGCCTGGGTCCTCGCCAACGAGGAGCGCCTGGGGGACGTCCTGGCGAACCTGCTGTCGAACGCGGTCAAGTTCGGCCCTGAGGGCAGCAGCATCCGCCTGACGCTCAACAAGACGGACGAGGCCGCCCAGATCAGCGTCAAGGACGAGGGCCCCGGCGTCTCGCCGGAGATGCTGCCCCACATCTTCGAGAAGTACTACATGGCCAGGCAGGGCCCGGTCCGCGCCCATCCCGGCCTCGGCCTCGGCCTGCCCCTGGCCAAGGAGATCGTGGAGCTCCATTCCGGCCGCATCTGGCTGGAGTCCGCCGGGCCCGAGAAGACCGGCACCACCGCGGTCGTCTCCCTGCCCCTGTGCCGGCCGGAAGAAGAGGAGCGGCTGGTCGGCCAGGTCGAGAAAGCCCAGAAGCGCAAGGTCCTCATCGTCGAGGACAATCCGGACCTCGTCGAAGTCCTGCGGCTCTTCATGTCCTCGATCAGCCTCAACCTTGACCTCGAGGCGGTCACCTCCGGCTTCGACGCCCTCAAGAGCATCGAGGACCGCGCCCCGAGCCTCGTCATCCTCGACGTCATGATGCCGGGCATCGACGGCATCGAGGTCATCCGCCGCATGAACCTGCTCCCGCAGGGCCGGAATATCCCGGTGCTCGTCCTGACCGGCTACATGGAAGCCGCGCAGAAGGCCCTGCGCGCGGGCGCCAAGGAAGTCCTGCTCAAGCCCTTCGAGAAGGACGTTTTCG
>JBAZSR010000056.1:0-18320 GCA_041662295.1 Elusimicrobiota bacterium | reverse complement strand
CCGGAGCTCCAGGGACCCCTGCCGGACCTGGGCCATGTCGGGCGCGCCGTTGGCGAAGCCCTCGTAGAGCTTGATCTTGGCCTCCAATCCCGCCTTCTCGACACGCAGGCCCTCGGCCTTGGCCTTGAGGGCCTCGGCGGTCCTGGCGCGGTTGCCGTGGGCGGACAGGTCGGCCTCGACCTTGGAGAGCTCCTTGGTGATGATCTCGACCCGGGACCGCGCCGCGGCCCTCTCCCGCGAAGCCGCGCCCCAGAGGTCCATGAGGGCGCTGGTCTGGTCCCGGCCCACGAGGCCGAGGAGGTTCTCCTCCTGACGGAAGGACTTCGTGATCTCGGCGAGGAACTCCTTGCGGGCCGCGGCGTCCAGCTCGGGCCTGGGGGTGTTGAGCCGCTCCATGACCCGGGTCCGCAGGTCGCGCAGGGCCGCGGTCTGCTCGGGTGCGGCGGAGGCGGACTCGTTCAAGGCCTGGCGCTGGGCGGAGCTCGACTCCCGCACGGCCTTGGCCCACTCGGCCTTGCGGCCGATCATGGGGCTTTCCCCGGCCTGGACCGCGTTGAAGAGCCGCGCCCGCAGGGACTCGGCCGCGGCCTTGAGCGCGGTCCCGCGCACGGACCCGCCAAGGTCCGCGCCGTCGACGAGCGACTGTTGCTGCTTGAGCAGGGCCTGGAGCTGGTCGGCCGTGCGGGCCACGACCTCGGGCTTGCGGGCGCGCTCCATGGTCTCGGCGAGCTTGAGCATCCGGTCCGCGTTGGCCGTCAGCCGGGCCATGGTCTTGGCGTCGGCCCTGATCGGCCCGGCGGCGTCCAGGGTCCTGCCCTGGACGGCCAGGAGCCCCTCGATCTCCGCCTTGGCCAGGGAGAACTGCTCCGGCGAGCGGGCCATGGAGAGCCGGTCCGCGGCCTTGAGGAGCTTGGCCATGCTGTCGCGCAGGGCCGCGCCCTCCGGGGTGCGCGGGTCCACGGCGTCGGCCGCGGCCTGGGCGCGCTTGACGTCGGCCTTGACGCCCTCCGCGAGCTCGATGGAGCCCTTGCCGACGCGGGCCTCCAGGGACTTCTGGATCCCCTCGATGAGCTTGTAGGCCGAGGCCGTCTTGGCGATCTGGGCCGTGGTCTCGCCGATGGTGAGCATGGGCTGGAGAGCCGCGCCGTCGCCCTCGTCGCCGAAGATCCAGTGCTTCTTGACGAGGTCCCTGCCCACGAGCTTCTTCTCGGCGATCTTCGCCTTGAACTCCTCGTAGGTCATGAACTCGATCCTGGAGGCCACCTTCTTGTAGGCGTTGAACTCCAGGCGCGCCTGGGCCTCGAGGTTCGACTGCACCGTGAGGAAGGTGACGTTCATCTTGTGGAAGGCCGCGTCAGCCTCCGCGATGGGCAGGAGGCCCTCGAAGACCATCATGGTCTTGCCACCGCCGGTCTTGAGCAGGAGGAACTCCTGGACCGGCGTGCCGCCCCGGCCCATGAGGGTGATGAGGCCCATGGAAGTCATCATGGCCTCGAACTGCTCCGGCCTCCAGTTCGACAGGGGCTGGCCCTTGGAGTCGCGCACGGCCCAGGGCGCCGCCTCCATCTCCTTGATGCCGGCCCGGACCGCGTCGAACTCGGCCGGGGAGAGCGCGGCCTTCTTGGCGTGGAGGTCCGTCATGCAGTCCGCGAGGGCCTGCCGGTACTTGCCGCCCTTGCCGACCAGGGCCGGGGCATTGGGGTCCGTGGCGCCGGACCGCCACTCGCTGAGGTGCGACTCGAAGCCCGTCAGGAGCTCGCCGACCTTGGCGCTCTTCTTGAACTGCTCCCTGAGGGCGGCCATGTTCTCCTGGACCAGGCCGTCGACCGTGCCGACCTTGTTGAAGGAGTTGAAGCGCGCCTCCACGGCCTCGAAGTACTCGTAGAGCTTGGTCATGCTGAGCTTCTCGGCCACGGTGAGGTTCGGCGTGGACTCCACGCGGCCCTTGAGCTCGTGGACCAGGTCCATGTACTCCTTCTTGTACATGGGGTGGCCTTCCTTGCCCTTGTTGGCCTTCCAGTCGGCCGTGGCCTTCCACATGTCGTCGACCGCGGACTCGAGGGCCGGGGAGGTCATGGTCTTGTTGGCGCGGACCGCGTCCATGAAGGCTTTGCCCGCGGGCTTGGGCACCATGTCCGCATCGAAGTAGGGCTTCATGATGGCGTCGGCCTTGGCCGTGGCCTCGGGAGAGAATGACACGCCCTTGACGGGCTTGAGCTTGACCGCGAGCGCGACCTCGCGCCGGATGTTCGGGGTCACGGTGCCGAACCCGGGGATCTCGGCGCCCGGCTTGGCGTTGAGGACCAGTTCGACGAGGCCCTTGCGGGAGGCGAGGGACTCGATGAAGCGCTCGCCGGCCAGCAGGCGCACCTCGTCGTTCATGAAGAGCTTGCCCACGGTCCTGCCGTCGTCCATGCGGGTGACCTTGAAGATGTCGAGAGGGTTGATGTCCCCGGCCTTGGCGCCCTTGCCGCCCAGGGCCTCGATGAGCTCGGCCGACATGCCGGAGCGCTTGATCTCCTTGGTCACCTTCCAGGTCGCGCCTTCCCGGGTCTCCCCGAGCCAGCGCAGGTCGAAGATCTGCTGGGCCAGGGGCGTCTTGGGCTTGCTCAGGAGCGGCAGCTCCGCGCCCTCCGAGGCGTTGGCGTACTCGTGGCGCCGGCCGTCGCGGTCGTACTCCTCCTGGCCCTGCTTGGCGCGCTGGCCCTCGGCCGCCTGCTGGGCGTACTTGGCCGGGTAGACCGGCAGGGCCAGCCAGATGGCCGAGTCCACCCACCAGTTCTTGGTCCGCTGGGCCGACCTGATGCGGCGCTCGATGTCCATCTCGCCCGAGGTGCTGGCCCAGGAGCGCCATTCCGCGACCTTGCCCACCGCGTTGCTGAAGAGGGCGTACTTGGCGATGTTGTCCGCCATGCCCAGCATGAAGGAGGCCGCGTAGCCGGCCTTGCCCGCCTCGGCCAGGGTCGCGAGGCTCATCTTCTCCGAGATGGGCACTCCAAGCTTGGAGGCGAAGGTGCTCAGGGACCCGACCGCGCCCTGGGAGCCGATGACCTCGGCCGGCCAGGACAGGAAGGTCCCTTCGTACGCGGTCGAAGGCACGCCGATGTAGCCCAACAGCGGGTGCCAGGACTCGTTGGCCCACACGATGCCGCCCTTCAAGCCCACGCCCGCGGCCTCGAGCGCCCCTCCCCAGCCGCTCCTGAACGGGGAGTGGTCCTTGTCGTTGGCGATGACCCAGAGGTCGAACTCGGGGATGTACTCGTCCCAGAGGTGGCCGCCCACGGTGAAGAGGGAGCTGATGGTCCCCGCCGTGACGGTGAACACGGCCTGGCGCGCCGCGGCGTTGACGAACCGCACTCCGGAGTAGGCGCCGTAGCGCCAGAGCCCGTTCAAGAAGGCGTTCTGGCTGATGTTGGAGATGTTCTGGGCCGCGGGGCTCAGGGAGTCGAGCCGGATGGAGGCGTGCAGGGCCGTCTCCTCCACCATCTTCAAGGGAAGGCCGAGGTAGACGCTCTTGGCCGCCAGGGGGGCGTTCATCCAGCCCGCGAGCTTGGAGGTCATGCTCATGGCCCCGCTCATGATCGGCGCGGCCAGGGCCAGGGCGACCGTGTAGGTCAGGTAGTTGCCGGCCGCGTTGACCCACTGGTTCGTGTCCGACACGGACATGAGCATGCGCCGGGTCTCGCTGAGGGAGCCCGCGACCCGCATGCTCTCCGTGACCTTGCCGGGAGCGCCGCCCAGGCCAGCCTCCATCCGGATGAAGGCCGCGTCCGGGTGGATGGCCGCGATGAGCTTGCGCGCGCCCCAGTAGTCGCCCGCGGCGATGAGGGCCGCCGCGGCCTGGTACTGCGGCATGGCCTTGCCGATGCCGGCCATGGCGTCGCGGTGGCTCTGGTGGCCGTACTTCCCGTAGAGCTTGACGGCCCAGCCGCCCAGGTTCTCGAGCTTGACCTCCCCGAGCTGGGACTTGGACATGAGGAGCATGCCCGGCATCTCGGCGAAGAGCGAGTAGTCGAGCGAGAGCTCGGCCATGTCCTTCTGGGCCGCGTTCAAGGCCGCGGTCACGAGGTCGAGGTTGCCCGCGTAGTCCGAGGCGAGCAGGACGTCCTGCACCTGGAGGAGCCTCTTCTTCAAGGCGTCCACGCGGCGGTGGAGGTTCTCCCGCTCGCGCTGGTAGCGCTCCTTGGTGAGGGCGTCGAGGTCCGCCTCGAGCAGGGCCTTGTCGAAGAGCTCCGCGTCCGGGGACTTCGGGTCGAGCCGCTCGAGCTGGGCCTTGACGTGGTACTTCTGGCTCTCGAGGTAGGTCAGGCTCAGGAAGCGCACGATGTAGTTCTCGTGCATCTGGAGCGTCTGGACCTTGGGCTCGTTGATGGTCTTGAGGTCCTTGAGCTGGTCCATCACGGACTGGAACCGGGCGAGCCCCTCCTCCGCCTTGGCGAGATAGGCCAGGCGTCCCTTCATCTTCTTCTCGACGATGTCGTAGACCGTGTACTCCAGGCCGTGGTGGTTGAAGGACTTCTTCTTGGCCCAGCGCTCGAGGTCCGCCTCGAGCGTCCGGTCCGTGAACCACATGTCGTCCTTGTACTGCTTGCCCAGGAGCTCCGCCATGGCGATCATGCGGTCGATGTGGTAGGCGCGGTCGAGCTCCTTCTTCTGGTTGTGGAGCCGGTAGTACGAGAACTGCAGCATCTCGTGGCTGTAGCGGCCCGTCTCCGGGATGAACGGGCACTGCGGCGGCCGGGTCTGGTTCATGATCCGCTGCTTCTTCTGCAGATCCCGGTTGTACGTCGTGACCTGACCTTTGTTGAGCTTGTAGGCCAGGCCGTCCTTGTCCCAGAGCTCCCAGCCCTCCGCCGTCTCGATCTGGGTGAAGTTCCGCTTGGGCGCGTCCGCCATGGCCGCGCCCGTCATGATGGCCTCGCGCATGGCGCCGTAGCGGAAGAGGTCCTCGACCGAGCCGTTCTGGTCCCCGAGCTTGCCGAACTTCGTGTTGAAATCCCTGAGGATGCGCTCGACCGTCTTCTCCTTCTTGTCCGTGCTCGGGCCGCTCTCCCGGAGCATCTTGATCTGCTCCTGGATGGCTTCGACCTCCTCGTTGGGGTTGGGGAGCGTCTTGAGGTAGGAGAAGAGCACGTCGCCCATGGGCGAGAGCTTGGGGCCGTTGACGAGATAGCTCAGGATCGGGTCGTCGTCGCCCTTGAACACGCCGTGCTTCCTGAAGAAGTCGAGGGCCGCGGCCTTGGTGGCCGCGTCCGAGGCCTTGCCGGCCGCGAGCTCCCCGCTGAGCACGTCGACCCTGGCCTCGAGCTCCGTCTTGACGCCGGCCCGGACCAAGCCGTCGATGGCGGCCCGGACCTGGTCGTCCATCGGGGCCTGCCCGCCAGGAGCCGAGGCCTGGCCGCCCGCCAAGGCCTGGCCGCTTGGAGCCGCACCTTGGCCGGAGCCTGCCCCGGCGTCTTTCGCCAAGGCAGAGACAGGGAACCCGTAGCAGAGGACGCTAAGGGAAAGAAGGGAGGCAATAGATTTTCTTAATAGCTTCCCCATCACCACTTATAGTTTACCATGAAACCCATATCGGTACAGGGACCTTTGGCCGGGCCCCTTTCGGGCCATTGGGCCCCCTTAGGCATAGGCCTTTCAGTCCGCCCGGATTCCGCGGGGAACCCTCGCACCCGCACCTCCCCTGACCACGGACACAGCCGCCATTTCCCATCGCAGAGACACGCCCGCCTCCCTTCGCAGAGACACACCCGCCACCGCCCATCGCAGAAACACACCCGCCGCCGCCCATCGCAGAGACACACCCGCCACCTCACGCAAAGTCACGCTCAGCACATCCCATCGCAGAGATACCCCCACTGCCCTTTGCAGAGACACTCCTGACAAATGATCAATAACCACAACGTCGACTTTGAAACAATATTCTTATTATATTTAAATCACTATTTGAATTTTTACTACCAGCGCTGGTAGTAAAATTATAAATAATGCTTTCCTGGATTATATTTTTTCTTCGAAAAGTCGACGCCCAACCCTGTTGAGCGGAACCGGTCACGCCAAGCACATGGAACAAAATGCAGGGGTCACTCGTACTATAGATATGGACCTCTCATCCCTTTCGGACGAGACTCTGCTGGGGAAGGTGGAAGCCCTGGCTGAGACCGAACGTTTCTGCCTCGTCGACCTTCTCTTCCACCTCGGGGAGCTCGACCGGCGCTCTGCCTGCCAGAACAGAGGGTTCCCTTCCGTCTTCGTCTATCTCACGAGACATCTCGGGTATTCGGAATCCGACGCCATGCGCCGGGTCCGCGCAGCGCGCGCCTGCAGGAGATTCCCGTCCATCGGCCGGATGCTGGCCAAAGGCGAACTGAATCTCGTCAGCGTGTCCCTCATCGAGCCCCTGCTGACGTCCGAGAACCACGAGTGCCTCGTGCGCAAAGCAGCTCGGCGGAGCACGCGCGAGGTGGAACGCATGGTGGCCGAGCTGTCCCCCCTTGCCGCGGGACCTCGCGACCGCATGCGCTTCCTGCCAGGCCCAGAAACCGCCCTTGACCCTATCTCCAAGGCCCAGCCCCAGCCTGATGCCGGCCTCCTGCCTCTGAGGCCGGAAGGAGCCGCTGATGGACAGCGACCGGTCCTCGCATCGCCCGCGGATACCTCGCCCGTGGACCTCGCATCGCCCGTGGAGACCTTGCCCGCGGTCCTCGCATTGCCCGCTGATCCCTCACCCGCAAACCTCGCACCATCTGCCAATCCCGCATCCTCACCCAGCAGCCGGATTCCCACCCCCGACGAAGACCGGCTCGGACCCCAGCCTCGCTCACCCGCCAGCAGGCGCGTGGCCTTCACCTTCACCGCGGACGAACAGGTCCGGACATGGTTCGAGACAGCGCGCGACCTGCTCCGGCACCGGTTCCCGGGAGGAAAGATGGAGGAGATCATCGGCGAGGCCCTGCGCAGGCTCATCGAGGAGACGCTCCGGTCCAAGGCTGGCCTGAAGAAAGGCAGGCGAAGACCGGAGAAAGCATCTGGCACCTGCGGCCACAGCAGCTCCAGCAAATCCAACAATCCCAGCAAACCCAGTAGCCTCAGCGAACCCAGCAGCTCCGGCGAATCCAACAGCTCCAGCATACCCAGCAGCCCCAGCAACCCCAGTAGCCCCAGCAAACCCATCCGTTCCCGAGACCCACGCGGCTCCCGCCGCATCCCGGCCAGGGTCCGCAGGGAAGTCTGGCGCAGAGATGGAGGCTGCTGCGCCTTCACAGGCCCTGACGGCACACGCTGCGATGAGACTGCATGGCTTGAGTGGGACCACATCGTGCCCTGGGCCCTTGGAGGACGCTCGGACGACCCTGCGAATGTCAGGCTCCTCTGCAGGCGGCACAATCAGACTGCAGCGAAAGAAGTGTTCGGACCGCGGACCCCGGAGAACGCACCAAATCCGCGCACTGCGGAGAATGCTGCGCCCGGACCGCGGGCCATGGAGAAGTTCCCACCCACACCGCAGGCTTCCGAGAAGGCCCCTTCCAGGACATAGCCGCCCGCGGAACCCGGCACCCGGGACCCGGCACCCGGGACCCGGCAACCGGAACCCGGCAACCGGGAAACGGCACCCGGAACCCAGCGGCCTCGAAAACGAAAGAGCCGGGCGCTCTCGCGCCCGGCTCTCAACGGCCTGCCGCCAGCCCTGCCTGACACCCGCCCCTAAGGGCAGGCGCCCCGGGCGCCGGTCTCAGCCGGCCTCAGTACCCGTCGTCCTGGCAAGCCTGCACAGCGGCCTTCTTGTCCATGCCCCACCACAGGATGGGGGCCAGGCAGTTCTTCGGCTTGTTCTGGGCGTCCCTGGCGCCGGTCAGGAACACGGCGTAGACGCCCTTCTCCGACGAGGGACTCGGGTTGGAGACAGGCCGGCCCACCACAGGGGTCTGCGTCAGGAGGTTGATCTTCGCCTGCTCCTCGGTCAGGACCGTGACCCCGTCCTCGTTGATGTCCACGTCCACGACCACGGGCTTGCCGTCCTTCACGGACGGGGTCTTGGCCTCGTACGGGAAGGGCACGCTCCTGCCGCCCTCGGTCACGGGCATCTCGATATACGCGGACCGGAAGTCCTGGTCCGGCTTGTCCGGGTTCCCGGCCGGGTTCCTGAAGTTGAACTGGATGAACCACTTGCGCGGCTTGTCCGAGGTCCCCTTGCCCTTCTCCACCTCGTTGACGTAGAGGGCCGCGTTCTTCTTCTTGAGCCCGTTGTAGATCTTAAGCTTGTCGAGGTTGTCGGCAGTGCCGACCTCCACGGAGTCCTTGAAAGGCGCGGGCGGCCCGCCAGCCGCGCCCTGGAAGATAGTCTCGCCCTTGCCCGTGGCATCGGGGAAGCTGCCGCCCGTCTCAGGGGCGTCGCCGACCTTGGGCCAGAACTGGGTGTTGGGCAGGCTGTCGAAGACCGCCACCAGGGAAGACGCGGTGCCCCTGATGCTCGCGAGCTTGCGGCCCTTGGTGACCTCGGCCAGATTCTTGAGGGCCTTCTCCGCGTCAGCCTCCTTGAGGACCTCGCCGATGAGCAGCTTCACGATCTCCATGTCCGCGCCGTCGGCCATCTCGATGGACTTGCCGCCCTCCTTGAACTTGAGGCGTCCCGCCACCGGGAACCCGTCCTTCTCCGAGGGGGTGCCCTTGAGGTCGAGGTAGACCTGGCCGCCGTCGGAGACGGTCAGGAGGTACCGGCTTTCCTTGATGACCCTCAGCGGCGGGGTGCCGTCCGTGTAGTAGCCCTTCTCGTTGGGCTCGAACCGGACGTAGAGGGCCTTGCCCTTGGTCACGTTGGGGATGAAGATGATGTGCCGCCGGATCCAGTAATCGCTCGAGTGCTCCTTGCGCACCCAGTCCTCGCCGGCCGCGGTGATGGAATGCACGCGCAGAAGGCCCAGGGGCTTGATGGCCTTGTTGACGTCGAAGTTCGGCGCGTAGTGGCCCGCCCCGTAGAACTGGCACTCCACCGCGTCGAGCCCGGGAGGGCAGTTCGAGGCCGGGTTCGTGGTGCCCGTGCCCGCGCCGGCCCCTGGGTTCGTGGTGCCCGCGCCCACCGAGGCCGCGGGCGGCGCCTCGCCGGGCCCCTCGGCGATCTTGAACTTGCGCTCAGCCGGGTCCCAGATGGTGTGGTAATCCTTGCCGTTGACCTTTCCCAAGATGACCCTGTGCGTCGCGATCACCGAGCTGTCGCCCTGCTTGGTGACCACCTGGGCCACGAACTCGGGCTTGAGGTCAGCCTCCGCAGTGCTCTGGAGGCTGTCCTTCCTGTAATAGAGGTGCTCCCCGCTCTTGCCCGCGGTCTGACCAGCCACCAGGTACTCGACCCCGTTGATGACCACGACCCGGTTCATGTCCAGCACGTGCTGGGCGCGCAGGACCGCGAGGCCCTGCACCGAGGTCGTGATCATTTTACCCGCCCCGCCGCCGACCGTGGCCGGCCGGCCGAAGCTGACATGGATGCCTGTCTCGTCCGTCGCGAACTTGAGGGTGTACTTCCTCTGGCCAGGCTTTCTGTCATCGAGCGCAAAGGTCGTCTCTCCGCCCGAGCGGTTGATGGGGAAGCGCTGGCAGAACTTGTCTTCCGGATAGGTGATGTCCCAGACCGCGACCTGGTTCTCGACGCCCCCGCTCTCCGCCTTATAGGAGATCATCCTGACCGAGACCTCGCGGGCGGACTTGTCCCCCTCGGCGTAGATCATGGATGTGGCCGCGCCGTTCCTGAAAAGGTCGTCATCCCCGTAGCCCGCGGAGGAGCCCAGACGATTCACCTGGGCCCCGATGCCGCCCTGGACCGGGCTCCTCTCCTCGTGGCCGAAGATGGACTCGAGCTTGAGCTCCTTGGAGATGCTGGCCGATTCGAGGATCTTCTGCGAGTAATCAGCAGCCGTGTCGAGGAACCTGCTGACCCAGTCCGCGGTCTTGCCGTCGAGCTTGGAAAGCGGCCCGGCATTGACACCCGGGTTGGCCCCTGCCGCGGCCTGCGCCGAGGCGCTCCAGGGCTTCATGTTCGTGACGAGCTGATCGCGCTTGAAGCCGCCGAGGGCCCCGATCAGGTTCGCATTGCCCTTAGCCCACTTCTGCTCCCCGCTGTCTCCCAGCACGTAATAGAGCCGCACCACCGCCAGCTTGGCCGCGTTGTCGCCCTTGAACTTCAGCTCCACCCACGCCTTGGGCATGGCCGCGAGCTTCGCCTCAAGCCCGTCCTTGCGCGCCGCCTCGAGGATGTAGGCGTCATCCTCCAGCATGAACTTGGCCAGCCTCTTGGCCACATCATCGCGCACCGCCGCGCTTCCCACCACCTGCTTTGCCAGAGCCGTGATCGCCAGTTCCTCTTTCGACTGAGCAGGAGCCTTCTGCTCCGGAGCTTTCTGCTCAGGCGCCTTCTGCTCGACCGCGGAGACCTGCCCAGCGGCGACGAGGATGGCGAAAATCGGGACAAAAATGGAAGCGCGTTTCATGATTCCTCCAAAAACATCTCCTCTACTATATCAGCGTCCGCAGAGCCGAACAAGGGCCAAAGGTCCTATTTCCGCAAGACCCCGGAAGACCCACGACCCGCCCCAGGTCCCCTGTCCTCCCCAAAAAGGCGCCGCCCCCTTTCGGGGGCGGCTCCATTCGCCATCACGACAGCGTTCACTTGGCAGCCGGCTTGCCAGCCGCGGCGCTCTCCAGTTCCTTCTTCGCCTGGGCGACCAGTTCCTTGAGCTTGGTAGCCTGGACATGGACGCCATTGTCATTGGCACCCTTAGCCTGATCCCGGACAAAGACGAGCGTCTCTATCGCATTCGTCGAAGCAGGCTCGAACGCATCGCGGGCAGCTTTGACCTCTGCTTTTGCGACATCCGTGTTCGTCTCGTTCGGCGCCGGCCACTTCATCTCACCCAATCCTGCGTCCTTTTCCTTGGCAAAGACCTTGCCAGGCGCCGGCGGAATCACATCCGGAAGTTTAACTCCCATGATTCCGCCCTCAGCAATGGCGCTGAATCCGACGCCCGTGACCCTTAGCGCTTCCTCGAACCGCGGCGCCTTGGCAGCAGGATCGCCATTGACTGCCGCATAATAGCCGCCCAAGGACATTGCGCCCCCCTTCGGCGCTGGGGGAGTAGCAGCGACGCCATTGACATTTTGGGCCGCAACCAATTCCACGTTGCCGTTACCTTTGACAGCCTCCAGGTTCTTGATGACAGCGTCCTTCATGTTGGCCTGGACCGTCTCGGAGAACCCGACCTGCTGCTCGAACTTCCCATGGGTCCCGTTCAAGGCCTCATGCGATGTCTTGAGCTTTTCGTACATGCCCTGCAAGGCAGTGAAGTGCTCCTTGATTGACGTCTTAGTGGGACCATCGATGTCTTTGATTTCGGCAGGTTCTTTCTTATCCAGGCCAGCCAACGTCATTGCCTTGCCAATGTTCTTGCCGATCTCACTGAGCGTGTCCTTATCGACCCCAAGCGCTTCTTTTGCCTTTTTGAGCTTGGGCTCAGCCTCCTTCTCCTGCTCCGCTGCGTCTTTCAATGCATTCGCGAGCTCAGTCTCCAGGATCTTTTCCGGGTCGGTTGCCCCCTTCTTCCCAGCTTTGGTCACTGCCGCAGCCCCGACATAGCCTTCCTCAGCGAGCTTGCCTCTGATCTCGCCCGAATAGGCTTCGACCTTCGTCTTGGCCGCTAAGGCACCGGCATTGACCTTCAGCATGGCGTTCTCAGTCCTGTCGAGGAAGCCGAGTCCGCCCTCAGCGCTCCCTTCATTGGCAAGGCTGGAGGCGATGAGCCGCTGATATGACACAACGTTCTTGCCCTTGGCATGTTCGACAGCGTTAGCAGCCGCGATTGGCTCGGGCGTGCAGCTGTCCGAACCCTGGGTCCCTTCGGACTTGGCCAGGGCATCATTGACCCCGACAAGCAGCTGTGCGGCCTGTTGGTATTTTTCCAGAAGCGCCTTGACCTCCGCCTTCGTCGCGGACTCCTTAATACCAGAGAATTCGCCTTTGGAGGCAGTCCCGAGCTTGTTGCAGAGCCCGAATGCGTCGACCGAGACAGGCTTGCCATCCTCCCCGGTGATCTGTGCCATGCCCGCGGGATCGGCAGGAACATCCGCCGTGCTTTCGGCGTTCTCCTTCTTCGCGGCGTCGTCAGAGCCGCCCTTCTTCCAGCAGTTGCCGCCGACCTTCTGTCCGGCGCTGCGGATCTCCGTGACTCCGCCCACAGTAAGGCGGCAGAACTGCGGTTCGCCCTCCTTCCCGCCCTTGCCGCACTCAGCGATGTCGCCGGACCTCGGACCCCACTTGGGATCGGAGCAGACCCAGATGGTCTCGCTCTTGTCCCGGCCGAACAGGCCGCCGATGCCTTCCTTGATGGCGTCGCCGACGCCGCCGGCGATGGGCTTGACGAGGCCGTCCATCATGAAGGTCTTCTGGATCTCCTGCTTCATCTCGAGCGGGAACATCTCTTCCTTGGTCTTCTTCTGCCACTTGAGGTCCATCTCGCGCTGCATCTCTTCCTTCCTCATGAGGTAGTCCAAGGAGGGCTCGCCCTTCGAGTTGGAGTGCATGTCCTTGTTGGCGCCGCCTGATTTGTCCTCTTTGCCGTCGCCGGCGGAGCCGCCTGCGCCGCCGGGGCCGGAGCCGCCGGGGATGGCCTGGGAGGCGTCCGCCGAGGTCAGGAGGTTGCCCGCGGCATTGCCACCGCGGTTGAAGCCTTCGGCCGCTGCAGCGCCGGCCTTCTTGAGGTCCTCGATGCTGCCAGCAGGCGAACTGCCGCGCTTGCCGGCCACGCCCTGGAACCCGGGGGCGGCCCTGACATTGGACAGAGACGCGCTGCCCGCGGGCTTGCTCGAGCCGGCCGCGGACATGGGGCCGCTGGCCCAGCTGGCTCCACTGCCGCCGCCGAGCACGCTAAGTCCACGCAGGGAGCCCTGGATCGGGACCTTGGGCACAGGCAGGCTGGCGGATTTGGTCGCGGCTCCGGCGCTGCGGCCCGCGGCCGCGGCCAGGGCGTCCTTCCAATCGCTGGCCGGCTTGGCCGCTGAAGCGGAAGCCGGGGCCGCGGCCGGGGCCGCCACAGGCTGGGTCGCTGACTGGCCAGGACCCATGACGAGCGATGAGGGGTCGCGCACGTTGAGCGGGGTGATGATCTCGGTGCCCGCGCCGAGCAGGCCGCCCGGAGCCAAGCCGGTCACGCCGGGCTCGTAGGGGGAGCCGCCCTTGCCGAAGGAACCTGCCCCGGCGTCGCCGCGGAAGGTCCAGCCCTCCTTGAAGGCCCCGGGCTGTCCGCCCTCAGGGGACATCAGGAAGTGCTCGACAAGGGGCGCCAGGAAGAGCACGGCCAAGCCGGCTCCGATGAAAGCGAGGTCCTTCTTCCTGAAGCTCTTGACCCTGTCCACCAAGGACATGCCGGTCGCCATGCCTTTGATCTTGAGCTCCGGCTTCTTCGTGTCCTTGAGGCTCGGAATCTGCGATTTGTTGGGTTCCATAAACGCTCCTTGCCAAACTATCCGCCGCGAGAGAATCCTCCGCGTCGCAAAGCGCCTTTAAAGCAAGACAGGCCCGGAAACGCCCGGATTTCCATGTCAACTATAGTTTAAGGCGGCCGTCCTGAATTGTCAATAGAAAAATGGGATTTTTACCAAACTTTATACCAGAACCTTTAAAATGGCTCAATTCAACAAAGAGCCAGACTGCTTTATTCGGTTGGATGAGCAGCGGGCGCAATTAAGCGACCGTCTGCTAAATTTAGGCAGGCAATTGCCCAACAAGCAAGCCCAGCCGCTTTGCCTCGCGGCAAAGAGCTTTATCCATGCTCCAGAGCTTGGCCCCAGCAAGCATTGCTGAGGCGATCAGATGCGCATCGATGGAGCCAAGCCCTGTGCCAAAGAGGCGCTCGCTTGCAATTAAATCGAGAACCTCCATATGATCAACCATCGGAGCCTCGGGAAGAGAATGCAGTAATTCGAGGGTCTCCTTACGATCCGGGAGATTGCCGCAGGCGAGTTCCTCAATGATGAATGGGTGGATCAGAACCGCGCCCTCCGTCAATAACGTCACCAGGCCGGGCTCTGTCGCACGCAGATGGTCGACCCAGACCGATGTGTCGACAAGGATCATCGGCGTCTGCGGCCGGAGCGGAAATGAGGGGCCGCGCCCCCAAGCGCGATGAGCCGCTCACGGGCCTTCTTTTCGATCAGGGCCTCAAGACCGGCATGGACCAATGCGGTCTTCCCGTGCAAGCCGGTCAGCTGCGCGGCACGCTTCAACACATCGTCCCGGATGATCAGTGTTGTTCTCATGCATATCATTATGCATCAAACATATGCTAATGTCAAGGGGGCCCAACCCTGTCTAACAGAACGATGTAGGGCGATGGAATCAATGGCAAGCGGCAAAGACCAATACGGACCTGCTGCCAAAAGGCCCCCTGCCCTCGAAGCTCAAGGGCCCCTTGCTGAAATCATGGCTCTGGAGCGCAAGGGCCAGGGCGCGCGGGTCAAGGCCTGCTTCCGGCTCAGACAGGGCCTCGAAGCGCTCGGATTGCGCGACCAGCTCGGCGAGTATGCGGCCGCCCCTGCTCCGGGCGGTCTCGAGGTCCTCGAGGACCAGGACACCTGCGCCGGAAAGAGGCCCGTCTCCGGCCACGCGGCCGGCCAGGACCGCGCCGGCTGAGCGGTCGGCTAGGAAGCGGCAAGCGTCTGCCACCGCGCCCTCGCCGCAGGCGAAGCACCCGGCGAAGCTCTTGGCCACGAGCCTCAGCCCGAACTGGACCGCCACGCGGCTGACCGCGGCATTGGCCAGCATGGTGGGAAACAGGAAGGGCTCCACAGCCGCCGGGCCATCTTCCTCCAGGGGCTTGAAGAAGCGGTACTGGGTCTCAAGCTCGCCTGAGGAATCGAGGATGACGCCTCCAGCGGCCTTGAGGACCTCGGAAGAGAGCCCTGCGTCGTCAAAGGCGCGCTTGGCAGCGGCCAAGGCCGCGGCAATGGGCGCGTCGACGAAGCGCATGTCCGCCTCAGGCAGGACGCGCTCGACCAGGGCCATGGGCTCCTCGTCGGAACCGACGAGGCCAAGGCCTGTCACGACCACGCGCCGGCCCCCGCGCCTGCGGGCCTGCCGCGCCTGACCGGGCCTAGCGAAGGCGACCACGCAGTTGACGCCGCCGAAGCCCGAGGAGTTGGAGAGCGCGACGTCCGGGTCCGTCCTGCGGCCAGGCTCAGGGACGTAGTCGAGGTCGCAGTCCGGGTCGCCTGGGGTGAAGTTCATGGTGGGCGGGAGCACGCCCGCGGCCAGGGTCAGGCAGGTTGCCGCGGCCTCCAGGGCCGAGGCCGCGCCCATGGCGTGGCCGAACACGGACTTGCTCGATGACATGGGCGGGCAGGAAGCCGCTGGCCCGAAGACCGCCTTGACCGCCGCGGTCTCAGCCTTGTCGTTGGCAGGGGTGCCGGTGCCGTGGCCGTTGATGTAGCCGACCTCGGCAGGGGCCAGGCCAGCGTCAGCCAGGCAGTCCCGGAAGGCCGCGGCAATGCCGCTGCTGTCAGGCATGGTGGCGTGGAACGCGTCCGAGCTCACGCCGTAGCCGAGGACCTCGGCCACGGCCTTGGCCCCGCGGGCCGCGGCCGCGCCCGCTTCCTCGAGCACGAGCACGGCGCAGCCCTCGGCCGGGACCAGGCCCTTGCGGCCCTTGGAGTAGGGCGCGCAGAACTCGGGGGCCGCGGCCAGGAGGCGGTTGAACCCGGCGAAGATGCGGCGGCCGAAGACCTCGGTCCCGCCCGCGAGCATGAGGTCCGCGGAACCCTCGGCGATGAGGTCCGCGGCCCACGCCACGGCGCAGTTGCCCGCGCTGCACGCCGTGGCCAGGACCGCGTTAGGCCCTGAAAGGCCCCAGTGCCCGGCGGCACGGGCAGCGATGGCCGCGGGCGAGAGGCTGAGCAGTCCCTGGCCCCAGGCAGTCTCATCTCCGGCGAGGCGGCGGAGCATCAGGGCCTCGGCCTCGGAGGCCTCGCCGAGCGCGGTGCCAAGCGCCACGCCGCAGCGGCTCCTGTCCAGGGACTCAAGGGCCAGGCCCGCGTCAGAGAGCGCCTCTTTGCCCGCGGTCAGGACGAAGGAGAGAGCGCTGTGGGGACCCGGGGGCTCGACCTCGCAGCCGACCTCGGTGCGCCAGCCTGTGGGGTCGAAGCCCCTCACCCGGGCAAAGGCGCAGCGCCCCGCGGCGAGGGCCTCCCAGAAGCGCTCCTTGCCGCTGCCGAGGGGCGAGACGATCCCGATGCCCGTGACAACGACCCGCCTGGGCGGGTCGTCCCCGGAGGGGGCGACACGACGGGGCACGTCCATGGGCCGGCTCAGGCCTTGGGCCAGTGCTTCTCCACGACCTTGAGGAACTTGCCGATGTCATCGGCGCTGCGGAGCTCCTCCTCGGGTATGCGGAGGCCGTACTTCTTCTCCACCGCGGCCACGACCTGCAGGATGTCGAGGGAGTCGATGCCCACCTGGGTCACGAGCGACACCCCCTCTACGATGTCCTCGGCCTTGGCATCGAGCCTCTTGCGCTTGAGGACATCGCGCACGAGCGCCACGAGCGTCTCTCTCACTTCGTTCTTGTCGTATACCATCAGGGACATCCTCCTAGAGGTTCAGAAGGCTCCATACCTGGGAGCCCCGCATCAGAACGGCGCCATAGACCGCCAGCCAGGCGCTTGACAGCATCGAGACTGCGGAATACTCCACCGGAAGCACGTACACGAGCGTCAGGACCGCGGCCGCGAACAACGCGCCGAAGACGATGACCCCTGCCGCGGTGTCCACGACGAGTTGGGCGGTGTACAGATCGCCTTCCCTGCTCTTTGCCCAGACGCTGATGGCGGCCAGGACAAGTGTGGCCGCCAGATGCCCGAAACAAATGTCGAACCAACCGACGAAGGAAGGCAGGTCCGGAACCCAGCGGAGGGCGACAGCGCAGGCATAGGCCATCATGAACGCATGGACCAGCCCCGAGACCACGAACACCCGGCCCAGGACCTTGCGCGCCTCAGGGACGGGGATGGCGGGACGGCCGATCAAGGGCCCGTTCATTGCCCGGGCTCCGGGCTCCACGCCGGGAGGACGCCCCGAAGGAGCCGGGCCATGCGCAGACGCTGAGGGACCTCGGCGTAGAACTCCTCCCACGCCCAGCGGCACCCTGCCTCGAGCTTCTCCGGCGTCATCTTCGCGGGCTTGAAGACCGCCCTTCCCGCGTTGTAGCGGCCCCAGTCCTCGTGGATGAGCCGCCCCGAGCTCTTCATGTCGTCGAACATCCGCGTGCCCGGGAACGGGGTCAGGACCGTGAACTCCGCCAGCTCCACCGAAAGCTCGAGCAGGAAGTCCACCATCCTCTTGAAGACGTCGGGCCCGTGCCCGTCGAGCCCGAAGATGGCCGTTGCCTCGACGCCGATGCCGTGGTCCCGGAGCAGGCGGACCCTCTGGCGGAAGACGTCGGAGACCCCCCAGACCGGAAGGTAGAGGTACCAGCACCCGGACGAGGCCGCGAGCTTGACGATGTCGGGCTTGGACGAGATGGAGTGGGAGACCCAGCGCTTGCGGCTAGACTTGAGCAGGCGGAACATCTCCCGCTCGTGGGCCTCGTCCTGCTCAGGGGAGTTGTCCACCCAGAAGACGCGTTCGCCGGGGATGCCCGCGAGCTCCGCGGCAACGGCGTCGAGGTCCCGGGGCCTGAAGGCGCGGCCTGCCAGGCCCGGGGTCTGGCAGAAAAAGCAGTCGAACCTGCAGCCCCGGCTCGTCTCCAGGAGGTCCATCATGCGCAGGCCTCGGTAGGAATAGCCCGGGTGGACGAGGAGGTCGCGCGCCGGCCCAGCGATCTGGGGGCCCTCAGGCAGACCCTGGCTCCTGTAGACATGCTTGAGCCTGCCCCGCATGGCGTCAGCCACCACCGAGGGCCAGACCCCCTCGGCCTCGCCGAGCACCACAGCGTCGGCGTGCTGCCCAGCCTCCGAAGCCAGGCGCGTGACAGCCTGCCCTCCCAGGACCACGCGGACCCCGGCCTCCCGGAAGGAGTCGGCGATGGCAAAGGCCCGCGGGACCTGGCAGGTGAGCATGGCGCCCACTCCCACGAGGTCGAGCTTCTCCTTGAAGTCCACGGGGGCGACGTTCTCGTCGATGATGGAGACCTCGTGGCCCTTGGGGGTGAGCCCTGCGACCACGGCCACGCCCAGGGGCGGGAGCACGAACGGCGTCTGCATGGGGAGGCGCTCCCACTTGGGGAAGACGAGCGAGATCCTCACCCCTTGCTCCCCCGCAGCCTGGCGATGACGCGGCCGTAGCG
>JBAZSR010000055.1:0-18433 GCA_041662295.1 Elusimicrobiota bacterium | reverse complement strand
CCGCAGGCCCTGGTCCTGCCCCTGGCGCTGGTCCTGCCCTGGGTCGAGGTCCTCGCCGGGTTCGCCCTGGCCTTGGGTTGGATGACGCGCTGGTCGGCGTCCGCGGCCTTCGCGCTCTTCGGGACATTCATCGCCGCCCTGCTCTCCACCGCGGCCCGCGGCTTCGAACTCGCCGATTGCGGCTGCTTCGGCTTCGGGCTCCACCTGGCCCCCACCCAGACAGTCTTCCTCGACATCCTTCTCCTCTGCCTCGCCGCTTGGCTTTTCTGCGTCCCCCGGACCGCGCTGAGCCTCGATTCCTGGACCAAGGAGGGCTCGTGAAGACAATCCTCGCCATCGACGACGACCCGTCCATGCGTGACTTCTACGAACAGGGGCTGGCCATCTTCGGCTACACGATATCCTCCGTGGAGGACGCGGACAAGGCCCGAGAGCGCCTCTCCGAGCACCTCCCCGACCTCATCATCATGGACGTGATGATGCCGGGCGTCGACGGCATCAGCCTTACCCGGGAGTTCCGGACCAACGCCAAGACCGGCCACATCCCCATCCTCGTGGTCAGCGCCCTGGCCGACGCCGCGACCGTCAACGACGCCCTCCTCTTCGGGGCCGTGGACTACCTCGCCAAGCCGGTCTCCGTCGAGGACCTCAAGGCCAAGATCGAGCACATATTCGCCCTCGAAGAGCACAGGAAAAAATAGGGTGTCACACCTCAACTTATGAAACTTATTCTGCGAATAAGTTTCATAAGTTGAGGTGTGACACCCAACAGGGTCTAAAGACCTAGAGGGGGCCAAGGTCCTAGGCCCCTGTTCCCCCGCCCCCCCGGTCGTTAAACTCTTTGTATGCCGATCCGCGACATGGAACCGACGCCCCTGGTCCACCTGTCCGCGGATTTCGTCCGCGCCAAGGAATACCTCGAGGCCATCGTCACCTCCACCTCCGACGCCATCTGCACCACGGACACCCGGGGCCACATCATCTACTTCAGCCCTGGAGCGGAGCGGATGCTCGGCGTCTGCGCGCAGGAGGCCATGGGCCAGCCCGCTCACGACTTCTACGCGGACGGCATGACCGAGGCCAAGGCCATCATGGCAGTCCTGCGCAAGCAGGGGTGCGTGGCCAACCGCGAGATGGCCCTCAAGACCAAGGACGGCCGGCGCATCCACGTCAGCATGTCCGCCTCCCTTTTGAAGGACCGCAACGGCAGGGTGATCGGGACCCTAGGCATCTCGAAGGATATCACGGACCGCATCGAGCTCGAGCAGCGCCTGCGCGAGCTCTCCATCACGGACAACCTGACGGGGCTGCACAACCAGCGCCACTTCGAGGAGCGCATCGGCCAGGAGGTCAGCCGGAGCCGACGCCAGCGCTACAAGCTCTCCATCGTCGTCATCGACCTCGACGGCTTCAAGGCCCTCAACGACCTCAAGGGCCACCTGGAAGGCGACCGTGTGCTCAAAGTCTTCGCCGGCATGCTCATGGACAAGGTCCGCAAGGGCGTGGACTCGGCGTACCGCTACGGAGGCGACGAGTTCGTCATCCTCCTGCCGGGCCTCGCCGCGGCCAAGGCGCGCCGGGTGGCGGAGAGGATCGTGGCGGCCGCGCGCGCCAACCCCGCCCTGGAAGGGCTCGATTTCAGCTTCGGCGTCGCCACCCTCGAAAACGACCAACGGGTCGAGGACTTCATCAACGAGGCCGACACCCGGATGTTCCGCATGAAAGCCGCCAAGAAGAGAGCCTCCCGTCCCGCCGCGCCCGCGCCGCCCGCCATCTCCGCGGTCATCGCCTCCGGCCGCCCCCTGGCTCTCATCTGGAAGCGCGCCTCATCCCATGAGAACGCTTCCCTTCGCCCTGCCGGGTTAGTATAATACGCACCACTCGTGGCCAAGATCCTCATCATCGACGACGATTTCGAGATCGTTTCCCTCCTGCTGGAGGTCCTCCGGCATGACGGCCACGAGGCGGACTCCGCCGGGGACCCCGTGGAGGGCATGAAGAAGGTCCGCCAGCTGAAGCCCGACCTTGTGATCCTCGACTACCACATGCCCCAGACCACCGGAGCCCACCTCTACGAGTCCCTGCGCCGCAACCAAGCCAGCCGGACGACCCCCATCCTCTTCATGAGCGGGGAAGCCTCGCCGGAGACCATCATGGCGGAGATCACGGACTCCGCGGACTCGCGCTTCCTCCCCAAGCCCATCCACCTCGACGCCTTCCGCAAGACCGTCAAGGCCATGCTGGCCGGAGAGAAGAACGACGGCAGCCTTTCATCGGAAACGCCGGACAAGCCCGATTAAAGCCTAGCAGGCTCCTAGCGGTCGTTGGAGGAGTCCGCGCCCTCGAAGCCGCCTGCTTCCTCGGAAGCGGACCCGGGCAGAGACGTGGAGGCGGCCCCGGCGAGGCTCCAGAGCCGCTCGAACTCGGCCTTGAAGACAGCCGCATCCCGCGGGTCGGCCAGGAAGGCCGCGTTCTCGAAGCTGTTGTACTCGCCGTTGGCCGTCCAGTTGTAGGAGCCCGCCTCGACCATGGCCCCGTCGAAGACCGCGAACTTGTGGTGCAGGACGCCGCTCTTGGTCTTGCCGTCCATGACGAAGACCGGGACGCCGCTGGCATTCAGGAAAGCGAGGACGCTGTGGGGACTGCGGCTCTGCTTGCGGTCCATGACGACCCGCACGCGGACACCGGCGGCATGGCGCTCGACAAGGGCCTCAGCCAGGGGCTTGCTCGTGAAGCTGAACATCGCCACGTCGATGCTGTCCCGGGAGAGACGGATGGCGTCGAGGACCCGGCCGACCGCCCCCCCTTGGGGCGAGAAGACCGCGACGGGGAAGCGCGCGGAATGGAACTCCACCCCTGGCGAGGCGTCCGCGGGAGGAGGACCCTCCGGCGTCGGCGGGGGCCGGGGAGCGTCCGGCGGGCCGGCGAGGGACCAGACCCAATCGAAATAGGCGCTGAAGACCTCGACGCGAGCGGCCTCGTCGCTGAACACGGCGTTCTCGAAATTGGATTTTTCCGCGGCGCTGCTCCAGTTGAACGAGCCGGTCTTGACCACCTTGCCGTCGAAGAGCGCAATCTTGTTGTGCATCAGGCCGTAGTCCCCGAGCCCCGACAAGACCCGGGTCTCGATCCGTGTCTCGGCCAGGAGCTTGGCGATGATGGGCTTGGCCCGCCGGCCGGGCCGAGGGAATACATGCCCCTGGTCGAGCACGACCTGGATCTTGACGGAAGGCGCCCGGGCGAGCAGCCTCTCGAGCGCATCCCAGACCTCTTGGATGCTGAAATCGTAGAGCAGGAGCCTGACGCTCCCCTGGGAAGCGTCGATGGCCCTCACGAGGTGCCTGCTCACGGACTCCTGGCCCGTGAAGGCAGTCCGCGGAAGCTCGACGCCGTTGAAAGCGATGCCGGCGGAGGACTGCCCCTGGGGAGGGGCTGGCGCTGGCGCGGCCTCCTCGGGGGGAGAGGACCGGAAGGCAGGGAAGCCCGGGACAGGGAACGGGGCCGGCGCCCCGCCCGGGAGGCGGATGCCGTCGAAGGCCCCGGGCAGGGCCGCGGCCCGCGCCGCGGCGGCCGCGGCCTTGGCCCACCCAGCCTCGTCCGCAGATGCCTTGCGGACAGGGATGAGCGGCAGGGCCAGGAGCGCCGCCGCCAGCAGGATGTTCATCTATTCTAAGTTTACCCCCCTGGCCGACGCCGGCCAAGCGGCCTTGGACCCAAGGGAAGATGGGTCCTAGGGCCCAAGGCAATCCGCTGATTTTGCTATGATAGAAAGCGTTAACAACACTCATTCCGGAGGCTCGACACAAATGAAGCAGATCCTCACCATCACCCTTGCGCTGGCTGTCGTCTGCGGAGGGCTGACCTCATGCTCCACCGCGAAGAGCCGCAAAAAGAACCTCGGCAAGACCGGCACCGGAGCCGAGTCGGAGAACCCCGCCTATACCCCCGGCGTGGACGTGACCGAGGCCAGCATCCGGGGCTCGGAGTTCACCACCACCCCCGAGCTCGGCACGGTCTATTTCGAGTACGACAGCTATGCCCTGACAGCCGCCTCGCTCGACGCCCTCAAGAGGAACGCCGAATACCTCAAGGAGCACCGCGACCTCGAGGTCCTCGTGGCCGGCCACTGCGACCAGCGCGGCACCATCGAGTACAACCTCTCCCTCGGTCAGAACCGGGCCAAAGGCGTGCGCGAGTACTACATCCGCCTCGGCGTGCCCGGCAAGTCCGTGGCCACCATCTCCTACGGCAAGGAATCCCCGGCCTGCGCGGAGATGACCGAGGACTGCTGGTCGAAGAACCGCCGCGGCGAGACGCGGGTGCGCAGCAGCACCGCCTCCGCCGCTGTACCTGCCGGAGACACCCGATGAGGCGCGCCCTGGCCCTGGCCGCCGCGGTCTCGCTCCTCTCGGGGTGCATCGCGACCCAGCGCGACGTCATCTCGCTCGAAAACCAGACCGACGAGCTCAAGTTCCAGATCCTCGAGCTCAAGAAGACCATCGGGTCCATGCAGTCCAACCAGGCCGACATGATCGTGGAGATGAAGCAGCTCCACTCCGACCTCGGCGTGTTCACCGAGACGGTCAAGGACCTCCGGGGAGACATGGACAAGCTCGGCTCGAAGATCGACGACGTGGGCTCGGGCGTGGCCAACGTGGGCACCGGGATCTCCACCAAGGTCTCCGCCCTGGGCGAGTCCCTCAAGGGCGACGTCGAGCAGCAGAAGAAGGACATGGAGAAGATCGAGAAGAAGGTGTCCCAGGCCGGGACCATGCCCTCGCCCACCGAGCTCTTCCTCACCGCCGAGGTCCGGCTCGCCAAAAAGGACTTCGAGCTCGCCATCAAGGGTTTCGAGGAGTACGTGACGCGCTTCCCGAACGGCTCCCTCATCGACGTGGCCCTCTACAACCTCGGCGAGTCCCACTACGGGCAAGGCCAGTGGGAGTCCGCGGGCCGGCAGTTCGCCGCGGTCCTCGAGCGCTTCCCCAAGAGCAAGATGATCCCGTCCACGCGGCTCCGCTACGCCCTCTGCCTCATCCGCCTCAAGCGCAACATCCCGGAGGCACGTCAGTACCTCGAGTCCATCCCAGCCGATTTCCCGGACAGCCCCGAATCCAAGGCCGCGGCCGAGTACCTCAAGAAGCTCGGGGCCGAGCGGCCGGCTCGAAAGGGAAGGTCATGAGGCTCCCCGCCGCCCTCCTCATCCTGACCCTGGCCGCGGCCCCCGGCCGGAGCGCGGACGTCTACATCAGCCTCGCCGGCTCCTCCGCCGGCCAGGCCCTCCCGCTGGGACTGCCGCCCTTCACGGCCAACGACCCGTCCTCGGTCCAGGACTCGGCCATGGCGACGCAGACTCGCGAGGTCATCCGCGAGGACCTCATGTTCTCCCGGTACTTCAAGATCGTCGAGGACGGCCCCCGCGTCGACGGCGGGAAGGTCGCGGACGTCTCCCGCGAATGGAAGCTCCGCGGCGCGGGCTGGCTCCTGACTGCCAAGGCCGCCGCGCCCGGCGCCGGCAGCGCCTCCGCCCGGGTCAGCCTCACGGTCTCCCTGACAGACCTCGGCTCCGGCGAGCAGGTCTTCGACCGCTACTACCAGCAGGACAGCCAGCACTGGCGGTCGCTGGCCCACCGCGTCTCCGACGACCTCGTGAAGGCCCTGACCGGCAAGGCCGGCATCGCCCACTCCCAGCTCGTGTTCTGCAACAGCCAGACCGGGCACAAGGAGATCTATCTCGCGGACTACGACGGCGCCAACCTCCGCCGCCTGACGACCCACCGCTCCATCACCCTCCTGCCGCGCATCAGCCCGGACCGCAAATCCGTGGCCTACACCTCCTACAAGGACGGCAACCCCGACCTCTTCCTCCTGGACCTGGCGTCCGGCAAGACCAAGCCCCTCTCCAACGAGCAGGGGCTCAACGTGGCCGGCGGCTTCTCCCCCGACGGCAACCAGATGCTCATGACCCTCTCTCGGCAGAAAAACCCCAACGTCTTCGTCAAGAGCATCGCAGACGGCTCCATCACGAGGCTCACCCAGCACACGGGCGTGGACACCTCCCCGACATTCTCCCCGGACGCTGGCCAGGTCGCCTTCGTCTCCGACCGCTCCGGCAATCCCCAGGTCTACATCCTGGACATGACCACCCAGCGGGCGAAGAAGCTCACCCGCATGAACTGGTGCGACTCCCCTTCCTGGTCGCCGACCGGGGAATGGATCGCCTTCGCCGGGCGGGAGCGGCCCAAGGACCCCATCGACATCTTCCTGGTGGACGTCACCGGCAGCCAGGTCCGCCGGCTCACGCACGGGGAAGGCTCCAACGAGGACCCCTCCTGGTCTCCGGACGGCCGTTTCCTCTCCTTCGTGTCGACCCGCGGCAAGAAGCCGGAGCTCTTCATCATGGACGCGGACGGCTCGGCCCCTCACCGGCTCGTGGAGATCCCGGGGGCCAGCTCGACCCCCCACTGGTCCCGTTAGCGGAGGCGGCCGATGCCGGGCTCTCACGTTCGCGGCCTGGCGCTCACCCTCCTGACGCTCGGCCTGGCCTCCTCCGCCCTCGGCGCCGACGCTCGAAGCCGCGCCCCGCACCCCGAGAGGACCGCTCTCTCCGCGGCGGCCATGGCCGCAGGCGCCTCAGCCGCGGACCTCGACGTCCGGCCCTCGCGCTGGGACACCCGCATGGCCCTGCCGGCCAGCGCGGCCATGCTCAAGGACCCTCTCTCCATCCCCGCCTTCGCCGAGAAACAGGCGAAGGCCCTCCGGACCTCCGCTCTTTCCGCTGAGCAGGCCTGCTCCATCTTCTCAGCCGCGGAGGGGCTCCTGGGCAGCGCCGCAAGAGGCGTGAGGCCCGGAGCCGCGTCCGGCCTCCAGCCCAAGCCGGCGTCCGCCGGCCTGCCCCTGATCGTCGACCCCCCCAGCCGCCGCGCCATCGAGCGGCTGGCCAGGGCCATGGAAGACGCCCGGCAGGGAGTCCTCAGGACCATCGGCTCGCTGGGGCCGGAGGAGCGCGCTGCCGCGCTCACGGAAGTCCGGGCCATCGTCGCCAATGAGACCTCCGCCAGGTCCGACCCCGCGGCCTACGACCTCATGGCCCGGTTCGACGCCGGGCCCATGCTCGCGTCCTCCAGGCTCCTCTGCGAACGCGTCCTCGAGGAGGTCGTGCCGGCCTTGCGGAAGACCTCGATGGCCCCAGGGGCCGCGGAGCATCGCTGGACCTACCCCTTCGGGGATGCCCTCATCGTGGGCCCGGGAGAGCGCGTCTTCACAGAGGAGGACCTCAAGGGCGTCTCCCTGCTCATCCACCTCGGAAACAGGAGCGTCTACAGGGGACCGGTCGCGGCCGCAGGAGAGGGCGAGGTCAGGGTGGTCATCGACCTGGCTTCGGACGTGACCGTCGAAGCCTCCACTTCCTCTCCGAGCGCAGGGAGCGGGGTCTTCGGCATCGGCCTGCTCTTCCTGCCCAATGACGCGGGGACGAAGAGGATCACGGCCGGCGACCTCTCCATGGGCGCCGGGCTCTTCGGCGTCGGAGGGCTCTTCATCGAGGGGACGGGCAACGTCCTCCAGGGAGGCCGCTTCACCCAGGGAGCCGGGGCTTTCGGCGCCGGGGTCCTATGGTCCAAGGGGACATCCGCGGTCCTCAACGCGGACCAGGCGAGCCAAGGCTACGGCTTCACACGGGGAGCGGGAGTCTTCTCCCACCGCGGCTCCAACGGCAGATTGGAGTGCGGGCTCCGCTATCCCGACCCGAGGGAGGCTTCCGCGGCCCTGAGCCTATGCCAGGGTGTGGGGTACGGACCCCGAGCCTTCGCCGGAGGCGGAGCGGGCCTGGCCATGATCGCGGGCAACGACAACACCCTGGTCACGAGCTACTTCGGCCAGGGCTCGGGCTACTGGCACGGCATCGGAGCCCTCTTCGCAGCCGGGGACCGCAACCGCCTGCAAGCCAGGCGCTACTCACAGGGCGCAGGCATCCACACCGCGATCGGGATCCTCAGCGTGGACGGAAGCTCCAACAGCCTCGTCAACTGGGGGGTAGGCCCGGCCTTCGGCTGGGATTACGGGGTCGGCTATTGGCTGCTGAACGGGAATGGCAACACGGCCCGCGCGGATTGGGGCACAGGCAGGGGAGACGTCAACGGCCACGGCCTGGCCGTGGTCCGTGGGAACCGCAACAGGCTCCTCCTCCCCGAATTCGGCACAGGCTTCTACAAGCGGGCGGCCCCGGGCCTGGGACTGGCTTCCATCGAAGGCAAGGACAACAGCCTCGGCCTCTCGGCCCTGCGCTCGCGCACGCGGGTCCAGCGCCTGGCCCTCGGTCCCTGGGGTATGGTCGAATCGCGCTCCGGGCTCATCCTCGACCCGGACCTCTCCCTTCCCCAGGCGCGATGGCCCGCCCTGGACCGGACCGCGGCCTTGACAGCAGAGCGGGCCGGCCTCATCGCCATGCTGGAGGCGGCGCTCTCCAAGACCGGGGCGGAGCGCGTCGCGAGCCTCCTCGCCGTGACCTCGGCCTTCAGCCTCGAGACCCATGTGCCGCGACAGGCCCTCCTCGAGCTCTTCCGCCTGCCCGGAGAGGACCTTCCCCTCCTGGAGGCGGAGCTCTCGGCCGACCGCTTCGACGAGTACCTCTGGCTGAGGGTCCTGCTCGCCGGCTTCGGTCCCGAGGTCGCGGCCTGGGCGCAGAAGGTATACGACGCTGCCGGAGGGACGCACAAAGCCCTCATCCTCCAGTGCTCCCGCTACGGCCGCCTGGCCGACGCCCTCCCCCTCCTGGCCCGGGCCATCAAGGACCCGGACTGGCGCGTCCGGCGGGAGGCGGCGGGGAGCATCGGCTACCTTTTCAGCAGGGAGCAGGGAGACGAGCCGGGCAGGCTCCGCTCCTACGAGGTCTTGATTTCCTCCGCGAGCCGGGAGGAGGCGGTCCGGCTCCTGGGCTGGAAAAGGGCGCCGGACCTCATGGCGGCCCTCTCCCTCGGCGGGACCGTCACGCCTGACGAACGCGGCTTCCTGCTCCACCGCTTCCCAGGGCCCAACGAACCGCTCCCGGCAGAATCCCTGTCGCTCCTCCTGGACCTCCTGGAGGCCAGGCCTGAGCGGCCGGCTGCGCTCAAGGCCGAGACCGCGGACGCGGCCAGGCTCGCGGGGCGTGCCTCGGCGCTCCTGGCCAGGGCGGCACGCGACCCGGACCCTGACGTGGCCTCCGCCGCCTTGGGCTCGCTCGGCGCCATGGGCCGGTCCGGCGACGCGCCCCTGCTCGCCTCCTTCCTCGGCCGAAAGGACGCCAAACGCCGGGACGCGGCTGCGAGCGGCCTGGCTCGAATGGGCCCGGCGGCAAGAGGAGCCGTACGTCGGGCGCTCTCCTCCTCCGACAGGTCCGTCAAGCTCGCGGCCTGCAGGGCCGCGGCGCAGTCCTGGGACCCGGGGACTTTGACGCTCCTCGACCGCTGCCTCGCGGACAGGGCCCCGGAGGTCCGTTCAGCCGGCATCGCGGCGCTCTCCGCTGTCCAGGGAGCGCTCTCTTTGGAGAAGAAGCGGTTCCGACCCGTCCTCCGCCGGCTCGCGGACTCAGACCATTCGACATCCGTGCGGGCCGTTGCGTCCTTTGCCGCCTCCCAGATTCCACAATAGCCGGCCCATGTCGTACAATGGAAGGGTATGAACGGTCTCCACGCCGCGCTCCCAGCCCTGCTCCTGACGCTCCAGATCAGCCTCGCTGCCGCTGCCCCGGAGCCTGCCAAGAAGCCCCAGCCGGACAAGACAGCCGCCTCCGGCAAGGCGTCCAAAAAGTCTTCCGAGCCCGCCAGGCTCGCCAAGCGGAGGGAGGAGCTCGCGGCCGGGCTCTCCCAACTGGGCGCGCAATGGGCCCAACGACAGGCATGGGTCTTCCACGATGACCTCGACATCCCGAGATTCCTCCTGGACAGCGTGACGGAGTACTATACGGGGCCGCCGAGTTCGCTCTCCGCAGCGTTCACGGATCTGTGCAGAGCCGCTGATAACGGTTCCGTACAGGACCAGGTGATGGCAGGCAGGACATGGGATGCCGCAAGGAACTGGGAAAAGGACGTCAACGGCACGTCGGCTGGCGCGGAGTTCAAAGCAACCCATTACTATGCCCTGGCCGCCATGCAGGGCAATGCCGAGGGGATGTTCCGCATGGGCCTGCATCACCAGATGAACCTCGGCGTGACCGACAGCAAGGTCGGGACTGCCCTGAAATGGTACAGCAAGGCCTACAAGGCCGGCGAACGCAAGGCCCAGCTCATGATCGGGATGATCGGCTTGGCCATGACCTACCCCGGCGCCAAGAAGATCGACGAGAGATACGGCATCTCCGTCTTTGCGTTCGAGCAGCTGTCCAAGGACCCTGACCGCGGGCTCAGGGGACCGGCCTCCTATCTTCTGGCCATGCTCAAGCTCACGGGCAAGGGAACGGCCCGGGACGACGCAAGGGCCGTCGAACTCCTCCGCCGAGCCGGGGCTGACGGCGTCACCGGCGTCCATGAGTTCCTAGCCGAGCTTCACGCGATGGGGCTCAAGGAAGCGGCCCCCCCGCCCATGCCGGCTGTCGCGGTTCCTCCCCCAGCCGAAAGCCCCAAATAGGCCTGCCGGACAGACCCAGACAGCCTGGGTCCAATAACCGCCTCAAAAAACCCCGAAGGCCCAGCCTCTTCCCATAGGTTGTCCATTACAATATGGCCATGAGGCAAGGGGGATTCATGAAACGGTTCACGGCCGGCGTCCTCGCCGCCGCTCTCATCGCTCTTTCTCCGGGATTCGAGGGCTATCGAGCCTTCGGCCAGACCATCGCCGCCGGTCCCACGGGCAGGGCCCCTGTCTCCGTGCCGGTCACGGTGGTGCCGTCCCAGGTCGGCAATCTCCCGGTCCAGTTCACCCCCTCCCTCCCCTTGGGCCTCTCCCTGCCGACGCTCGGCGCTCCGGCGTTCGCCCCCTCCCTCGGCTCCGTCCTTCCCTCCGCTGTCCCGAACGCCGCGGTCCCCTCCGCAGTCCCCGGACTCTCCGCAGCGGTCCCCACATTACCGACGCCTGTCATCGGGCTCATTGCCGCCCCGGTCTCCAAGCAGAACGCGGGACCTGAGAACGCGCCGGTCTCGACCCGCGAAGCCCTGACCCTGGGCGCAGACGGGCTCTCCCAGGCCAAGGACGACGGCGAGCGTCAGACCGTCCTCTCCGACCTTTTCAGCGGCAAGGTCCGGGCGAACGCGGACGTCTCCGGCCCAGTCCCCGTCTTCTCACCGGCCGACGCCTCACAGGGCGCGCTCGCAGCGAGCCAGCCGCAGGCAGTCTCCATCCCGGACCTCGAGGCCGCGGCCGTGGATTCCGCCAAGCCTGAGACGGACCGCAAGAAGGCCGTGGACTCCATCTCCGCCCTTCCCGGCCCTGAGGTCGAGCCCTCGCTGCGCCGCATCGCGGATTCCAATCCTCAGGGCGGGGCCTCGGACTACGAGGTCCATCGCCAGGCCCTGCGGGCGCTCGCCGGCCGCGGCGTGATCCTCAGCCTGCGGCCTATCAGTCAGGGCCACAGCCAGCAGATCCTCGCAAGGCTCTCGCAGAACAAGCCGACACTCGCCATCTTCGACTACGATGACACCCTGGCGCCCTGGGCCAAGCCCATCGCGGCCGAGACCGCGGAGGCCTTGAAAGCCGCGGCTGACGCGGGCGTCCAGCCCGTCATCCTCACGGACCGGCCCGACGCCTCGGAGAACCCCAAGGAGACGACCATCCTCCAGTCCATCTCCGGCATGACGCCGGAGCAGAAGGCCGTGATGGGCATCGTGTCCTCCAAGGGGGTCCGGGCCCTGGCCTTCGACGGCAATGCCGAAGCCAGGCTCGTGCGCGACGTCACGGTGTCATGGTCCGCGGCCGAAGGCGACTCCATCAAAGCCGCCGGGGCCGCGGTGAAGGAGAAGTTCGGCAGCGTGGTCTTCAACGGCAGGGAGGAGGAGCTCTCCAAGGACGGCTACTTCCGGCCCCTGCCTGTAGGGATGTCCGAGACCGAGGTCCGGGCCGCGGCCGAGTTCATGAAGGCCGAGCTCGCCAAGAGCGGGGTGGACGTCGAGGTGGTCGGCCGGATGGCCAAGGACCCGACCCTGCCCCCCTATATCTCCCTTTCCAAGGTGGACAAGTCCATCGGCGTGTCCTGGCTCAGGACCCATCTGGGCTACCTCGGCAGGCTGCGCGACCTCGCGGCCTTGGGGATCAAGGGCAAGCTCTTCGACAAGCTGGCCGGCTGGCTGGGCCGCTTCAACGGCAAGGAAGTCCCGGTCTCCAAGATGCTCATTGTGGGCGACCAGTTCTTCGGCTCCCGCGTGACGGACCGCAACATGCTCAAGGCCGCCCAGGGCGCGCTGGCCATCTCGGTCGGCGGCAAGGCCGACCCCAGGCTCGACAACACCTTCGTCTGGCCCACGGAGGGCGGACCCGCCTCCACCGAGATTTTGAAGGGCGTGGCGGCCAAGCCTGCCTCCGATTTCAACAAGAAGGCCGTGATCGCGCTCTTCGTCTCGCGCACCTTCTCCATCGGGTGCTTCATCCTGACCTCCATCGCCTACCCCTTCCTCGCGGCTCCGGCCGTAGGCTGGACGGTCTACGGCGTGCTCATGGCCCTCGGGCCGCTGGCGGCCATCGCCACCGGCCCCTTGAACGGCAACCTCGCGGACAAGCTCTCGGCCCGCAACTCCATGACCATCAACCTGGTCGTGCGCGCGGCCCTGACGCTGATGCTGCCGGCCTTCGCCTACTTCGGCATCCTCAACTTCTGGACCCTGCTCCTCTCCTCCATCGCCAACGGCTGGGTGCTCTCCGCCATCATGACCACGGAGAACGCCTATGTAAGGAGGCTGGCCGGCAAGCACCAGGGCACGGTGATGTCCCTGGCCTCGGTCCACTACGTCTCCCTGCAGGCGGTCCTGGGCCTCATCATCGGCATCGGCTCCATCATCGACAAGTGGAACCCGATGATCGCCTTCCTCATCTCGGCCGCGGTGCACGGCCTGGTCCTGGCGCCCTACCTCTGGTTCACCATGCCCAATGACGCCCCGCCCGCGAAGGCGGTTGCCGGGACCCCCCAGCCGCTCAAGTCCCGGGTGAAGGCCTGGTTCGACCAGGTCAAGCAGGGAGGCAGGCCCGCGTTCGAGGCCCTGGTCCCAGGAGCCCTGCGGCAGCATTGGAAGCCGGCTTTGGCCTTCGCCGCCTCCCTGGCCGCCTACGCGTTCCTGCACTCCCCCATCCCCATCGCTCTGTCCCTCTTCTACTGGGTCTGGAACACCGACACGGTGCGCGCGGTGCGGCGCGGCGACACCCGCGAGATCGCCCCCCGGGAGGAGGAGATCGCCCTTACCTTAAAGGAGAACGCCGCGGCAGACCTCGTGGACCGGTCCGAGATCGAGCGGCTCAAGGCCGAGAAGGCCGCGGGCTGGGAAGCCCGGGTCGCGGAGATCTCGACGGTCATGGCCAAGCGCGCCGAGCAGACCAAGGAGCTCTCGGCCGAAGGCAAGCGCTGGACCCTGCGCCAGTTCTGGACCATCCTGCTGTCATCCCTCCAGGCCGCCGTGACCTACCCCTTCCAGAACTTCGCCCTGCCGCTCATGGCCACCACCCTCGTGGGCCAGGCCGGCAAGGCCATGCTCCTCGGAAGGCTGACCGGCGCGGTGTTCTTCGGCACGCTCATCGCCAACGCCTCGCAGATCAAGCTCCCGGACGTCCATATCCCCATCGTCGGCAAGGTCCCGGCCCAGCGCTTCATCCAGGCAGGAGTCCTGGCCCTGGCCGCGACCTGGGTCTACACGGGCCTCCTGCCGGGAAGCATCCTCGCGGCCGCGGCCGCGGCCGCCATCGCGGCCGGGCTCATGTGGCTGTCCTCCCACATCACTCAGAAGGGCTGGATCAAGTTCCTCGGCGCGGGCCTGCTGGCCGTGTGGCTGCCCTTCCTGGTCTGGACGCTTCCCGGGCTCGGAGCCGTCATGAGCGTGCAGACCGCGCTCTTCCTGACCATGCTCATCTACGGCATGTTCACCGGACCGGCCACCGTGTCCTTCAACCTGTACACGCAGACGAACACGAACAAGAACGACCTCGGCAAGGTCTTCGGGACCCAGGGCTCCTTCGTCAACACCTCGACCTCCATGGGCTACGGCCTGATGTCCCTCGGAGCCGGGATGCTGACCACGGCCTTCCCGGCGCTCCTGGTGCCCATCGGCATCGCCTACGTCGTGGCCGCCCTGGCGTTCTGGAACGCGCCCAAGCGCATGCCCGGACTGCCCGAGAACGCGATCGAGAAGAAAGCGGAATAGCCGCTCAGGGCCAGGCCAGCGCCTTGATGAGCGCCTCGACCGCGGCCGGGGCGTGGGACTTCATCGAGTCCGGGTAGGTGGCGCGGTACTTGATGAACAGGCTTCCGTGGCTGAAGAGCCAAAGCTCCGAAAGGGACGAGAGCTTGATCCCCCCGAGATCGTCTGAAAAGGAGAACATGACCTTCCGGCCCGGAGAGGGGCTTCCGTTGGGAGAGGTCTCGAAGGCCGCCTCGGAGAGGACCTTCACATCCCCGTGCGAGGAAGCGACCTCGGCCTTGCATTCCTCGCAGTGGCCGGGAAGGGCGGCTGTGCCTCCCGTGTTGGGATAGACGTAGACCGTCACGGCCAGGCCCTCGACCTTCGTGTGGTTGTAGCCCACCGAGACGTTGAGGCCCTTCTCGTCGTATTGCGTAGGGTCGACGCCCGCATAGTCGCCCACGGCCTGCGGGAAGCGGAAGCCCGAATGCCGGTGCACGATGACCTGCTCGCTCTCTCCCTGCGTGAATGCGGGCTCGACCGCCGGCTTGGCGGTCCCGCCCAGAAGCCCCTTCAGCATGTCCAAGATCCCCATGGCGCCTCCTCCCGTTTCAGCCATGGTATCAAATGCCGGACTGGTGAATTTCGTATAATGACGGCATGAAGACCTCTCCCATGTCCCTGCTGACCGCCTTCATCCTCGCTGGCGCCATGGGCCTGACGACCGGCTGCGGCATGATCTACACCAACATCCGCGCCCCCCGCTCCTACCGGACCGCGACCTCGGGCGACGTGAAGACATCCCCTGAGGACCCTTTGGTCTCAGCCGAGGTCTGCTCCCAGTCCATACTATTCCTTCTCTCCTATGGAGACATGGGCTACGCCGCGGCGGTGGACAAGGCCCTGGCCGGCAGGCCCAACGCGGTGCTCTATGACGTGAAGTTCGACATGAAGGTCAATTCCGTCCTGCTGGGCCTCTACACCAAGATGTGCACCAAGGTGACGGGCCGCGCAGCCAAGCTGTGAAGGTCCTGCTCCTCCTGCTGGCCCTGGCCTCTCCCGCTTTCGCGGACGAAGACGGCCGGCGGGACAAACCGAGCCTCATCCGCACCGGCGGCATCATGCTCTACTACTCGGCCGAGGGACCGCTCTCCTTCATGACCATGACGCCCGGCGAGCTCCCGCCCGGCGCCGTGGACGCCGGACCCGTGTTCGGCAAGACCTGCCAGCACGGCCTGTCCATCCCCATCACCCCGTCCTGGCGGCCCTCCACCGTGTCCGGGGCCAAGGGAGACTCGGGCTTCATGAAGACCCTCGCGGGGGTCATGAAGGCCCACCCGGGGCTGGGCGGCGTCTACGACGTGAAGGTGGACCTGCACATCACCAGCATCCTCGGCTTCTACCGCAGGACCTGCACCGAGCTCACGGCCAGGGGGTATACGCTCCCCCCGCCTCAGGCTCCGGAACCTAGGCCCTAGGCCCCATATTCGCAGGGGCCTGTTGACGCCGGCCTGCTGGGCCTGACAGCCCTGACCTAATCTCCTTTCCAAACCTATCCTATAGCATGCGTCAGGCAGCGCTCTATGCGCTAGCCGTCCTCCTCTGGTCCGGCTCTCCGTCGGCCTGGGCCCAACAGATCAGGCCCGTCAACCTGCCCGCGGCAGGCAACGGCGTACCGGTCGTCCCGGGCGTCGTGGCCTCGCCCAGGATGGACCTGCGGCTCGACCGGCTGACCGGTGTCTCCGGGATCCCGGCCCCCGGCATCGGAGTCGCGGCCGTCCCCAGCATCTCCATCCCAGCCGGCGCGAGCTTCGCCGGCGAGGCGGTGCCGAGCCTCCCCATCCATGCCGCTCCAGCCCCGGCCCTTCCCCCCGCTGTCCCGGCCCAGTGGCGCGATGAATCCCGCATGGCCGGATCGGACCAGGCAGGCCGTAACTCTTTCGAGAGGCTCTCGGCCGACATCCCCTTCTCCGCTCCCGAGCCCGCGGACCTCCAGGGCCAGAAGGAATACGCGGACCGCAGTTTCGATTTCAAGCTCGGGGCCGAGTCCCAGGGCGCGGACGCCGTGGCCGGCAGCGAGGCCATGGGCCGGGTCGAGACCGCGGCCGGCGCGCCGCTCGACATCGAGGCGGCCGGCCGGGGCCGGGCCGAGAAGCCGGTCGAGGAGCCGGTCTCGACCTCGGACGACGGCGGCGGGGCCGACTACCCCGTCCGCAAGGTGGTCTTCAACAAGCGCGAGTTCCCCTCCGTGGCCCTGCGGCCCAATGTCCCGGTCGAGGACGAGATCGTCAAGGCCATCAAGGCCTCCCGCAAGACCATCCGCCTCGCGCTCTACGAGTTCAAGAACCGCGCGGTCATGGACGCCCTCTCCCGGGCCAAGCGCCGCGGGGTCAAGATCCAGCTCATCGTCGACTACTCCAACGTCTTCCCGAAGAACGACCCGGACGCCGCCTACCGGATGAGGCGCTCCAACGAGCTCTGGAGCCTCATCCGCGACGGCTACGACCTGCGCGTCCTGCGCGGGACCACGGCCTACGGCATCAACCACAACAAGTTCGCCATCTTCGACGGCAAGCTCGCCCAGTTCGGCTCCTACAACTACTCCTTCACCTCCGAGAACAGCCACTACGAGAACGCCCTCTTCACCACCCAGAAGAGCCGGGTCTGGGCCCTGAAAGAGTACTACGACTACCTCCTCGGCATCAGCGTGCCCTTCGCCCAGGCCAAGGAACACTCCTGGCCCCAGGCCGCGGACAAACCCCCGACCGGCGCCCAGGCCGGCGCCGTGGACCTCAACGGCACCCAGCTCCCGGCCGTGCTCTTCATGCCGGACGGCTCGAACTTCGAGGACACGGTGGTCAAGGCCCTCGACGCGGCCAAAACCTCCGTGGACGTGGCCATGTTCGCCCTTCGCTCGCGCCGGATCACGGACGCCCTGGTCCGCGCCCATGAGCGCGGAGTCAAGGTCCGCATGGTCATGGACGAGAGCCAGTCCACGTCGGAGTACTTCGGCCCCTTCGTCCAGTGGCTGGCGGGCCATGGCATCGCGGTCAAGACCCTGGCCGGCCCCAACCCGGACAGCGACTTTCCGATGGCGGAGAAGACGCACCACAAGTTCATGATCCTTGACGGCAAGGTCGTGGAGACCGGCTCGGCCAACTGGACCAAGCGCGCCTCGGTGGACAACTACGAGAACGCCCACTTCCTCGACGACAAGACCGACGTCGGCGCCTTCTCGTTCGCCTTCGAGCACATGTTCAAGATCGCCCAGGTCTTCGCCAAGCCCGAAGCCCCGCCGGTCCTGCCGACCGATGAGGAGCTCCTGCGCGACATCCTCAACCCGCCGCCGCCGAAGCCCACCCCGCCCGCGCCGGACCTGCCCGAAGTGCCGGCCCCGCCGATGGTCGCCTTCAACGGCGTGGAGCTGCCATCCTACGCGCTCCTGCCGTCGCACCCGATCGCGCCCAACATCATCAAGGCCATCGACGCGGCCAAGAGGACCGTGCGCCTGGCCCTCTACGAGTTCACCTCCGAGGCCATCCTCGAGTCCCTGCGCCGGGCCCGGACGCGCGGGGTCAAGGTCGAGATCGTGCTCGACCGCAACCACGTCTACACCTCGGGCATCAACCACGAGGACCAGCCCAGGAAGCCTAAGGCCCAGGTCGTGGCCCTGGCCAAGGAAGGCTTCGACATGAAGATCCTGCGGGGCAAGCGCAGCGGCGTCATGCACAACAAGATCGTGCTGGTGGACGACGAGCTCGCCGGCTTCGGCTCCTACAACCTGACCGACGTGGCGGAGCAGAGCCACTTCGAGAACTTCATCTTCTCCAAGGACGCGGGCCGTGTATCGGCCCACCTGAAGTACTTCCAGTACATGCGCGGCCTGGCCGAGGACCTCGACATGGCCAAGCTCGACGAGATCCTGGCCCGGACCTTCCAATCCATGCAGGACGCCAAGGAGGCGGGCGAGACCTCCGGCGTGCACATCCGCAGGCCCGAGTACCCGCCCCCGCCCCAGGACGCGGACCAGCCGGTCAAGCTCAACGACCAGTCCTTCCCGCGCCAGCTCTTCTCCCCGCAAGGCGCCATCGAGGCCGCCCTCATCCGGGCCATCAAGGCCGCCAAGGTCTCCGTCGAGATCG
>JBAZSR010000054.1:16657-18519 GCA_041662295.1 Elusimicrobiota bacterium | reverse complement strand
CCGATGTCGCCGGTCTTGAGCCAGCCGTCGCGGGTGAATGCGTTCCGGGTCGCCTCGGGGAGGTTGAAGTAGCCCTTCATGACGTTGTCGCCCTTGATGCAGATCTCCCCCTCCTCGCCGTTCTTGAGGGGCCGTTCCTCGTCGTCGACGATGCGGAACTCGACCCCGGGGATGGGGCGGCCCACGGAGCCGGGCTTGCGGGCCCAGGGGGTGTTGGCCGAGGCCACGGGACTGGTCTCGGTGAGGCCGTAGCCCTCGATGACCGGCACGCCGACGCCGCTCTCGAACTGCCTGGCCACGGCCGTAGAGAGGGGCGCCGCTCCCGAGACCGCGATGCGCACCCGGCGGAAGCACCAGAACCGCAGGAAGAGGCCCTTGAGGCCGCGGGCCTCCTTGGCCAGCACGGCGTAGAGCTGGGGCACCGCGGTCATGACTGAGACCCCGTGGCGTCCCATCATCTTCAGCCAGGGCGCCGCGGGCACGATCGCGGGCGAGATCACGAGCTTTGACGTCATGGCCAGGCTGATCAGCACGCCCGTGGTCCAGGCGAAGCTGTGGAACATCGGGAGCACGCAGAGGACCACGTCGCGCGGCCCGGCGCGGAACATCTCCACGGAGCTGATGGCGTTGGTCACGAGGTTGCGGTGGGTGAGCATGGCCCCCTTGGGCTGTCCCGTGGTGCCCGAGGTGTAGAGGATGGAGGCGATATCTTCCTCGCCGACCGCCGTCGCGGTCGGCGAAACCCCATGAGAGAGGAGATCGGAGAAGGGTCGTTCGATTCCTTTCGCTTTCTCTTTTTGAGAGTCCGTCACCCAGATCCGCTTGAGGCTCGGGACCAGGGCGCATGCCTTGCGGCACCCGGAGAGGAACTCCCTCTGGGTGACGACCCCGGCCGCCTTGCAGTCGTTGAGCATGTAGGCGAGCTCGTCGGCCTTCTGCACCATGAAATTGAGCGGCACGGCCACGGCGCCCAGGCGCGAGAGGGCGAGATAGGCCGTGATGAACTCGGTGCCGTTGCGGTGGATGATGGCGACGCAGTCGCGCTCCCGGACCCCGGCGGCGGCGAGGCCCCCGGCCGTCCGCAGGACCGCGTCGTGGAGCTCCGCGAAGGTCATGGTCCCGGTCGGGGTGACGTAGGCCGTCTTGCCGGGGCTTCCCCGGAAGGCGGCGTCGAGCAGGTCGTTGAGGGTCTTCATGGCATCCTTCAGCGCACGCGCGTGACCTTGCTCAGGCCCGCGGGCCGGTCCGGGTCGAGACCCTTGGCGAGCGCCAGGCGCAGGGCCGCGAGCTGGCCCCGGGCCGCGAGCGGGAAGGGCGCGATCCAGTCCGGGACCGGGTCCGGGCCGAAGGCCACGGAGGAGACGCCGGCGGCCGAGAGCCGGCGCTCCACGCGGCGGATGGACTCCATGCCCGGGCCGCGGCTGCGGAGGATGACGGCGCGGAAGGTCCGGCCGGCCTGCCTGCCTGCCATGGCGATGGGTCCGTGGAGGAAGTCCGCGGCGGAGGCGCCCTCGGCGAAGACCCCGGCCGCCTCCTTGAGCTTGAGCGCGGTCTCGAGCGCGGCCGGGAACGGGAACCCGCGGCCGATGACGACGCAGCGCTCGAGGCCCCGCAGGGCCTTCATGGATCTTCCGATCGAGGGCTCGTCCATGAGCGCCCGGCGCAGCGCGTCCGGGGCCAGCCCAAGCTCGGCCAGGAGCGCGTCACCGCGCCGGCCGCCGGCCCACCCGGCCGCCAGCAGGTAGAGGCACGCGAGCTGGGTCGTGAAGGTCTTGGTGGCCGCGACGCTGCGCTCCGGGCCGGCGTGGAGGAAGAGGGCGTGCTCCGCGGCCCGGGCCAGGGGCGAGGACGGGTCGTTGGTG
>JBAZSR010000054.1:3491-16647 GCA_041662295.1 Elusimicrobiota bacterium | reverse complement strand
CAGGTACTCCACGATGTCGGGGGAGCGGCCGGACTGGCTCACGCCGATGACCGCCGCGCCCGCGAGCTTCAGCCTGCTCCTGTAGAGGGTGGCGATGGAGGGCGCGGCCAGGCCCGCGGGGACGCCGAGGTGGACGCCGAAGGCGTACTTGCCGAGGATGGCAGCGTGGTCGGAGCTCCCCCGGGCGGCGAGGACGGCGTAGCGGACCCCCGAGCGCCGCAGGCGGACGCCGATGTCCCAGGCGTCCCTGCGGCCGCGCTCGAGCACGCGCGCCACGGCGTCGGGCTGTTCTCCGATCTCGGAGAGCATCCATCGCCCGGGCTGGGCCGGGCGGGCCTCGTGAGTCTTCCTCAAGCGGGATCCCACGTCGCGGCGCGCTGGCGGCGGCGCGTCAGATGGAGGTGGTGACGAGGCTCTCGGTCGAGAGCACCCCGGGCACCGCCCGGATGTCCCGCACCACCACGTTGGAGAGCGTGCCGAGGTCGTCGGTCTCGATGTCGAGGACCAGGTCCCACCGGCCGAAGACCGCCGTGACGTGGGCCACGCCCTTGATCTCCCTGAGCTTCGCCAGCGCGACCTTCTCCTTTCCCGCCACGAGACGGACCAGAACCAATCCTGTGACCATGGGTTTCAGCATCCTTAGTGGAATTTCGCCCCGACGTCGAAGCGTCCGAGGCGAGCCCAGTATATCAAAATTTCCTATGCTTTCCGCGTGCTCGAGACACGGCGGGGGGCCTGGCTCTTCCTGGGGACCGCGGTCCTCTACGTCCTGTTCTTCGGGGGCAGGCTGGCCTGGAGGGAGTGGCATGACGCGGTCCGGCTGGAGGCCGGCCGGGAGGAGTACTTTCACGACGAGTTCGTGGAGATACGCCTCCGGACCCGGGACCGCTCCGCGGCCGCCCGGCTCTCCTCCTCCCCACAGAGGGTCGTGGTCACCCGCGGCAACAGGACCGTGCGGACCGTGGCCGGCATCGAGTCCGTCACCCTCTCTTACCAGCCCGCCCAGGACGCGTGGACCGGGCTCTGGCCCTGCCCCTGGAACGCCCCGGCCGGGGAGTACCGCCTCCTGCTCCTCGGCGACGCGGACCTGGGCGAGCGCGTGCGCATGCGCCCGTTCCGCATCTCCTACCGCAAGCCCGCCCCCATCCCCCCGGGGCTCTCCGTGCTCACCCTGGAGAGCAGCGACTCCCTGGCGGACATGAAGGTGGTCTCCCCTTCGGGCGAGACCAAGGACTGGCGGGGGCTCCTCGACTGGGTGCAGTACGCCGGCGCCGACGCCTTCTGGATGCTCGGCGGCGAGAGCCCGGGCGCGGGCGAGGGCGAGGTGTGGCTGAGCCGCAACTTCCGCCTCTTTCCGGAGGTCGCGAGGGAATGCCGCCAACGGGGCATCAAGTTCGGCCTCTACGCCATGTGCTACCTGACGACCTCCAAGGAGGTGCGCCTGAAGCGCTACGAATACGCCCGGGAGGTCGGGGAGGCGGAGACGGTCGAGACCCGCGCGATCTCCCTGCGGGACCCCCGCCGCCCCGAGGACATCGCGGCGCTCCTCAAGCAGTTCCGCGACATCCCCGGGGTCGATTACGTCGGTCTCGACTACATCCGCAACGCCCTCGGCGGCTGCGAGCTTGTCGACGACTTCTTCCGGGAGTTCCCGGGACTCCGGAAGCCGGAGGGCTGGGAGTCTTGGACCCGGGAGGAGCGCATGGTCTGGTTGGCCCGCAAGAAGTCCATGCGCCGCGATGCCGGGTTCATCGACGCCTGGCAGTGGTGGCGGGCGCACAAGGCGGGCGGCATCGTCCGCAGGATCAAGGCCGAGCTTGGCGACGCCACGCCGCTGTGGGCCTTCACCCTGACCTGGGACAAGGGCTGGCACCACGGCCAGGACCCGGTGATGATGAACGACGCCGGAGTGGACGTCGACGCCCTCATGCTCTACGAGGCGGACGACGGGCAGTTCGAGGCCCTGCTCAAGGACTGGCGGCGCTACGTGCGGCGCTCCGACGTCCAGCTCCTCGTGGGCAACATCGTGGATTGGCCCCTGCACCAGCGCTCGGAGCTCGGACCCGCCCTTTTCGGCAGCCGGCTCCGCCGCGCTTTCGACGGCATTTACGCCGACGGCCCGGCCCGCGGTGTCTTCTGCCACGACCTGGCCCGCGCCCTCCGGGGGCGCCTGGGCCGCTGGACGACCCGCCAGTGGCTCGACGAGGCCCGCCGCGCCTTCGAGCGCTCCAAGTCCCTGTCGGGAGGAGCGGGAGCGTGAGGCGCCCCTGCCGCTTCCTCCTTGCCGCGTCCCTGGCGCTCCTGGCCGGGCCCGCGCTGGGGCAGGACGGCGTGGGACTGGGGCTGGACCTCCAGGGACTGGGTTTGGGCCCCAAGGCCCGGCGTCAGGGAGGCAGGATGCCGGCCGTAGCCGCGGCCGTCGAGAACGCCTTCGGCCCGGAGTTCTGGACCAAGGTGTCCGTCTCCTCCGCGGGCCCAGCCGCGGACCTCGGCCGCATGGCGCGCGAGGGCTGCTACAAGCTCGAGATCATCCAGCTCCTCCTGCTCGCCGTCGAATCCGGCAAGGGTTTGAAAGACGTACTCGCCAAGCGCAAGGAGGGCGGGAAGCTCCCCGCCCTCGCCAAGGGATACGGCCTGGATTACGACCGGCTCTACGAGGAGGCGCTGGCGGTGGAGGAGATCGTGGACCGGGACTATCTCCCGCGCTATCCCGAACGCAGGGCCAGGAGGAAGGATGATTGAACGCATGAAGGCGCTCGCGGCGGGTCAGGGAAACCCGCTGGGCGGGTCTGAGGGGAACGTCATGACGCGCCTCGTGTTCTGCGGGACGGTCCTGGCCGTCAACGGGGTCGTCATGTCCGTGGAGATGCTCTCCACGCGCCTGCTCTTCCCGCGCTACGGCAACACCGTGTTCACCTGGTCCGCGGTCATCAGCATCGTCATCGCCGGCCTCTTCCTCGGCTACATGGCCGGGGGCTGGCTCGCGGACCGGGCCAAGGACGGCGCCAAAAGGCTGGTCTTCTGGGAGCTATTGGCCTCGGGGATCCTCGTCTCTGCCGTGCCGTGGATGTGCGACGCCCTGCTCCCTGCGGCCCCGAGCGGGACCACGCCTCCCCTCCTGGGCTGCTTCGTCGTCTTCGGCCTGCCTGCCGCGGCCCTGGCCGCTGTGGGCCCCGCCGTGGTCGGCATCCTCGCGGCCGGGGGGTGGAGCGCGTCGTTCTCCTCCGGGGTGGTCTCCTCCCTGGCCGCGGCCGGGAGCATCGGCGGGACCCTGCTGACGACCTTCTCCCTCATCCCCGCCTTCGGCGTCCGCGCCCTCTTCGGGGGTTTGGGCGGCGTCCTGGGCGCCGCGGCCCTGGCCGTCCTCGTGGCCGGGCGCGGGTCCCCGCGTCTGGGCCAGGCCGCGGGCGGCCTGGCGGTCTTCGCGGCCGCGGTCCTCGGCCTTTCCGCGGCCTCGGCCGGCGTCCCTGCTCCGGCGGCGGGCGTGCCCGTCTTCGAGAAGGACTCGGCCTACCAGCTCGTGCGCGTCTTCGAGACCGGGGACGGGGCGAAGCTGCTCCGCATCCTCATGCTCGACAGCACGCAGGAGGGCGCGATGCGGCCCTGGGACCGCGCCGTGGTCTTCGAGTACACCACGGCCTACCGCCTCATGGTCAACGCCTTGAAGGGCCGGCCCTCCCCGAGGATCCTCTTCATCGGAGGCGGGGCCTACGCCATGCCCCTGCGGGTCGCGGCGGAACTCCCGGGTTCGACCGTGGAGGTGGCGGAGATCGACCCCTTGGTCGCGGACGTCGGGAAGATGTACTTCAGGGCCGGGGAGACCCCCAACCTCAAGACCCTCCTCATGGACGGCAGGCGGGCCCTGGCCGGGGAGGCGGGCCGCTACGACGGGGTCTTCATCGACGCCTACCAGGGCGTCATGGCCATCCCCTTCCACCTGACCACGCGCGAGTTCTTCGCCGAGGTCCGGCGTTCCCTCAAGCCCGGCGGGGTCGCGGGCATGAACGTCATCGGCCGCGTGGACGAGTCCCGGGGCCTCTTCTGCGCCATGGCGCAGTCCATCGGCGCTGAGTTCCCCTCCGCGGCCTTCCACCCCATCCACGGCGCAGGGGGCGGCCTCCAGAACATCATCGTGACCGCCTCGCCTGAAGCTGGCGCGGACCTCTCCGGAGTCCTGGCCGGCACCGCCTTCAGCCGGGGCTTCGGACTCGCGTCCCTGCCATGCGCTCCCGGCCAGGCCATGACCGACGACCACGCCCCGGCCGAGTGGCTCGCCGCGAAATACCTGGAGTAAAGCGGGTGTCACACCTCAACTTATGGAACTTGTTTTGGCCCTTTATTTGCTCTATTTCAGTCCATCCCGTCGAGAAACCATAAGTTCCATAAGTTGAGGTGTGACACCCTGAGGTTCAGGCGTCGAGGCGGTAGCCGAACCCGCGCACCGCGGTGATGACGGAGCCGGCGGTGCCGAGCTTCTCCCGGAGGTGGCTGACGGTCACGTCCACGACCTTGGTGGTGAGGTCGAGGCCTTCCTCGTAGCCCCAGACGTGCTGGAGCAGGAAGTCGCGGGTGAGCACGCGGTTCTTGTTGGAGATCATGAACCAGAGGAGGTCGAACTCCTTGGCCGAGAGAGGGACCTCCTTGCCCTTGGCGAAGGCGCGGCGCGAGTCGAACTCGAGCTTGAGCTCGCCCACAGTCTGCGCAGGGGGCGGAGGGGTCTTGCCCGCGCGGCGCAGCAGGGCCTCGACGCGGGCCACGAGCTCCTCGGTGTTGAAGGGCTTGGCGAGGTAGTCGTCCGCCCCTCCTTTCAAGCCCAGGACTCGGTCCTCGACCGCCTTCTTGGCCGTCAGGATGAGCACGGGGAGTTCCCCCCATTTGGGCTCCGCGCGCAGCTCCTTGACGAAGTCGAGCCCGTCGCCGTCCGGCAGGCCCCGGTCGAGGATGAGGAGCTCGGGGGCGGCCCGCTTGATGCTGTCGCGGGCCCCGGCCAGGGATTGGGCCTGCTGGATCTCGAAGCCCTCCTCCTTGAGCACGTCGCAGATGAGGTCGAGGGTGGCGGGCTGGTCCTCGACGACAAGGATCTGCGCTTTCATGGCTCCACTATACCAATTTAGAGAGGGATGTTCCCCCTGTTGACGTGCTCCCCGGGCTTGCGCTTGTCTCTAAGGAAGCGCAGGGCCTGGATGACCTTCGCCCTCATCTGGCTGGGCTCGATGACCTCGTCGATGGAGCCCGTGGACGCGGTCTGGTAGGGGTTGGCGAAGCGGGTCGAGTACTCGGTCGCGAGCTTGGCCGCCAGGACGAGCCTCTCCTCAGGGGTCTTTGCCGCGGCGAGGTCCCGCTTGCGCAGGATCTCCACCGCGCCGCCGGGCCCCATGACCGCGATCTCCGCGCAGGGCAGGGCGAAGTTGAAGTCGGAGCCCATGTGCTTGGAGTTCATGGCGATGTAGGCGCCGCCGTAGGCCTTGCGCAGGATGACCGTGACCTTGGGCACCGTGGCCTCGGCGTAGGCGTGGAGGAGCTTCGCACCGTGCCGGATGATGCCGCCGTGCTCCTGCTGGACTCCCGGCCAGTAGCCGGGCACGTCGGCCAGGGTCACGATGGGGATGTTGAAGGCGTTGAGGAACCGGATGAACCGGGCCGCCTTGTCCGAGGCGTCGATGGTCAGGGCCCCGGCCATGTGGCCCGGGTTGTTGGCGATGACGCCCACGACGTCGCCGCCCATCCGGCAGAAGCCCACGACCACGCTGCGGGCGAAGCCCGCATGGACCTCGAAGAACTTGTGCTCGTCGGCGATCTGCCAGATGACGTGGTGGACGCGGTAGGATTTCTTGGGGTCGATCTCGCAGAGGATCTCGAGCAGCGGCGTCGTCCTCCGTACGGGGTCGGGGTTGGCCACGCGGGGAGGCCGCTCCCAGCGGTTCTGGGGCAGGTAGCTCAGGAGCTCGCGCACCTGGCGGAAGACATCGGGCTCGGACTGCGCCACGAAGTGGCAGACCCCGGATTTTCCCGCGTGGGCCTGGGGGCCGCCGAGTCCGTCGAAGCTGACCTCCTCGCCGGTCGCGGACTTGACCACGGCCGGGCCCGTCACGAACATCTGGCTGATGCCCTGGACCATGAAGATGAAGTCCGTCAGGGCCGGGGAGTAGACCGCGCCGCCGGCGCAGGGGCCGAGGATGACGGAGATCTGGGGGACCACCCCGGAGCTCCGGACGTTGCGGCGGAAGATGTGCGCGTAGCCGTCGAGGGAGTCCACCCCCTCCTCGATGCGGGCTCCCCCTGAGTCCAGCAGGCCGATGCAGGGCACCCGGTTGTCCACGGCGAGATCCATGGCCTTGGCGATCTTCATGGCGTGGGCCAATCCCAGGGAACCCCCGAGGACCGTGAAGTCCTGGGCGTAGATGCAGACCTCGCGGCCGTGGATGCGGCCGAAGCCCGTGATGACCCCGTCCGCCGGCACCGGCTTGTCGGCCAGGCCGAAGTCCTTGCCCTGGCACTTGATAAGGAGGTCGAACTCCTGGAAGCTCCCCTCGTCGAGGAGGTAGTGGAGCCGCTCGCGGGCGGAGAACTTGCCCTTGGCCTTCTGCGCCGCGATGCGCTCCTTGCCGCCTCCGGCCATGGCGGCCTGGGCCGCGTCCCTGAGGCGCTGGAGCTTGACCGGGGCGCCGCCGTCCTCGGGCGCGGTGACGCTCTTGGTCCTCTTGCCGGCGCGTTCGCTCATGGGGCCGATTATACCATTTGCCGCAATGTCCCCATCTGCTCGCGCCCGTCAGGCGCCGCGGCGCTCGGACGGATTCCTAGGACCCGGGTACTTGGACCCATCACCCGACCGGTCCTTCGGCTCATGACAGCCCTGGTCCGGCGCTGGTACAATACCTGATCAACGCGATGCTGCCCATCCTTGTCTTCGCCCTGCTCGCGGCGCAGGCCGGAACTGCGTCGGCCCTGTCTTCGCCGACTCCGGCGCCCGCCGCGTCCGCGTCGCCAGGGTCGCCGGCGCTGGACGCCGAGGCGCTTGACCGCCTTTTCGACGGCAGCTTCAGCCGGGTCTTCGACCCGGTGCTCGTCCTGTCCGGAGGGCCCGTGGCTGCGGCTGCGGCGGCGCTTCCCTATGTCATCAGGGCCGAGCAGGACCCGCTCCCCGTGGCCCCGCGCTACGCTCTCAACCTGCCGGCCGTGCCCGAGCAGCTGCGCAGCATGGTCGACGGCTTCCAGCGCCTCTTCCACAAGAACCAGGAGGAGACCAGGGAGCGGGTGGACCGGATGAACGTCCTCATCCGGGCCAAGAACGCGGGCCGGGCCCGCGGGAAGATCCCGGAGTGGACCTACGACGGCAGGCCCAACGAGCCGCCCTGGGTCTGCCTGTCCCAGTCCGCTGGCACGGTCCACGACTGGTGGGCCATGCAGCTCGGCAGGCCCGTGGGCAGTCACGGGAGCCATGTCCACGGAGGCGCGGAGGAGGGGCTCGACCCCCGCATGCTCGAGCTCAAGTACCTTGAGCGGGCCCGGACCGGCGACGCGGAGTACTTCCTCCTGCCGAAGTGGATCGAGGAGGACCCGGTCCGGCACGAGCCCATCCCTCAGCAGCCGCGCGGCTACGCAGAGATCCTCATCCAGGATGGCTGGGAGGTCAAGGACCCCATCACGGACGAGGTCCGCCGCTGGGAGCCGGGCGCCTCCGCCATGGAAGGCCAGTTCAAGGAGCTCTTCGTAGGCTCCCTCCTGTCCCCCCGCACCCCGGACACTTACGCGCGGGTGCTGGCCGAGGGCATCGAGAAGTGGGGCATCGCGTACGTCCAGCTCGAGGACACCAAGCGGCCCCGTCTGACCGGCGCGCACACGGTGGCGGTGGTCGGGTATTTCTGCATGGAGGGCGCGGACCGCCTCGTGCCCTGCTCCGCGAACAAGTCCGACGAGGACTGGGGCCGGACCGCCTATTTTGCCGTGCACGATTCCTTCGGGGATTTCGCCGCGGACAAGGTCCGCGACGCATCGGGAGGCTCCGCGTACCGGGCCGTGAGGATCTCCTCCATCGACCAGGCCATCGTGTTCCCGCACGGCCTGCTGGTCGCGAGCCGGGCCGAGGGGCCCGGCGCATGGAGGGTGACGGTGACGAACAAGGGAGGCAGGCCGGTGCAGGTCGGGACCTTCAAGGCCCAGGCGGCCGGCACGGACCTCCCGGTGGAGCCCCTCCAAGACGGCTCGCTGCTCGTGCGTTCGGCGGCCCCGGGAGAGGCCAGGGTCTATGTGGAGGCCCGGCACTACTTCGAGGCCGACGGCAAGGGCCGGACCTTCCGCCTGGCGCTCTCCGCGGGCGCCTCTGCGGGCGTGGAGCTCGTCCGCACGCGGCCGACGCCGACGTTCGACGAGCGCCGCTCGGCCCGGGAGAGCGGGGCTCCGTGAGCGCCGGAGCCGCGGCATTCCTGGCGGCCGCGGTCCTGGCCTGGGGCCTGAGCGCCTTCTTCGACAAGCTCTGCTTTCGCCACTTCCCCGGCACCGCGCCTGCCACGGACGTCTTCATGGTGCGGCTGGCCCTGACGATCCTGCTCCTGCTCCTGCCCGTGGTCGTGCGCTGGGAGCGGGTGTGCGCCGTGGCGTCCTCGACCGCCGGGACAGGGCTCTTCCTGGTCGGGGCCAGCGTGGTCGCGGCCATGTCCGGCGTGTACTTCTACCTCGTGGCTATGTCGAGCGCCGAGGCCTCCAAGATCGTGCCCCTGAGCTCGACCTACCCGCTGGTGACCTTCTTCCTCGCGCTCGTCTTCCTCGGCGAGGGCTTCACCCTCCACAAGCTTCTCGGCACCTTTTTCGTGTGCCTCGGCGTGTTCTTCCTCTCCCGTTAATCGGGGTCATAATCGGGGTCAGATCTTGAAATTTCACTTTTCGCCTTGCGAAAAGTGAAATTTCAAGATCTGACCCCATTGAGTGGATTGATCCCATTGATTGTTGACACGGAAAGGCGAATTCCGATAATATTGTCAATCAAATGGTTCTTCTGAAAGACCCCTACTTTTTCATTTCCGCTTTTGGTTTCGCCGCCAGCTGCGCGCTGTTCGGGTTCTTCCTCCGGCAGTACCGCCTGGCCGCGCAGGTTGCTGACGACCACGACCTCGACCCGGCGGAGCTTCCCAAGGTGGTCCCCGTGTCATCTGAGCCCGAGTCGAAGCCCTCGCTCGCCGTCTCCGCGGTCGTAGACGCCGAGAAGCCCAAGGCCGGGCTTAAGACCGACCCTCTCCCGGTCGTCGCTGCTCCCAAGATCTCGCCGGCATCCCAGTCCGGGGTCCCTGCCCCGTCCCTTCAGGCCGCTCTGGCCGCTGTTCCGGCCGCTGCGCCGGCGACGCCGAGGCCCAAGAGCGAGACGACCTTCCCCGGCGGCATCAGCCCGGCCATCGTCTATCTGCAGAGCGTCAAGAACCAGCTCGACATCCTGGAGAAGGAGGTCGCCGGCCTCAAGGCCCTGGCAGCGAAGCAGACGGGTCAGGAGGACCTCATCCTCAAGAAGCTCGGCGAGCTCTCCGACCAGATCAAGGCGGTCCGGTCCGCTCCTGCGGCGGCTCCGGTCCAGCCTCGGCCCGCCGCTGTCGCCGCGCCAGCCCAGTCTCGGCCCGTCACGCGTCCGCCTGAACCGTCCTCTGCTCCCGCGCCTGTTCCGACCCCTGTTCCGGCTCCGGTTCCCGTTCCTCTCCCGGTTCCTGTTCCTGCCCCGTCTCCCGCGCCTGCCCCGTCTCCTGTCGATGCCGTCATCACGGTCCCTTCATTGACCGCGTCGCCGGTGGCGACGGCTCCTGAGCCCGTCATTGCCTCTCCGCTGGCCGACCCCGCTCCTGGGAGCGTCGCGCCGGTCGAGGCGAGCCCGGCTCCGCCCGCTCCCGCGGCTGAGCCGGCCGTCTCCCCGCCCGGCCCGTCCGCGCCGGCTCCTGCCCAGGCCCCAGGCCCTGCTCCCATCGTGCTCGACGGCATCCCCCAGCAGGGTGAGGCTCCGGCCGAGAACAAGCCCAGCCGCAAGGGTCCGGTCTGGCCCATCTAGCGATCCTGCTGTCCTGCCTCTTGTCCGGGACTGTCCGAGCGGGCATGTTCCCGGAGGACCCGTTCTCCAATAGGTCCGCCGGCGCCACGGCCGCGCCCTTCCTCAAGTTCCCGGCCGGGGCCAGGGTCTCGGCCCTGGGCGGCACCTCGGCGGCTGTCAGCGAGGGCAGCGAGGCGGTCTTCTACAATCCCGCGGGCATCCTGGCCCGGCGCGGGCAAGGGAATTCGGACCTGAACCTGGGCTACTCCAACCTCATCTCCGGGGCACAGGCGGGTTCTGCCGCCTATTCCCGTTCCCTGGGCAAGACGGGCACGGTCGCCGCCGGCCTGGTGTATTTCGCCCACGGCAGTCAGACCGCGTTCGACGCCAAGGGCGACCCGGTCGGCTCGTTCTCCCCCTCCGATTTCGCGCTGACCGCGGCGTATGCCCATGGGTTCGGCAAGGCTGTCCGGGCCGGGGCCGGGATCAAGGCGATCCGTTCCTCCCTGCAGAGCGATTCCGCGGGCGCGGCCGCGGTGGACCTCGGGGTCCAGCTCCTGGGGCTCGTCAACTTGGGCGACGGGCCGCTCGACCTCGGCGCGAGCGTCTCCAACCTGGGCATGCCCATGCGGCTCGGAGACGTCTCCCAGCCCCTGCCCCTGGCCCTGAGCGGCGGCGTGCTTTGGCACGTCAACCCCGCGCTGGCCGCCTCCATGGACGGCCATCTGCCCGTGGACGACGACCCTTACATGTCGCTCGGCGTCGAGCTTCTCATCAGCCTCGGCAAGACCGGGAGCGCTTCCGTGCGGGCCGGGTACGATCAGGGCGCCCAGCGCGGCGTGGACGGCTTGGCCGGCGTCACGGCCGGTGGCGGGGTGGACTTCGGCTGGCTGCGGTTCGACTACGCCTGGGCCCCCTACGGCGACCTCGGCCATGCCAACAGGGCCAACCTCGGCTTCCGGTTCTGAGTGCCCGGGATGCCGGAGTTGAGCCTTCCCTTCGTCGGCCTCCTGGCCGCCTTCGGCTTCCTCATCGGCATCCTGGGCTCGGTCCTGGGCGTGGGGGGCGGTATCTTCATCGTCCCCCTGCTGGTCCTCTGGCTCGGCATCCCGGTGCATCACGCCATCGCGGTCTCGCTGGTCGCCATCGTCGCGACCTCGAGCGCCGTGGCTTCGGTCAACGTGGAGCGCGGCCTGGCCAACATGAGGCTCGGCGTGGTCCTCGAGATGACGACCGCACTGGGTTCCATCGCCGGGGCGCTCGTCGCGAACATGCTCCCGGGCCGCGTCGTCCAGCTCCTGTTCTCCCTGATGCTCTTCCCGGTGGCCGGGGCCATGTTCCTTAAAAGCGTGCGGCCTCCGAAGCCTCTGCCTGCGGCCGGACCCCTCCCGGCCAAGGGGCCCTTGGACGCGGCCTTCTTCGACCCGTCGCTCGCCAGGGAGACCTCCTACGCGGTGCGCAGGATCGTCCCGGCTTCGATGGTGTCCTTCGTCGCGGGTTCCCTCTCGGGCCTGCTGGGGCTCGGGGGCGGCATCATCCAGGTCCCGCTCATGAACATCTTGTGCGGGGTCCCCATCAAGGCCGCGGCGGCGACGAGCAATTTCCTCATCGGGGTCAGCGCCGCGGCCAGCGCCCTGATCTTCCTGAGGAGGGGCCTGGTCGCGCCGGAGCTGGCGGCCGTCATCGTCGTGGGGGTGCTGCTCGGATCCTTCGTCGGGATCCAGGTCCTCTTCCGCGCCAAGTCCGAGAGGATCCAGCTGGGGTTCTCGGTCCTCGTGCTTCTGGTGGCTGTCCGGATGCTGGGGGCGTCCCTGGAGCCATGACCTCCAGCGGGTTCTCGGAGAAGCGCTTCGGACGGCTCATCCAGCGGACCCTGCAGGCCGGCGTGGCCGTCTCCTTCCTGCTCCTGGCGGCGGGCTGGGCCTTGAGCCTCTCGGGCGCGGGGTCGGGCCGGACGGTCCTCATGGCCGGCATCCTGGCCCTGGTCCTGACGCCCGTGGCCCGGGTCGCCATGCTCGTCTACGGCTTCCAGCGCGTGGGCCAGCCGTCCTTCTCACTGGCATCCCTCGTGGTCCTGCTGCTCCTTCTGCTGTCTGCCCTGCTCTGAGTCCGGCGGCCTCAGAGCCTCTCGAGCACGACGGCGATGCCCTGCCCCCCGCCCAGCGAGACCGCGGCCGCGCCCAGCCTCAGCTTCCTGCGGCCGAGCTCGTGGAGCAGGGTGAGCGCCAGGCGCCCCCCCGTGCCCGCGAAGGCGTGGCCGATGGCGATGGCGCCGCCGTTGACGTTGACCTTCTCCTCGGGGATGCCGAGTTCCTTGATGTCCACGAGGGCCTGAGCCGCGAACGTTTCGTTGATCTCGAAGAGGTCGATGTCCTCGAGGCTCACGCCCGCGCGCTCCGCGGCGCGCCGCAGGGCCAGGGCGCAGGCCAGGGCCATCCTGCGCGGCTCGGCCGCGGCCACGGCGTCGGCGAGGCAGCGGCCGATGGGCCGGCAGGGCGGCGGCCCGCCAGCGGCGCCGGCCATGAGGAGCGCGGCCCCGCCGTCGACGATGGCGTGGGTGCTCGCGTGCGTGGGCGTGCCGCCTTCGAAGAGGGGCCGCGACTGGTGGAAGTGGGCCGGGACGGGGGCGGCGAGGATCGAGTCGTCGTGGCCGAGTCCCGCGGCCGGGACGATCTCCTCCGCCAGCCAGCCCTTGTCCCGCGCGGCCGCGGCCCGCTCGTGGCTGCGCAAGGCCCAGCGGTCCTGCTCCGAACGGCCGACCCCGTACTCGAGGGCCAGGCGGTGGACGGAGGCCGAGATGTGCTCGCCGGCCGAGATGTCGGTGAAGGAAGGGATCATCACGGCCTTGCGCACCATGCTCGGCGCGTCCGCCCCGACCGCGGCCACGACCCGGCCGCCGCCCGACCGCAGTTCCTGGGCGGCGACCGCCATGGCGTAGAGCCCGGAGCCGCACGCCAGGTTCACGGCCAGGCCCGGCGAGGAATCCGGCACCCCGGCCCGATGGCCGACGTAGCGGCCCCCGTAGCAGGCGTGCGTGCCCACGTGGTAGGCGTTGCCGAACACGACCTTGTCCACGGCCTCGGGCCCGAGCCCGGCGCGGGCCAGGGCGCCTTTGAGCGCCGCGGCGCCGAGGTCGAAGGGGTCGAGCCCCTT
>JBAZSR010000054.1:0-3481 GCA_041662295.1 Elusimicrobiota bacterium | reverse complement strand
CTTGCCGTCGATTCCGCCGGTCCACGCGGCGAACGGGGTGCGGGCTCCGCCTAGGATGAGGATGTCGTCAGGCTTCCCCATTCAGGTCAGGGATCTTTCCTGAGTCTTGGCCTGATGACCCTCAGCATCGCGTCGTGGACACGGCCGTTGGTCGCGAGCGTCTGCCGGCCGTAGTCCCTGTGGTCCTTCCAGGGACGGCCCTGGAAATCCGTGACCTTGCCGCCCGCCTCGCGGACAAGGAGAAGCCCGGCGGCCGCGTCCCAAGAGCTCAGGCCGAACTCCCAGAATCCGTCGGCCCTGCCCGCCGCGATCCACGCCAGGTCCCGCGCGGCTGAGCCCGAGCGCCGGATGTCGTGGCAGCGCTCGAGGAACTCGGCGTAGAAGCCGGTGTAGTAGGAGGACCGGCGGTGCCGGTCATAGGGGAAGCCCGTGATGAGGAGGCTCTCGGAGAGCTTGTCGGGCGTCGAGACCCGGAGTCTCCGGCCGTTGAGGAAGGCCCCTTTGCCGCGCTCCGCGAAGAAGGTCTCTCCCGCCGTCGGGTCGAGGATGCCGCCGAGCAGGGGTTCGCCGCCGGCCAGAAGGCCGATGGACACGGTGAAGGCCGGGAAGCCGTGCGCGTAGTTCGTGGTGCCGTCGAGGGGGTCCACGATCCAGAGGTGCTCCGAGCCCCGCAGCCGCGGGTGGCCCTCCTCGGCGATGACGTCGTGGTCCGGGAAATCCCGCCGGATGAGGGAGAGGATGACGGCCTGGCTCTCCAGGTCCGCCTCGGTCAGGAGGTTGGCCCGGGCCTTGACGCTCACCTTGACCTTGCCGAACCTGCGGCGCAGCACGTCTCCGGCCTCGGCCAGAGCCCGGAGCAGGACCGTTCTCAGTCGGCTATTCTTCACGGGCGGCCCTTCCTTGCCAAGCAGCGGACCACCGCGTCCAGGAGAGGGCCAGTGCCTGTGCCCGAAGCCTCGATGACCGGGCCGATGCCCAGGGCCTTGAGACCGGTCGTGGTCGTGGGGCCGATGGACACGGCCCCGCCTCTTTCCAGGAAGCGTTTGACGCCGGAGGGGCCCAGGGTCCGATGGAACGCGCGGGCCGCGGACGGGGAGGCGAAGACCGCGGCGTCCACCCCCCGCCCCACCGCTGCCAGGAGCGTCCGTCTTCCCGCCGGGTCGGGCACGGTCCGGTAAGCCTCGACCAAGGTGACTCTCGCCCCTGCTCTCCTGAGAAGACGCGGCAGGGCGTCGCGGCCCTCCCTGGCCCTCGGGAACAGGACCCGTTTGCCGGACAGGCCTTTCATGACCCTGGCCAAGCCTTCCGTGTTCTCGACCCTCGGGACGGCTGCGCCGTCCCAGCCAGCCGCGGCCAGGGCCGAGGCCGTGGACTTGCCCACGGCGAACACCTTCCCGGGCCGCGTCGGGACCTTGAGCCCGAGGCGCCGGGCCCTGTCGAAGAATGCCGAAACCCCCCGGGAGCTGGTGAAGACCGCGGCATGGTACGCTCCCAGCCTCAGGATGGCCTTGTCCAGGCCGGCGAAAGAGGACGGCCGGACCGTCTTGACGAGGGGGGCTAGGACGATCCGGCAACCCGCTTTCCTCAGCCTGGAAGCGAGGTCTTGCGCCTGGGCCTTGGGCCTGGTGACGAGGACGGTCAGGCCAGTGAGGCGGCGGGAGAACGGCATCATCGGATTTTCCTCGCCTAGTCTACCATTTTCCATAAAGGCGTGACCGAAGGGATGAGCGGCTCGATTGACACCTTCCCGTCGGCTATGTTATAGTCGCTTTCGCCCTCAACGATATGCCTGCCGAGAAAGGCAAGCCCTCAGGGGATATGCCAGCCACCAAGACGAATCCGCCGGCCAAGACCTCGACGCCGAGGAAGACCGTGCGTGTCTCGAGCATCCTCTCCGAGGACGTCATCTCCATCGTCGCCGCTCCGGCGGAGAAGGGCAGCCTGCTCGAGGCCATGGTCCGGGGGCTCTGCGAGAAGAAAGGCCTCGGCGACCCGGCCCCCTTCCTCGCCAAGGTCTTCGAGCGCGAGAACGGCATCAGCACGACCCTCGACTGCGGCCTGAGCCTGCCTCACAACCCCAGGACCCCGAGGGAGCCCGGGGCGCCGGCCGGCACCGACCCCCTGAGCGTCCTGTCCAACATCTTCGCGGCCCTGACCGTCATCCCGAGCGGCATGACGGACCCCAAAGAGAAGGACATCTCCATCAACGTCGTCTTCCTGTTCCTCTCCCCGGACCGCAGCGAGTTCCTCCCCGTCCACCTCCAGTTCCTCAGGACCGTGGCCGGGCTCTTCAAGCCGTCCCTCATCGCGGAGCTCGTCAAGGCTCCGACGCCGGCCGCGGTCCTCGAGACGATCCGCAAGGCCGAGAAATAGGGCCCCCGATGGCCCGCGGGCCTTCACGGCGCGTCACCGAGGTCGTCGTGCTGAGCACGGCGATGCTCACCTTCATCTCCTTCTGGCGCGCGGCCGCGATCGTCCTCTGCGACATGGCCTCCACGGCCTGGTACGTCGGCGGAATCGCGGTCCAGGCCATGGGCCCGGCCGCGCCCTGGTTCATCCTCGCGGTCATGCTGTTCTCGGGATGCGTCCTGGCCCTCTACATGGAGGGCTCCTCCATGTTCGTCCGGGGCGGGGTCTATAAGGTCGTCAAGGAGGCCATGGGCGGCACCCTGGCCAAGGTCTCGGTCTCGGCCCTCATGTTCGACTACGTGCTGACCGGGGCCATCAGCTCCGTGTCCGCCGGCCAGTACCTCGCGGGCCTGCTGAACTCCGTCCTTCCCTACATGCGCATCGACTGGCATGTCCAGCCCGCCGCCTTCTCCTGCGTCTTCGCTGTCGCAGCGGTGCTCTACTTCTGGCGGCAGAACATCATCGGCATCGAAGAATCCTCGGACAAGGCGCTCAAGATCGTCACGGCCACGGCCGGCATGGGCGTCGTCATCCTCGGCTTCTGCCTCTACACGGCGCTGACCAAGGGCTTTGCCTGGCCCACGACCGAGCTCTCCTTCAGTCATGAGAGTCTCGGCTGGCTCGCCGGGACGGATTGGCACATGAAGATCGGTGCCCTGGGCCTGCTCATTGCCCTGGGCCACGCCTTCCTCGGCATGAGCGGGGTCGAGACCCTGGCCCAGGTCTACCGGGAGATGGAGGCGCCCAAGCTCGAGAACCTCAAGCGCACAACCGTCATCATCTTCTTCTTCTGCCTGACCCTGACCGCCGCGGTGACCTTCTTCGGGGTCGGCCTCATCCCCGAGGGGGAGCGGCCTAAGTACGTCAACAACCTTCTCTCGGGCCTGGCCATGCATGTGGCCGGACCGCACTGGCTCAGGCTCGTCCTGCAGGCGTTCGTGGTCGTGGTCGGGGCGGCCATCCTCTGCGGGGCGGTCAACACCGCGATCGTGGGCTCCAACGGGGTCTTGAACCGCATGGCCGAGGATGGGGTGATGCCCGACTGGTTCCGGCACCTCCATCCCAGGTACGG
>JBAZSR010000053.1:912-18999 GCA_041662295.1 Elusimicrobiota bacterium | reverse complement strand
CCAGTGCTGCTACAACCCCACGGCCTGGGGACCGGGCACGGCCATGAGGCACCAGTACGTGACCGCGACCCCGTGCTCGACCTGCCACCAGGCCAACTACGCATCGGCCCGTCGCACGCCTGCGTCGAACCACGCGGCCAACGGGTTCCCGACGACCTGCCAGAACTGCCACAACACCACGGCCTGGGCAGGCGCGGCCATGCAGCACTCCTATGCGACCGGCATCGCCTGCTACACTTGCCACGCAGCGGACTACAATGCCACGACCAGCCCCAGGCACAGCACTTCCGGCTACGGCACGAACTGCGCGACCTGCCATACCTCTCGAACCACCTGGCAAGGCGCGGTCTTCAGTCACCCGGGGTTCAGGCTTCCGCATGAAAGGGCCACCTGCAACAACTGCCATCCAGGGGGCAACACCTCGCCCGCGGCCTGCACCTGTACGGCATGCCACCGCAACGAGAGCTGCCGGTGAGCCCACGGCTTCTGCTCTGCCTGGCTTTGACCGGCCTAGGCCGGCAGGCAGGCGCGGCCGAGGCGCCCCAGGGGCCGCTCCAGGGGACCATCGTGGTCATCTCCGGGGACCATATCGGCATCGACGTCGGTGAAGCGGGCTTGAAAGGCAACGACGTGGTGGTCATCGAGCACAACGGCCTGGAGATCGGCGTGGCAGCGGTGGTGTGGGTGGATCCGGGGCACACCCGCCTGCGCATCCTCTCGAAGACCCAGGAGCCCAGGCTCGGGGACCGCGTGGTGTTCGGCCGCAGGGAGCGGTTCACGCCTCCCCCGGGGAAGGTCCCGGTGCTGGGTCCGGGCAAGCCTCCGGCGGAGGCCCTGGAGCCTGCGCCCAAGGCCGGACCGGGCCTGGCGGAGCAGGCCGAGGAGTTCGTGCCCCTCCTGGCGCCCGTGGCCATGCCCAAGACCGCGCTCACCCGCACGGCCAACGTGTTCCACGGCCGGGTCTCGGCCCGTCAGCTCTACCAGACCATCGCCCGCGACGGCGACTGGTACGCGGCCTCGCGCGCGGATTCGAGCGGCTCCGTGGAGAGGCTCCTGGCTAGGCCCTGGTCCCTGGTCTGGTCCGGGTACGCGAGCTTCCGCGACGGGAGCACCGTGTCCCAATCCCCGGACTATCGAAGGGTCCAGCTCTACGCTAGGGAGCTGATGCTCTCGGCCAAGGGCGGCGGGGGGGAACTCCTGCGGCTAGGCCGCTTCTACTCCATGGAACTGCCGGGCCTGGGCTATGTGGACGGGGTCCAGGTCGAGACGCCCGTCCGGGATTGGGCGAGGCTCGGCGCCGCCGCCGGAGCAAGGCCCGACAGGATCGACCAGGGCTTTGCCGCCAAGGAGCTCGTTGCTTCGGCCTACGCCACGGCCGAGGCCGGGGAGCCGCGCAAGCTCTACTACACGGGCACCCTTGGGGTGCTGGGCACCCTCTATCGCGGGGAGCCCGACGAGTTGGCCCTGCTCTACGACCAGCGCGCGGACCTCGGTCCCAAGCTCAACCTCCTGGCCTCGGTCCAGCTCGATTTTGACGTTGGAGCGGCGCAGGTGCGCGAGCACGCCCGGCTGTCCCGGGCCCACCTGGCCGCCAACGCGCCGGTGACCGGCTGGCTTTCCCTGCGCGCAGGGGCGGACCACTACGAGCCCCTGGACGTGGACGCCGAACGCGAGCTCGCGGGCGGCACGAACGCCTATCTCGACAACGGCTACTGGCGCCATTGGCTGGGCGCGGGGCAGGCCCTGGCATGGGGCATCGACCTCGACGAGGAGCTCTCCTTCACGCGCTCCGAGCTGGGCTACGCGCCCGGGCTCTGGCGGGGCCGGGTCTCCCGCCGGGGCCTGCCCGGGCTGCCGGACGGAGCCCTTCATGTCTCGGCCTACAACCTGCAGAACCCGGCCGGGCCGGACTACGGAGGCACCTTGTCGGCCTATCTGCCCTTCCTCGGGGGAAGGCTTGCCGTGGACGCTGACATCGGCCTGCGCTGGGGCCCGACCGAGGAGGAGCCCAGGGCCTTGCGCGTGGCGGACGCCGGCCTCCACGCCAACGCCAGGGTCACCGAGTCCTGGATGCTCGATGCGGGCTTCACCCGCACCTTCCAGGACCTGGCGCAGAGATCGGTCTACACCCTGACCGTCACCCGCCGCTGGTAGCCGGCCTCACTTGTGGTCCACCGGCATGCCGGCCTTCTTCCACTCCCGGATGCCGCCCACGAGCTCCTTGACGCTGAAGCCCTTCTCCGCCAGTTCCAGCGCCGCTGTCGCGGCCAAGCCGCAGGTGATGGTCCAGCAGTAGGCCACCACGGTCTTGTCCTTAGGGATGCTCGAGAGGTTCGATGGCAGCTCCTCGAGCGGGATGTTCACGGCCCCGGGGATGTGCTCGCCCACGTAGGACTCGCGGTCCCTCACGTCGAGGAGGAAGACCTCCCCGCGGTCCAGGTCGTGCTTGAGCTCCACGGGCCCGGTCTCGCACTCGACCTTGGCCCGGAAATACGCGGCCCGGTCGATGCCGGTCTTCACTACGCCTGCCTCCACCGCCGCGGGCTTGGCCGCCGCGGCTTTCGACGCGTGCTTTCTCGTCATAGCGCCTCCTTGCCGGGGCGCTCGCGCTCCCCCGGCGGCCGCCCCCGCCGCCTCGTAGAGGAGGCTGGTCTTGGCGGCCATGATGAAATCGTTGCGGTGCAGCCCCGAGATCTTATGGGTCCAGAAGGACGCTGTCACGCGCCCCCATTCGGTCAGCAGGGCCGGATGGTGGCCGTTCTCCTCGGCCAGGCCGCCCACCCGCATGGTGAAGGCCAGGGCTTCGGCGAAGTCCCGGAACCGGAAGACCCGCTCCAGGCGCCTGATCCCGGAGCGCTCCACGACCTCCCAGCCCGGGGCTGAGGCCGCGAGGGCCTCGCATTGCTCGGCCGCGGCAGGCGACTCGTCGCCCCTGCACGGGGTGCACCTCTCCGATGCGATGCCGGGCATGAGGCCTCCCTACCACGCTGGCCCGGGCATGATCAAGCCCAGGCCCTCGCGCTCCGGGGCCGTCGGGAACAGGAGCCGCTCCGTGTAGGGCGAACTCTTCCCCGCGGCCAGGAGCTCGATGGTGCGGAGGTAGAATGCGTCCGCCTCCGGGGGGCTGCGCTTGCCCCGGGCGATCTCGTCGACCAGGTTCAAGGCCAGGAGGTTGAGCTCCTCCCGGTCGCTGCGGGTCGTGAGCTCCAGCCCGCCCTGGCCGATCGTGACGCCGTGCGGGAAGCGCGCCACCTCCGCGTCCATGGCCGCAGGCACGGCATAGGCCACGGTCTGCTCGAGGGGCGAGAGGGGATGGTCGGTGAGCGCGATCCGCTTCCAAGGCTGCCGTTCGTCCCATTCCAGCCTGCCGGGCGTGACCCTGTCCGGAGGGCCGTAGCGCTCGATGGCGAGGCCCGTGGCCAGCCTGGGGATGGTCGGCCAGTTCGCGGCCTGGTTCATGGCCATTTCTGAGCGGAAACTCGCTTGCGAGTCGGTCGGCCGCATCTGGGTGCTCCCGACGTAGACGACCGCGGCCAGCACGGCCGCCCCCAACGCCCCGAGGCCGAGCATCAACGCCGTGTCCTTTGTCATGACGATATCCTCCTGTCGAAGCCTCCGCAACGCCCGGCCGGTCCGGCCGGGAGGTTGCGGAAGACTCCTGCGACTGCTATGTTAATGGGGTGACTTCCATGCACAGATCCAGGGTTCGAGCCTCCGCGCTGGCCCTGGCCGGCTTCGTCTGTCTGTCCTCCGAGGCAGGCAGCGCGGCTCCGCAGGCCTTCGGCCCCGCCGAGTTCCAGCCCCTCCTGCAGAGCTTCGTGGACGCCAAATACGGCAAGAGCTTCCTGCGCCTGGGCGACGAATCCGATTTCGACCATGCCCATCTCCTGTTCTCCTCCGAGTCCTCCGACCGTCCGGTCGCCATCCTCTACCATACCCAGGAGCTTTCCAGCGGCCCCAGCCTCGACCCCAGGGCCCGCAACTGGCTCCAGCGGGTCTCCGACGGCGCGATCGAGGACGCCGCCCTTTTCGAGCGGCGGACCTATCCGCGGTCGGCCGCGTGGGACTGGTTCGTGGAGGTCGACCTTCCCGTCCTTCGCAAGCGCCATACCATCCTCGACAAGATGCTCGATCCCTTTCGGCTGGCCGTCGACGCCTCCCTCAGCCGCCAGTGGGTCTTCGAGTCCGCGTCCTGCTCTCCGCCGGGCGAGGCTCCGGGACTCATCCGGGTCTCGCTGCCCAAGGGAATCCGCGTCTGCCTGCGTCTGACCGGGAACTGACTCGCTCCGGTCCCTGAGCGGCGTCCGGCCTCCTTCTCCCTTTAGATGACGCCGCGGACCGCGGGATTCAGGCCCGTTCCCGCAACGTTTTCGAAACAAGCCGGAGGACAGAATGTCCCATGTCCTCGATCCAGCGGCCGGTCCTTCTCATCCTCGCGGGTCTCCTCGGGTGGGCCGCCTGGCTTCCTGGAAGCGTCCTCAGTCAGGGCCCGGCCGAACCATTCGAGGGGCGCGTGGTCTCGGTCTCGGACGACCAGCTGGATGTCACCCTGGAGCCCAGCGCGCCTCAGCCGAGGTCCGACGAGGTCGGGGTGATCAAGCGCGACGGCGCCGCGGTCGGCGTGGCCATGGTGGTCTGGGTGGACGCGGGGCGCGCCAAGCTGAGGGTCCTCTCCAGGAGCGGGAACGCGCAGGTCATGCCCGGGGACTCGGTGGCCTTCGAGCGCGAGACCGGCCCAGCGGGCCCGCCGCCGGACAGGGCCCTTCCCAGGGCCCTGCCGCCGGGCTTCCGTCCACTCTTGGGGCCCGCCGTCGTTCTCCCCAAGGCCGGAACGCCGGCAGAGCGGCGCAACGTTTTCCACGGCATGGCCCGCGGCTGGCAGCTCTACCAGGCCGCGGACCGCCGGGATTCCTGGCACTCCTCCACGAGGCTGGATTCCCATGGCTCGATGGAGAAGCTCTTCGGTTCCGCATGGGCCTTCGCGTGGTCGGGCGGGGCGAGCTACAGGGACGGCCGGCCCTTCTCCAGCTCCGACGACTTCCGCAGGGTCAAGCCGAGGTTCCACAGGCTTTCGCTGACGCGCAAGGCGGAGGGCAGCCTCCTGCGCCTGGGCCGATTCTTCCCCGCGGAACTCCCGGGCCTCGGGTACCTGGACGGCGCCCAGGGCGAACTCAGGGTCTTCCCGGGCCTGCGGCTGGGCGCCGCTCTGGGAGCCAGGCCGGACCGGCTCAACAACAACCTCTCGGGCGCGGAGCGCCTGGCCGCCGCGTATGGGACCTTCGAGAAGGGCTCTCCGCGGGGCTTCTATTACGCCGGGACCCTGGGGGTCTTGGGCACCTCCTACAGGGGCCGTGCCGACGAGTTGGCCTTCCTCTTCCAGCAGAGGGCGGACCTTGGGTCCAGGCTCGGCCTGACGGGCTCGGGGCAGGTGGACCTCGACGCGGGCGGCGGGCGCCTTGGACGCGGCCCGAGGCTCACCCGGCTCAACACGGTCGTGGAGTCCCTCTTGACCGAGGGGCTCTCCTTGCGCGCCGGGGCCGACCGCTACGAGCCGCTGGACGTGGCGGCTGAGCGGGCCTTGTCCGGAGGCTCGACCGATTATCTGGCCAACAACTACTGGCGCTACTGGCTGGGGGGCTCCCAGACCCTGCCGTGGGGCCTTTCCGTGGACGAGGAGCTCTCCTTCACAGAGAGCATGCGGACCTTCGCCCCCGGGCTCTGGCGGGTGGGCCTCACGCGCCGCGGTCTGGCAGGGCTATCCGACGCCACCCTCCGGGTGACCGGCTACAACCTGCACAACCCCTTGGGGCCGGACTATGGCGGCACGGCAGCAGTCTTCTTGCCTTTCTTCGGGGGACGGCTCGCGCTCGACGCCAACACGAGCCTCCGCCACGGCCCGAACTCCTCGGGCGGACGCGGCCTGCGGTTCGTCGACGCGAGCGCCCACCTGCGCTGGGCGGTCACGGCGGCCTGGTCCGCGGACCTTGGGGCCTCGCGGAGCTTTGTCGGCGAGGGCGGGTCGTCCGCGGTCAACAGCGGACTGGCCTACCGCTGGTAGACGGTCTTTGACCCTGGTTTGATTCCCGGGTCCCACACTATGTCCGACGCTCCATCTGCAGAGGACCTCTGCCTTGACGCTGCGACGCATCGCTGCCGGGAATCTCGCTGTCGCGGCCTTGTTGGCCGCCGCGCTGGCTGCCCCGGCTGTCCCGGCCCTGGCCGAGGACCCGCGGTCCGGCTGGAACTCGTCCAAGGGGCCCCTTCCTTCCCATAAGAGCTTCCCCGGGGACTGCGGCCTCTGCCACGAGCCAGGCAGGTGGGACCGCCTCCGGCCGGAGACCGCCTTCGACCATGCCGGGAAGACCGGCTATGCCCTGCAGGGCAGCCACGCTAAGGCAGCGTGCCTGCGCTGTCATAATGACCGGGGGTCGGCCAAGACCTTCCTGGCCTGGGGCTGCGCCGGCTGTCACGGCGACCCGCACCAGGCAGGCAGGGGCCTGGACTGCGCGAAATGCCACGACCAGGAGTCCTGGGCCGCTGCGCGGCCGGCCGAGGACGCCGCGGTCCGGCACTCCGCTACGGCCCTGCCCCTGACAGGGGGGCACGCGGGTCTCTCCTGCGACCGCTGTCACGCCGGGGCCAAGACCGGGAAGTTCAAGGGCGTTGACGCCTCCTGCAAGGCCTGCCACGCCAGGGACTTCGACAAGGCCGCGGACCACGCTTCCCAGGGCTTCTCCTTGGAATGCCTCCACTGCCACCGCACGGCTTCCTGGAAGCCCGCCAACGCGGGGCACGCGGCCCTGGGTGAGGGCCTGGGGACCGAGCCCGCGTGCTACGAATGCCACCAGCCCGACTACGAGGGCTCCAGGACCACCCCTGCCTCGAGCCACAGCCTCAACGGCTTCCCCAAGACCTGCCTCCTCTGCCACAACACCGTGGCCTTCGGCCCGGGCACGGCCATGCGCCACTCGGCCGCGGGGTCCAAGCCCTGTCTCGCGTGCCATCGGGAGGACTACGACCGCGCCAAGGCCAGCCCGGTCGCGGATCACCGGGCCAACGGCTTTCCCACGTCCTGCGGGGACTGCCACGACACCGCGGGCTTCGGGCCCGGGACCGCCATGCGCCATGAGTCCGCGGCGGCCAAGGCCTGCCATGACTGCCACCGGACCACCTATGAGTCCGCTCCCGGACACGCTTCCAAGGGCTACCCGAGGACCTGCGGGAACTGCCATTCCACGCGGTCGTGGCTGGGAGCCAATCCCAGCCACGCGGCGCTCGGCCCGGACCCGGCGTGCCGCCGCTGTCATCAGGCCGACTACGACCGCGCCAGGCCGACTCTGACCTCCGACCATGCGGCCAACGGCTTCCCCACGACCTGCGGGAGCTGCCACGCCACGACCTCGTGGGGGCCCGGCACGGCCATGCGCCACGAGCTCGTGAGCTCCAAGCCCTGCGCGGCCTGCCACCAGTCCCGCTACGCCGCGGCCGCGCCGACCTTGTCCGCGAGGCACCAGGCCAACGGCTTCCCCACGACCTGCCAGAACTGCCACAACACCACGGCCTTCGGCCCGGGCACCGCGATGCGCCACGAGTTCGTGGGGGGGGCCTCCGCGGCCTGCCAGACCTGCCACATGGACGACTACGGCGGGGCGGTCAGCCCGGTCAACCACGCGGCCCAGGCCATCCCGGCCTCCTCCTGCCGCGCCTGCCATGCGAGCTTCACGGCCTGGACCGCGGCGGCCCACAACCCCGCGAAGTGCTACAACTCGGCGACGCGCAGCTCCCACGAGGGCGCCTCCTGCTCCCAGTGCCATCCCGGCGGCAACTACGCCTCGGCCGTGTGCAGCGCCTGCCATTCCCCGCCCGGAACCAAGATATGCGACTGACCGCGAAGGTCAAAAAAAAGTCACAAGGAGTTTGCGCGGCCTCCATGGAACCGCGCCGTTCCCCGGTGCTAGACTGATAGCATGGCACTCTCAAGAATCCTCATCGTCGAAGATCATCCGGACATGCAGCGGCTTTACGAGCGTCAAATGCGTCAGGGCGGGCAGGGCGTGGCGATCCAGCACTACCTCGCCAGGAGCGTGCCCGAGGCCCGCAGGGTCCTCAAGTCCCGCGGGGTGGACATCATCGTGCTGGACTGGAATCTTCCCGGGGTCGACGGGGTGGAGTTCGTCAAGGAGCTCCGGAGCGACCCGGCCCGCAAGGACCTGCTCATCATCATGGTGACCGGCAGGGGCATGAGTGCCGACGCCGCCTCGGCCCTTGACGCCGGGGTGGACGACTTCATGACCAAGCCCTTCAGCTTCGACGTCCTTTTCGCGAGGATACGGAGCCTGGCCAGGAGGCGGGACCGGCCCTGGTGCAACGACGGTCCCATCGAGCATGGCGGCATCCGCCTGGACCCGGCCCGCGGCCAGGTCACGGTAGGGGGCAAGCCCGTGCGCCTGCACCCCAAGGAGCTCGTGCTCCTGGACATCTTCCTGCGCAGGCCCGGCATGCTGCACCCTCCCCGCCACCTCTGGGACCGAGCCTGGGCCTGCGAAGCCGACGGCTGGGAGCACACCCTGGTTTCGACCATCTACAACCTCAAGAAGGGGCTTGGAAGCAGGCACGGCAGCCGCATCAGGTGCACCCGGGGGCTGGGCTACGTCTTCGAATAGTCCGAAAGCCGGGCCGCCCGCCCCTGCTTCCGGGGCGCCAGCCCTTGTCCCTGAGGTCGGCGCTGTCCCCGGGGGCCGGGGAGAGCAGTACCACGCCGTCATCGACAGCCTTCCTTTCGGGGTCGCGGTCATCGATCCCGGACTGACCATCCTGGCCGTCAACAGGAAGATGAAGGAGCTCTTCCCCGAGGTCCGTCCCGGACAGCCCCCCCTCTGCTATAATTCCGAGGGCCCCTCCCACTGCGAGAGGCCGTGCCGCTCCTGCCCGACGCAGCTCACCCTCGCCGACGGCTGCGTGCACGACGCCATGGCCACCGCGCCAGGGCCCTGGGGGGCCGTACATTACCGCGTGGTCTCCTCCCCGGTCAAGGACGCCGAAGGCCGCGTCACCGCGGTCATCGAGGTGGTCGAAGACGTGTCCCCGCACGTGCGCAACGCCGACGAGCTGCTGCACGCCCATGAGCTTCAGCAGGCGCTCAACGGCATGCTGAGGATTTCTCTTGAGCCCGGCGGCCTGCCGGAGAAGCTCGGCCGGCTCCTCGACGAGGTCCTTTCCGTGCCCTGGTTCGAGGTCCAGAAGAGGGCCGCGGTCTTCCTTGCCGAGGAGGGCGGCCTGACCATGGCCGCTCAGCGCAATATCCCCGAGCCGCAGCAGAGGTCCTGCTCCCGGGTCCTGGCCGGCCAGTGCCTCTGCGGCATGGCGTTCTCGGAGGGCCGCCTCATCATCTCCCAGGGGTTCGAGGAGCGCCACGACCGGGCCTCCGACGGGATCGAGCCCCACGGCCATATCTGCGCGCCCCTGCGCTCGGAAGGGGCGGTGGTGGGGGTGCTCAACCTTTATACCAAGGCCGGCGCCATCTCGGACAAGAGGCAGCTGGCGTTCGTGGAGGCGGCCGCTGGAGTGTTCGCGGGCTGCGTCCGCAAGGCCATGACCGAGAAGGAACTCCTCCAGGCGCAGAAGGTGGAGGTGATCGGCCGCCTGACCGGAGGGGTGGCCCACGATTTCAGCAACATCCTGACCGTGATCCTGGGGAACACCCACCTCCTGCTCGAGGGGCTCAAGGCCGACGACCCGCTCGTCGAGTTCGTCCAGGGCATCCGGCGCTCCGTCTGGTTCGCCTCCTCCCTGACCCGCCAGCTCCTGGCCTTCAGCCGCAAGCAGGCTCCGCGCCTGCGCTGCATGGACCTCAACGCCGTGGTGCTGGAGACGCAGAAGATGCTCCGGAGGCTCCTGAGCGAGAGCATCGCGATCGAGCTTCGGCTCCACCCCTCCTTGTGGCCCGTGACCGCGGACCTCGCGCAGATGGAGCAGGTCCTGCTGAACCTCGCGGTCAACGCCCGGGACGCCATGCCCCAGGGCGGCCGCCTGGTCATCGCGACGGAGAACGTCACGGCGGGTCTCGGGGGGGAGCCCTCGGTGAGGCTCTCGGTCTCGGACACGGGGGTCGGCATGGACGAAGGTGTCCGCAGGAGGCTCTTCGAGCCTTTCTTCACCACCAAGGCGCCCGGCATGGGAACCGGACTGGGGCTGGCCACGGTCATGAGCATCGTCCAGCAGTCGCACGCGGACATCAGCGTGGAGAGCCTGCCCGGCCAGGGCGCGGCCTTCCACATCCTGCTGCCTCGCAGTCCCGGCGGGACCGGCTCCCTGCTTCCCGGGTCTGTCCCGGCCGAGGCGCCCGGCGGCACGGAGGGAGTCATCGTGCTGGAGGACCACGCGGAGCTCAGGAGCATCATCGTCCAGGTCCTTCGGGATAAGGGCTACCGGGTCCGGGGCGCGTCCAACGCCGAGGAAGCGATCGCGCTCGGCCGCGCCTACCCCAGGGAGGCCGACCTTCTCCTCGCGGACGTGGTCCTGCCCGGCAAAGGGGGCAAGGAGGTCGGGGACTGGTTCAAGGAGCACTCCCCAGCGACCCGGATCATCTTCATGTCCGGGCACATGGCCGACGCGGTCGACTCGGGCGGCGTGCTCAGGGACTCCCAGTTCCTGGAGAAGCCCTTCAGCCCGGAGACCCTGCTCGCGGCGCTACGCTCCGCGCTCGACTCTCCGGCCGGGGGGGCCTGAGTAGGCCCCGGGGGATCGGATGCGGTTCAAAATCCTGGTCATCGACGACGAGCCCGACAACCTGTCCATGACGCGGTCCGTCCTGGAGAAGGCGGGCTACACCGCGGTCACGGCGTGCAGCGGGACGGAGGGCCTAGCCAGGGCCGTGGAGTCCCGGCCGGACCTCGTCCTCTCCGACGTCTCGATGCCGGACATGGACGGACTGGCCCTCTGCCGGCGTCTGAAGGCCGAGCGGGGGATCTCCGGGGTCCCGGTCATCCTCATGTCCGCCATGCGCCGGGCCGAATCGGACCAGGTGGACGGCCTGGAGCTCGGCGCCGATGACTACCTCTCCAAGCCGGTCTCCACCGCGCTCCTCCTGGCCCGGGTGAGGACGGTCCTCAGGCGCTACGCGGCTCCGGCCGAGATCAAGGACGTGCTCAAGGGGTGCGGACTGGAGATCGACGTAACCGGCCGCAGCGTCAGGGCGCGAGGCCGGGCCGTGGCGCTCACCCGAAAGGAGTTCGACCTGCTGACGACCTTCCTCAGGAAGCCGGGCCGCGTCCTGAGCGCTCCCTATCTCCTCGAGACCGTGTGGGGCTACGACCCCGCGGTCTACAACGATTCCCACACCCTGGAAGTCCACGTCTCTTCCCTGCGCAGGAAGCTGGGCCGCGCCCTGGCCGGCAAGATCGTCTGCCACGCCGGCCTGGGCTACCGCTTCGACCCCTGACGCGCGGCCGCGCCCCATCCGGACCGTCATACCGCCTCAACACCCATTTGAGCGCCTCTTGAGCGCGCGTTGAGCCGCCCCGGAGACGCGTCTGGTATCCTGAAGCAATGGACAAGACAGAGAACTTCGCCATCGTGTTCGCGGCAGCGTGGATGTTCGTCGTGGCCAGCGTCCTGACGGCCCCTGCGAGGGCGTTCGGCGCCGAGCCGGCGGCCGGGGAGGATCCATCGGCCGTGGCGGCGCGCTACGATTTCTTCGGCAAGCTCGGGGCTTCTGGCAAGGCCGAGGCCGGGTCCCTGGCCGAGGCCTTCCGCTATTCCTGGCAAGGGGCGGCTTGGAGGGGAGGGAGCTCCCTGGTCCCCTACGTGTGCTCATGCCCCAGGATCGAGATCAAGCCCATCGTCACCATGGCCCTGCGGCCGACCATGGGCTTCTCCTGGCGCGAGGCCCGCAGGCCCTTCGAGTTCTTCGCAGAGGCCGGGCCTTCCATGCGGCTGGCCTCTTTGGGGGACGTGCAGGTCAACGCCAGCTTCGGCTTCAGGATCGCTTTCGGCAGCGGGGCGTTCCTCTCCGGGACCCGGCCGGGCCGGGGAGCCCTCCGGTGAGGGCGGCTCTGCTCTCTCTCGTCGTGTTTTGGGCCGAGGCCGCGTTCCCCAGGGAGATCGGCGCGCCCCGCCTTCCTCAGGCATTGCAGGCGGCCTCCAGGCTCGACCGGCACGACGGGCTCATCCTGAAGTACGCTCAGTTCCATGGCCTCGACCCACGTCTTGTCAAGGCCCTGATCGCGGTGGAATCGGAGTTCGATCCGAGGGCTGTGTCCCGGGCCGGGGCCCTCGGGCTCATGCAGCTCATGCCCGCGACCGGCCGCGAGATGGGGGTGCATCCCGCGGACCTCTCCGACCCCGAGGCCAACATCCGCGCGGGTACGGCCTACCTGGCGAGGCTCTTCAGGGAGGCCTGCCGGAGGCAGGGCCTCTCCGCGAGGCATTACGCCGCGTTGCCGCGACGCGTCTCCCTCCGGGTCCTGGCGGCCTACAATGCCGGGCCTGCGGCCTTGAAAGGGGGGGCGCGTTTCCGGCTCGGCCGCTCCTATGCCCGAAAGGTCCTGCGCCTTCGGCAAGCGCCGCAGTCCGTCATCAGGGCCCAATCCTAGAAGCGCAGGCCCTCGATGTAGGGCGAGGACTTGCCTGCCTCGGCGAGCCTCCGGACGCGGCGGTACTCGAGCTTGGCCTCCTCGGGGGTCTTCCAGCCCACGATGACCTCGTCCGCGAGGTTGAGCGCGAGATAGTTCCAGCGCTCGTCGTTCGCGCGCGAGGAGAGCTCGTCGGTCGTGCGGTTCACCGAGATCCTCGTGTCGAACGCGGCCAGGTCCGCGATCCTGTTGAGCGGGACGCGGTAGCTGACGGTCTGCTGGAGGACGTCTGGGCTCCAGTCGAAGGGCCGCGCGCCCCAGGGCTTGCGGTGCACGATCATCCTCTTCCAGGGACCCTTCGCACGCCAGATGAGCGCGGTCTCGGTCCAGTCGTCCGGCCGGCCGTAGCGCTCCATCACGACGTCGGCGATCATCCGGGAGTCCTTGGGCCAGCCCTGGATGATGGCGCGGGGGCTGAGCGCGACCTTGATCCCCTCCGCGACCCCGGTCTGAGGGGAGCCGCTTGGCTCCTCCGTCGCCCGGACCGTCATCCCGGCCGCCAGCAGGGCCGCGGTCAGGGCCAGCGCGATCGATGAGATCTTCATAGCGCACCTCCGTGCTCCACCATTTAGACGCTGGAGGGAGGGGCCTGGGTTCAGGCCCGATGCCGGGGGATGCGGGGGTCAGTCCGCGGCCGGGATCGGGACCGGCCGAAGGGGCAGGGTGAAGTGGAAGGTCGAGCCCTTGCCGGGAGCGGACTGCGCCCAGATCCTGCCACCGGCCCTCTCGATGATCCTCCTGCAGATGGCCAGGCCCAGGCCGGTGCCTGCCGGCGCGTCGGGCCGCCGGGCGCGCTGGAAGATCCGGAAGACCCGCTCGAGCTGTCCGGGCTCGATGCCGACGCCGTTGTCCGACACCGAGAACCGCCAGCCTTCGGGAATCTCCCGGGCCTCGACGCGGATGCGCGGGGGCACGTCGAACTTGCGGAACTTGACCGCGTTGACGATCAGGTTCTGGAACACGCGCTCGAGCTGGGTGCGGTCCGTCACCAGGGTCGGCAGGGGGCCGCTGTCGACCTTGGCTCCGGCCTCGTCGAGCGCCAGGCGCAGGTGGGAGAGCGTGGCTGCGAGGGCCGCATTGCAGTCCACGTCCTCGTGGGTCGGGACCAGCCGGCCGACGCGCGAGTATTCCAGGAGATCGTCGATGAGGCTGCGCATCCGGACCGCGCCGTCGACCGCGAAGGAGATGAACTCGTCGGCCTGCTGGTCGAGCTTCCCCTTATAGCGCCGCGCCAGGAGCTGGGTGAAGCTCCCGACCATGCGCAGGGGCTCCTGGAGGTCGTGGGAGGCCACGTAGGCGAACTGCTCGAGCTCTGCGTTGGACCTCTTGAGGTCGGCCAGGGTGGCCTGGAGCATCTTGGTGCGCTCCTGCACGCGCCGCTCGAGCTCGTCGTGGGCCTTCTGCAGGGCTTCCTCGGCGGCCTTGCGCTCCGAGGTCTCGCGGACGAGCTGGATGTTGCTCCAGCTCAGCTGAGAGATGTCGTGGGCGAGCTTCAGGAAGAAGCCCATGGCCGCCTCAAGCTCCTGGCGGCTCAGACGCGGGACGCGGTCGAGGGCCGCGAGGTACGCGTCCTCCGGGAAGCCGTGGCGCCGGGCCTGCCGTCGGAAGGACTCGCGGTCGGGCTTCTCGTCCTTGAAGAAGAACTGGCCTGAGAAGACGTTGCCCATGTGCCTGCCGCCGATCATGATGGGCGTGGCCACGTCCCACATGCCGTTCTTGCACTTGTAGAGCCGGTACTCGCCGGGGGGCACGCCCGCGGAGAGCTGGGTGTCGCTCTCCACGCAGTTGCGGCAGGTCTCGGGATGGACGCGGTGGTACTGGACGCAGATGTCCTGCCAGCCCACGCCCACGAGCACCTTGCCCTTGGTGTCGATGATGGCCATGGGGACCGGGGAGATCGCGTGGAAGCTCTCGACCGTCTTCTGGAGGGCCGGAGCGTCGATGATGTCGGAGAGCTCCAGGGCGCCGATGTCGCCCTTCGGGGAGAGGAGGCTCTCGAGCTTGAGCCGGACGCGAGCCTCGCTATGCGCCAGGGCCTCCTCGGCTGTCTTGCGCTCCGTGATGTCCGTGTGCATGCCCAGGTTCCCGATGTGGGCCCCGTCGCGGCCGCGGAGCGGCACGGAATTGGTCCAGGTCCAGAGGCTCGAGCCGTCCTTGCGCCGGAACTTGAACTCGCCGCTGAAGGAAGAGCCGGCCTTGAGCTTGGTGTGGGCTTGGACGACCGCGGGCTTGTGTCCTGGGTCGATGAACTCGATGCCCATTCTGCCGATCAGCTCGTCTCTGGAGTAGCCCAGCATGGCGGCCCAGCGCTGGTTGGCGTAGGTGATGGTCCCGTCGAGCGAGCCGGTCACGATGCCCTCGCTGGCATTCTCCACGATGCCGCGGTAGCGCTCCTCGCTGTGCGCCAGGGCCTTTTCAGCGGCCTTGCGCCCCGTGATGTCCCGGCCGTACATGTTGGCGTAGGCTTCCCGGGGGAAGAACTTGATCGTGACGAGGTAGTGGCGTTCGCCTAGGAGGACCTCATGCGAGGTCTCCGTTCCGCTGGTCGCGGTCTCCTTGAGCAGGGGCAGGAGGGGCTTGGGAAGGCGTCTGCCCGTGCGGCAGGCCCAGCCGGTCGAGGCGGCCGCCGCTGGGTTGTGGTAGAGGACCGTGCCCTCCAGGGAGACGCGAAGCACGGGGTTGGGGTTCTCCTCGGGGAACCTGGCCAGCAGTATGGCCCGGTCCCGGGCGGCGTTTAGGGCCTCTTCCGCGGCCTTGCGGTCCGTGATGTCCGTGAAGGTCACCGCGAAATAACCTTTGTTGGGGCAGAAGGCCGAGACCGAGAACCACTTACCGAGCTCCTCGCTGCGGCTCTCGAAGCGGGCGGGCCTGCCGGTCAGCGCGACCTTTCCGTATCTCCCGACCCAGTCCGCCGGGTCCTTTCTGATGCCTGGGATGACCTCGGACACCTTCCTGCCCAGGACCGCGCCGGCCCTCAGCCCTGTGAGTTTCTCGAAAGCGGGGTTGACCTCGAGGAAGACGTAGTCGCAAGGCCTGCCCTTGGAGTCCAGCACGATCCTATGGAGCGCGAAGCCCTCGGACATGTGGTCGAAGAGGGACTGGAGCTTCTCCTCGGTCCTGCGCAGGTCGTCCTTGGCGGTCCAGGCAGCCGAGCCCTCGACGGCCTTCCAGGTCCCGGAGTCCTTGAGCAGGGCGAAGCGGTGCTTGCCGACCACCTCCATGAGCCCTGCCGCGTCGAAGGCGCCGCGTGGGTAGGAGAACGCTGCCACGGCGTTGCGCGACTCGAGGGCCGCGGTCCCGGGGCAGACGAAGGTCCTGGCCCCGGCCTTGCGGGCAACGGCCTGGGCAGCGAACCTGAGGCCCTCGAAGCCCATGGAGGCCGCTTCATCGAGCCGCTGGAACATGGCCCGGTCAGCGGCCCCGTTCTTGGGACTGCGCCGGCGTGCGGGCAGGATGAAGAGCTGTCCCTTGCGGATCAGGGCAGGAAGGTCCGGCACGGCCTTGGACAGGGCCTTGCGGGCATCTTCCACGCCGAGGCTTCCCGAGGTCTCCCATACGCAGAGTTCGTTGTTCCTTAGCCCGGCCTTGAAGTACGGCACGAGGACTTCCAGCAGGTCCTGCTTGGTCTGGTGGAAGTGGCAGAAATGGCTGCCCCAGGGAAGCTCGCTGACCGCGGGCAGTCCTGAGGGCCTGCGGTCAAAGGGCATGGGGGCTTCAGCGCCGAGAGGCGCAGCAGGACTCCGGCATGTTGACGACCTGCCACTTCCCCCGGTTCATGGCCAGCGCGAACTCGTGGTTCTTCACCACGTCGAGGATCTCCGAGAGCCCGCACCGGTCGAGGGAGTAGGTGCACAGGACCAGGAGCTTGGTCCCGCCGATGACTTTGTTGATCTCGGCCTCGTAGTCCGCGAAGTCGTCCCAGTCCTTCTTGTTGTCGATCCAGTGGGGGTTGCCGCTGACCCGCATCCCCGCGAAGCCCCGGGACAGGGCTTCGTCGTGCTTCTCCATCCACATGCGCAGCGTGCGCTTGAGGTCGAAGGTCCCGCCCTTGAGGTACCAGTCCGTGTGGGAAAAGATCTCCATCTGCCGCCTGGCCAGGTGCTTGGCGAAGCCTGGGACGCCCTTCCTCAAGGCCTTGAGCGCGTCCTCCGTGGTCAGGAAGTCCGAGGTCACAAGCACGCAGAACTCGTTGTTATCGAGACCGGCCTTGAAGTACGGGATGAGCACGTCGAGGAGATCCTTCCTCGTCCTGTAGAATTGGCAGAAGTGGCTGCCCCAGGGGAGTTCTCCCACGATGGGGAGGCCGGAATCGCGCTTCTGAGCGGCGGCTTTCATGTCGGCACCTCGAGGACGGCGCTGAACCGCGCCGGTCAGGATGAGGATATTATAGCATTGCCGGTCAGCGGGTGGTCCAGACCGTGAGCTTTTTTGGGCGGCGGCTGTTGGGAGCGAGTCCCGCGGGCGGCACCATGGTCAAGGACAGGCCCTGGCTTCCGTTGCGCGTCAGGGCGTCGAGCGTGACCAGGGCCGGGGACCGGCCCGGGGCGAGCAAGTCCTGCGCCGCCTCTGCCACGGCCACGAGGATCTTGCAGACCTCTCCGGGCGCCATGCCCAGGCACCGGCCCAGGGCTGCTGCCGTGGTCTGGGCATCCAGCAGGTCGGCGGCCCCGCGTATCTCGAAGGTATGGGTCATCTGTCCTCCCCCAGGTGTTCGGAAGCGCTTATAGTATAGGCCCCGGAGACCGCTTTAGGCCATGGAGGCGAGGAGAACCTCATGTGACGTTTTTTGGACGGCATCGAGCGGGTCAGGGCAGGGCTCCGAGCCTTGGCCGAGGCCCCCGCCGATGCCGAAGATCTCGAGCTGGCCGGCCAGGACGCTCCCGAAGAAGTCTCCGGCCGAGAGCTGCACCGGGACCTCCGCGTCCCCGCGGTCCGGGTCCTCGCTGAGGCAGAGCGCCCAGAGTTCCGCCGTGGCGGCCCTCTCGGCCTCGAAGACGGCTCGCTGCTCGGGTTTGGCCCTGGCTTGACGCGTCATCCGCTGGCTCATGTGCTCCTCCTTGATGCTGTCAGGGCAGATTATGCGGCATGGGTGAGGGGAAAGGACACTGAGGGGGTGCAAATCTTGTTTGACGCTCCTTGGACGCCCTGTCCAGGAGACTTTCAGCGCCTGTTGACGGCGCCCCTGGCGTCGAACATGCAGCGGTCCGTCGGGTGGAGCGTGAAGGGGAGGCTGAGGCGCGCCACGAGGCTGCGCTGCCCGGCCGGGACCCGGGCGCTTGCGAAGATCGCGTACTCCGGAAGGGTGACGAACCGGTCCGTTTCGAAGCGGAAGCGGACCGCGCCGTCCACGATATAATCCTGGCCGCTGAGGTTGGTCACGTAGCCGGCCACTTCGGTGGGGGAGACCCTCTCGCAGGACTCGTGGTAGCGCAGTCCCTCTGGATAGGGCTCCGGC
>JBAZSR010000053.1:0-902 GCA_041662295.1 Elusimicrobiota bacterium | reverse complement strand
GCGCGCCCCGGCCAGGGGAGCAATATGCCCGTGAGCGCCGCGGACGCGGCCAGAGCCAGGGTCGCCGCCTTTCTTCTCGTCATGATGCGCCTCTTACCTATTAGATGCTGCCGGGCGGGGCTAGATTCCGGGTTGGTGCGGGGGGGGAGGGGAATTTTGCATAATGGCGGACCTATGACGAGACATCGCGTTGTCCCTGCCCCCGGCGGCCGCTCCCTGAGCCTTGCGCTAGCGTGCCTGGCGTGGCTGCTTGCGGCCTCTGCCCCGGCCCAGGCGGCCGGCGCGGACGCATGCGCGACCGGCTCCGGCCCCCTGGCCCACTTCAACCTCCCGCTTGAGACGCAGAGGGTGACCTGCCCGGCCAAGGGCGTCGCGGTCTTCGACGTCTACGGCGAGGCCCTGGCTACACCGCAGTCGAGCTATCGCCATCCCAAGGGCTGGCTCTACCGCGTGCCTGTGCTGAGCGTGCGGGTCAGCCCCGGCTCGGATGTGGAGCTCCAAGTCTCGGCGCCGGCCCAGGTCTGGTCCCGCGCCGACGACGGGGTCAGGCGCAACGACGGCGGAGACATCACCCTGGGCACCAAGTGGACGGCCTTGCGCGAGAAGGGCCTGCGTCCCGCCCTTGGCCTGCGCTGGGCCGTGAAGCTTCCCAACACCTCGGAGGAGACGGGACTCGGCACGGACCAGACGGACGTCATGGCCGGTTTCATCCTCTCCAAGACCTTCGGCCGCCTCCAACTTGACGGGAACCTCGGGCTGGCCGTCATGGGGGACCCCACGGGTGAGGTGGACCAGGTGGACGTCCTGACCGGAGGGATCGCGGCCTCGCTCCTGCTGACCCCGCGCCTGGCCGCGGTCGCGGAGTTCGAGGGCATGGGCGGCAAGCGCCGCTTCGACGCGCG
>JBAZSR010000052.1:0-19030 GCA_041662295.1 Elusimicrobiota bacterium | reverse complement strand
GGGTCGCGGCCGTGGTCTTGTGGCTCTTGCCGCAGTAAGCCAGCCCAGCCCCATCCCCAAGAGCCACGGCGCCGGCCTTGAGCTTATCGAGAAGGGAGCTGGCTGTCGAGCCCTGTCCGGCCCTAAGACCTGACGGTCCGACCAGAGCTGACCCAGCGCAGAGGACCGCTCCGGCAAGGACGAGCCATCGCTTCCTCATAGGATGTCCAGTATGCATCCCTGCAGAGCCTCGATGCAAGCCCCCCATGCCCCCGACGGCTCAGCGGAGATCCGAAAGCCTGAGGGTCCTGACCTGGAGATTGGGCCGCAGGGCCTTGAGGCGGCCGGCGATGTCCGGCGCCCAGGCCTTCTCCCCTTCCGCGTCCGCGTCGTGGATGTAGAGGACCTCCGGAACCCCCTTGTCGAGGAACTCAGGGGCCCCGGGCAGGATGAAGGCCTCGGGCGCGGCGCCCGGCTCGAGCCGCGAGCGGTCCAGGATGAAGGCCGGAGGAGAGCTCATGTCGCCGCTCCTCTCCACCTCGGCCCGCAGACCGGCCAGGGCCGCCAGGGTCCTGACCGAGCCTGACTGGAGGCCGCCGCCCTTGCCCACTGCGCCGTTGAGCAGGGACACGGGCTGGTAACCGGCCTTCCCGAGCTCCACGGCCAAGGCCACGCTCATCGGGCCGCCGCAGTCCAGGATGACGGCCGGCGGCTTCTGGCCCTGCCCCCGCCCCTGGCGCAGGGTTGCGACCAGCTTCTTGCCCAGCCCTTCGCGGGCAGAGAGCCCTGAGAGGGTCTCCTCGACCGGGAGCGGCTCCTCCACGCCCGCGTATCTCACGAAGATCCTGGGGTTGGAGTACTTGCGGAAATCGTGGTTCTTGGCCGGGATCCAATTGGCGGTGAGGGCCGTGACCCTGTCGCGCGGACTCTGGGATTGGCCGAAAGCGCTGGCCCCAGCTGAAAGCAGGACCGCGGAAACACAGAGAGCCGACAGGGTCTGGCCTGGCCTCATCTCCCCTGAAGGATAACAGGGGTCCTCTAAGATATCAAGACCCAGCCGCTATATGGGGTCAGACCCTGACATTGGCGAATCTGACATTGGGATGTATTTGAGAAGATTTGATGAATGTCAGATTCGCCAATGTCAGGGTCTGACCCCATCCGGGTAGACATCGATGACCGTGATCTCAGGCCTGCAGAGGAAGCGCACCCTCGGCGCCAAGCCGCCCTCAAGCCCCAGACCCCGGTTGACGTAGAGGGCCATGGAGCCCAGCCGGTAGAGGCCGGACTCGAACTTCTTGCCCGTGGAGGAGAGGGTCACCAGGGCGCCGTAGAACGGCAGGCGCACCTGTCCTCCATGCGTGTGGCCGGCGAGGTAGAGGTCCACCCCGGCCTTGGCCGCCTCGTCCACGAGATCGGTATAATGAAAGAGGAAGACGTCGTAGGCGGGCTCGGCCCTGAGCAGGCCCATGGCGTAGCGGAAATCAGGAGCGTTGAGGATGGAAAGCCCGGTGACGCGGATCCTGCTCCCGCGGATCGCGACCTCGCGCGAGCCGCTCTCGAGCTCCACGACGCCGGCGTCCTTGAAGGCGCCTTCAGGCACCATGCCCAGGTCATAGTTGCCGCTCACGAGAAAAGTGCCGTATCGAGGCTTCAGTCCTCGGAAGGCCTCCCTCGAGATCCCGAGCCCCTGAGGCGTGTTGAGATAGTCGCCGGTGAAGACCACGATGTCGGGCTGAAGGGAGTTCACGATCCCCACAGCCTTGAGCTCGTTGAGCGGGGCCGCCTCGGAGTGGAAGTCGGACAGCTGGACGATGCGCACGCGCCCGGTCTCGGGCTTGATCTTAGCGGACTCCAGCCGCACCTCCGTGACCGAGACCCAGCGGGGCTCGACCAGCCAGCCCCAGAGCACGCAGAGCAGGCCGACGACCGCGACGACGTTCAGGATGCGCGTCAGGCCGCGGGAGAAAGGCTCGGCGAAAGCTGGCCAGAACTCCCGATCCTCCCGGCCGCGGAAGCGGTGGATGAGCCAGCGGACCTCGAGCCACGACACAAGACCGACAACGGCAATAAAAAGGAAGAACATCGGGTGTCACACCTCAACTTATGGAACTTATTTCGAAGAATAAGTTCCATAAGTTGAGGTGTGACACCCGTTATGTTCAGCCTCCGACGATGGTACCGCCGCCTCCGGTTCCGAGAAGGGCGGCCTTGAGGTTGTCGAGGTCCCCGACCCCGCCGATGATGCGGGCGGAGCCCGCCTTGCCGGAGGAGACGAGGTCGTAGAGGCACTCGACCTTCTTGCGCATCCCGCCCGTCACGTCCGGCGACTTGGAGCCGCGCAGGAAGGAGAGGACCTGGCTGATGGCGCGGGGGTCGATCCAGGGGATGGTGGAGCCGTCGTTGTCGAGCACGCCGTCCGTGTCGGAGACCATGACGATGCGGTCGAAGCGGAGCTCCTGGGCCACGGACTTGAGCAGGGACTCGGTGGAGGCGATGGTGAAGCCGCGCTTGGCGTCGGGGATGATGTCCCCGGGGATCACCGGGATCTGGCCGAACCCGAGCAGGGCCTTCATGGGCCGCACGTCGAGCCGGGTCACGGCCCCGTCATTGGCCTCGGCGATGGCCGAGGGCTGGATGGCCACGGGGAAGAGCCCGCCCTCGTTGCAGTGCCGGATGAAGAGCAGGCTCATCCGCGCCATGGAGTCGCGGATCCGGTAGTACGCCTCCCAGCCGTATTGGGGGTGGATGCCCTTCGTCGCGTCGTAGCGCTTGGCGTGGATGTGGCCGAAGGAGCCTGCCCCGTGGCTGAGCACCAGCGACATCCTCTTGCCCGCGGCCCGGGCCTCCTCGAGGGCGGCGCGGATGGCCTTGGCCGCCAGGACCACGTTCTTGGCGTGGAGGGTCTCGACCGCGGACTTGTCCGTGATGAAGGACCCTCCCAGCTTGACGAAGAGCTTGACGCTCCGGCCGCCCCCCTCCATCAGGCCTCCGTCACCGAACCGTCGGCGACCATGACCTCGGCCCCGTCGTGGAGCTTGGAGATGTCGACCTGGTCGACCGCCGGTATCCCGCCGATGATGGCGCCCACGGCCGTAATCGTATCACATTCGCGAAGCACCATGGCGGCGGGGGCGTTGCCGGTCTGGCGCAGGGCGTAGAGGATGTAGGAGCCGACCGTGCTGCCCTTGGCGCGCGGGAAGACCAGGACCGCTCCCTTGACGCACCGGCCGTCGAGCGGGTGGCCGGCTTCTTTATAGACGCCGGTCTCCGGGTCCAAGTGGCCGAAGAAGCCCAAAGGGGCCTCGCTCTTGAGCACGGGGCCCCTAGCCGCGCCCTTGGAGATGAGCCTGCCCTTCATGATCACGCCCCGCTCCCGGCCGGACGGCTGGATTGCGGCGCCGCCTCCTCCGGGGCCTTGCTGCCGAAGAAGGGGCCGCCCGCGACAGCGGCCTCCACCGCGGCCTCCTGGGACTCGAAGCAGACGCCCACGCCCTGGTGGGACGGCAGGTAGAACGCGGCTTTGGCCGAGTCCGTGGCCACGTTCTTGATGCCCATCTCGGCCAGCGGGGCGACCACGATGCAGGTGTCCGCGACCAGAGTCGCGCCGCAGGCGGCCAGGCGCCCGGCCATGCCGGACTTCTCAGCCTTCCTGCGCACGGCCTCGGCCGTGAACACCCAGACCGGCACGCTGGCCCTGCGCCCCCCGAAGAGGGCCTCCAGCCTCTTGAGCTCGTCGAGCGAGGCGTGAGGGCAGCCGAAGGCGACCACGTCGGGCCGGCCCTTGGCGGAGAAGAGCTCGCGCCGCGCCTGCTCGAGGCTCTCGACCTTCACCCTGCGGGCCGCGGCGGCCATGAGCTCCGGGCCCGACGCCGCGGCCTCGGGGGTGACCCCTTCGAGATGGAAGAGTCCCACTGAGCCCGAGGCGGCCATGGCCGCGCCGAGGGCCTTGAGCCAGGCCTCGCGGGTCACGTCCGCGGGAGCCTCGACCCCGCGCAGGAAGGGGATGCCGCCCCGAGGGTCGTGGGCGAGGAGCTGGCCCGTGAGGTAGCCCAGGGCGCCCGCGTCCGAGACGTTGGGGACCGGACAGCCGACCTCGACCACGGTCGTGGGCAGGCGGCCCGCGTCAGTGTGAAGGGTGTGCCGCGGGGTGCGGCCGGTCAGGGCCGCGGCGATGGCCGAGGGCCCTCCCTCGCGGTTGGTGCGGGCTCCGATGACGGAATTGGCGTAGCAGACCGCGGAGGACTCGGACCAGGCCAAGTGGTCGCCGAGCTTCGGCCGCGGCGCGGCGTGGTAGGGGGTGCAGGTCAGCGTGGGCTTGATGCCCAGGCCCAAAAGGGCCTTGATCACCCGCTCCTGCTTGTCGACGAAGTCCTCGGGCAGGCCCAGCGCCTTCCAGAGCCTGCGGTCCGCGCCACCCGGGTTCATGTAGGCCGGGACCACGGCCTTCGACCCCTGGCCGGCCCACTCCTGGAGGAACCTCAGGCCGTGGATCCCGATGTTGCGGAAGCTCACTCCCGAGACCTGGACGGACTCGACTTCGACCATGTCCTCGGCGCCGCCGATGCGGCCCAAGGCGGCCAGGATCTCCATGGCACGGGCCGCGCCCGAGCCCCGGCTGCCGGCCAGGATCGCGGTCTCGTCCTTGCTCAGGTTCACCCGGCGATCCTCGTGAACAGGCGCCGGGGGACGCCGGAGGGGATCGTAGCGTCGAACCCGGTCTTATCGGTCAGGCTCTTCTTCCCCGGCACGTGCTTGGCCGACGGGTCGAGGGAGGACCCGGGCTCGGCCTTGAGCACGAGGAGCCCCTTCGAGGCCTGGAACCGGGTGGCAAGGGACCACTCGACCTCCTCAGGGAAGTCGAGGTCGATGTCGGAGTCCACCACCACGCAGGCCTTGAGCGACTTGTGGCCCCGGAAGGCGGCTCGGGCGGCGGCCAGGCCGTCCTCGGGCCGGCGCTTGTCGATCTTGACCACGGCGTGGAGCCAGGACGCCCCGCCCTCGGTGATGCGCACGTCGAGGACGCAGCACTCCCTGCCGACCTCGCGATAGATGTCGAGCTCCTTGGGCACGCCCATGAGCGTCTTGTGATCCCGCAGGCCCGGCACGATGGCGTAGTGGATGGGGTCCTTCTTCCCCCAGACCGCGGTGATCTCGAACTCAGGCTGCGAGCGCACGCCGTCGATGGTGCCCGTGATGTCCACGAAGGGGCCCTCGGGGCCCTTGCGGCCCGTGAACCGGCCTTCGATCACGGCCTCGCAGTCCGCCGGCACCACGAGGTCCACGTTCCGACACCGGACAAGGTCCACCCTGCCGAAGCGGGCCGCCAGGCCGTACTCGTTGACGCCCATGGCGGGAGAGAGCGCGGCCGCGAACAGGACGTGCGCGGGAACGCCGATGCAGACCGCGACCTCGGCCTTGCCGCCCGCGTGCCTGATGGCCGTGTCCATGCCGCGGTTCTCCACCACGCGCACCCTGCCCTTGGTCGGAGAGACCATCATGAGCCTGTGGTAGGAGAGGTTGAGTCCGTGCACCGGGTCCTTGACCACCCAGACCCCGGCGGTGAGGTAGGGACCGCCGTCCGAAGGATAGTAGGTGAGAAAGGGGACCTTCCGGATCTTGGAGAGCGGGATCTCGACCTCGCCGTAAAGCTTGTCGCTGACCGTCAGGCCCGCGTCCGGTTTGCGAAGGCGGCCCGAGACCAGGCCGTCGACCTCCTGCAGGAAGCGGTCCGGCCGGACCCCGAGCGCGGCCGCGAGAGCGGCCCGGGTCGGGAAGATGTTGCCCAGCACCCGTGCGCCCTCGGCGTCCTGGAGCAGGATCGGGGAGGGCTCGGCTCCGCTGAGGAGCCGGCAGGCGTCGAAACGCCGCGAAGTTTTGCTCCCCACGACCTTGAGGCCTCCGCCGCGGCTGAACCGGCCGACGAGGGAACGAATGTCGAGCTTCATCTGGTCTCCTCGCTCCACCGGCCGTAGAGATTATTCTCGATGCCCAAGGCATCGAGGACCTTGCCCACGAAGAAATCCGTGATATCCGAGACCTTCGCCGGCTTGTGGTAGTAGGACACGCAGGGCGGCATGACCACCGCGCCGGCGCGCTTCAAGGACGCCATGTTCTCCAGGGCGGAGAGGGACAGCGGCGTCTCCCGCGGCACCACCACGAGCCTGCGGCCGAGGCGCAGGCAGGAGTCCGCGGCCCGCACGAGCAGGTTGTCGGCGTAGCCGGCTGCGATGGCCGAGAGGGTCTTCATGGAGCAGGGAGCGACCACCATGGCGTCGAAGACGAAGGAGCTCGAGTTGAGCGGGGAGGAGGAGTCCGCGATGCCGTGCCGCCGGACTCGCGCCGGGAAGCGGTGCCTCGGCCCGACCTCGTGCCTGATGACCTCCTCCGCGGCCTCCGTGACCACGGCGTGAACCTCGTGCTCCCTCGCGGAGAGCTCTTCGATCAGCCGCAGGCCGATGACGGCGCCGGAGGCTCCGCTGACGCCCACGACGTAGCGGCTCATGTCCGGTCCCCCTGCCCATGGGAGGCCTGGCCGAAGGCCTGGCCGAAGGCCAGGCCCCCGAAGGGCGGCCGTTCTCCTTTCCCGGAGGGAGCTCCAATCCGGGCCGTAAAGACCCTCTTCGCTCCGGCCTCCCGCAGAGCGGCGGCCAGCCGCAGGCTGGCGTCGCGGTCCGGCGCGAGCGCGGCCATGCACCCGCCGCGGCCCGCGCCGCAGAGCTTGGCGCCCAGCGCCCCGGAGGAGCGGGCCGCGCGCACCAGCCGGTCGAGCTCGGGGCACGAGACCCCGAGCATGGTCAGGAGCTCGTGGTTCTGGTCCATGAGCGCCCCCAAGCCGGCCGCGTCGCCGCGCTCGAAGGCCCCTGCGCCGGAGAGCGCGAGCTCGCCGATCCTGGAGAAGAGGATGTCGAAGCGCTCCCGGGAAGCCTCGCGCCGGGACGCGACCTCGGCCACGACCTCGGAGGTCCGGTGCCGGATGCCCGTGTCCGCGACCGCCAGGAAGAGCGGCGCGCCGGGCCCGGCGAGGAAAGCCGGTGAGGCGCCCTTGAGGAAGAGCACTGGCCGGCCGTGGGCGACCACCGTGTTGTCCACCCCGCTCGGCGTGCCGTGGAGGACCTTCTCGACCTCGAAGACGTCGTCGGAGAGATCGCGGTCCGACCGGGCCGCGCCGAAGAGCCCATAGACGGCCCGGAACGCGGAGGCCGCGATGGACGCGCCCGAGCCCAGGCCGCAGCCGATGGGGACCTCGGCGGCCACGGACACGGACCAGCCGTTGTCCGGGGCCAGGCCCGTTGAGACCGCGCGGCGGAGAAGGGCAGGGAAAGGCCTGGCCTCCTCGGCGGCGGGCTCGGCGCCGGCCGTCCAGGCGAGCTTGAAGTCGGGGAGCTCCACCGCGAGCGGGTCCCCGGGCCGGGTCAGGCGCGCCGAAGCGCGGCTGGAGGGCTCCTCCAGCGGGACCGCGAGGGCCGGACTGCCGTGGACGACCGCGTGCTCGCCCAGCAGGATGAGCTTGGAGGGCGCGCCCGCCGCGAAGGAACGGAGGGTGTTCAATCCTCTCCGCTCCCCTTGTGGTCGCCGGGCCGCGCCACCATCTTCTTGAGGAGCTCCCGGGCGCGGTCGAACCGGATGCGTCCCTCGCGGACCATCTGGTCCGCGATGCGGATGGCGGTGTCGCCCCAGGCGCCGGCGGAGTAGGCCACGTTCCTGGCGTGCAGGGTCATGTGGCCCTCCTGGATGCCCTCGGTCACGAGCGCCCGCACCGCAGCCACGTTCTGCACGAGCCCGACCGAGGCGATGACCTCGGCGAGCTCGCGGCGCGACGGCATGCCGAGGACCTTGAGGAGGATGGCGACGCCGGGGTGGAGCTTCGTCACCCCGCCCACGACGCCGACCGCCATGGGGACCTCGATCTCGCCGATGAGCCGGTCGCCCTCGATGCGGTACCTCGTGAGCGAGCGGTAGCGGCCCGTCCGGGCCGCGTAGGCGTGGCACCCGGCCTCGACAGCGCGCCAGTCGTTGCCCGTGGCGAGGATGACCGCGTCGATGCCGTTCATGACGCCCTTGTTGTGGGTCGTGGCCCGGTAGGGGTCGGCGTCGGCCCAGTGGTAGGCCTTGACCACGCGCTCGGCCACCTGCTTGCCGGAGAAGCCGCCCTTGGCCAGGCAGTCGACCTGGATGTCGAAGCGCGCGCGCACCAGGGACTTGTCCGCGAGGTTGGTGATGATCTGGCAGATGAGCTCGCCCTTGGTCATCTCCGCGATGATGGGGCCGAGCGTCTCGACCATGGTGTTGACCGCGTTGGCGCCCATGGCGTCGACCACGTTGACCTGGAGGTGCACGATGAGCATCTCGCCGCTCTCGGTCTTGATCCGGCGGACGTAGTAGTCCTTGGCCCCGCCGCCGAGGCTGACGAGCATCTGGTCCTGCTTGTTGGCGAGCTGGAGCAGGCGGGACTTCGCCTCCAGGATGTCCTTCTCGGCCCGGTCGATGTCGGGAAGGTCCACGAGCTGGATCTGGCCCTCCATGATGGCCGGGTCCGCGGTGGCCGTGAGCTTGCCGTTCTCGCGGATGAGCTTGGCCAGGTGGCTGCAGGCCGCCACGATGGAGGTCTCCTCGACCGCCATGGGGATGAGGTAGTCCTTATCGTTGATCCGGAAGTTGACGGCCAGGCCCAGGGGCATGCCGAAGACCCCGATGACGTTCTCGATGAGCATGTCCGCCTGCTCCGCGGTCAGGGTCTCGTTCTTGAGGGCCCACTTCTCCTTGGTCGGCAGGGCCATCCACTCGTCGAGCTTGTCGAGCCGCTCCCAGACGTCGAGCTTGTAGAAGCCCGGCATGCGGGAGGTCCGGGCGGTGTCCCCGCTCAGGAGCTCCTGCTGCGCGGCAGCCCTCTTCAGCGCCCCGTTCTGGGTCTTGCCCTTCTGCTGGTTAGCCATTCGTTGAGTTTCCCCGTGAGGACCGGCTCGGTCCGGGCCAGGGCCTTGAGGTCCTTGGCTCCGCAAAGGAGCATGGCGGTCTTGAGTTCTGCGATCACGCCCGACAAGAACGAGACGACCCCGCCGGGTCCGCCGCGGCCGTGGGCGCGCAGGACCGGCAGGGCCATGCCCACCAGGTCCGCGCCCAAGGCCAGGCACTTGGCCGCGTCGAGGCCGCTGCGGATGCCGCCCGAAGCCACGGTTTGAAGACCCAGCCCACGCACCTCGAAGAGAGAAACGGCGGTCGGTATCCCCCACTCATCCAGCCACTGCCGCTTCGGAGGCACCGCCTCCTCGCGCAGATGCTCCACCCACGGCCAAGAGGTGCCGCCCGCGCCAGCGACGTCCACGATGCGCACGCCCGAGGCCTTGACCTTGAGCGCCGCCTCGCGGGAGATGCCGCAGCCCGTCTCCTTGACCATGAGCCTGCCCGGCAAGCGGCGAGCCAGGGCCTTGAGCACGGCCTCGGGCTTCGGGAACCTGCGATCGCCCTCGGGCTGGCTGAGCTCCTGGGCGGGGTTCACGTGCACGGCGAGGCCGTCGGCCCCGACCGCGGCCACGAGCCCCGCCACCGCGTCCGGGTCGGCCTCCGCGGCCTGCTGGATGCCGATATTGCCCACGATGGGGATGTCCGGCGCGAGCTCGCGGACCTGGTAGGACGCGGCGGCCTTGCGGTCCTCGAGCATGGGCCTTTGGCTCCCGAGGCAGAACCCGATCCCGAGCGCCTGGGCCGCTGCCGCCAGGTCCCGGTTGAGAGCCCCTGCCTCGGCCACCCCCCCGGACATGGCGGTGATGAGCAAGGGGGCCTTGAGCCCGCGGCCCATGAACGCCGTCTCGGTCCGGATGTCGTCGAAGGAGAGCCCGGCGAGGGCCTGATGCACCAAGTGGACGTCCTCCAGGAGCGTGGTCGTGCCCTGGTGCTCGACGTCCATCTCCCGGCAGAGCTTCAGATGGTCGAGCTTTCTAATCCCTATCTTGGTTTCAGCCAAACACGGCCTCCTAAGGAAGGCCGATATTTTACCAAAATGGGGTGCCCTAAAATGGGGTCAGATCTTGAGATTTGAGTTTTCACGGAGTGAAAACTCAAATCTCAAGATCTGACCCCGTTAGGCCGGGGTTGAAGATCGGCTGTGCCGAAGGTTTCCGCGTAGTGGTGGAACACGCCGCAGCAGACCTCCGTGTCAGCGCAGCGGCCGCAGGCCGGGGCCTTGAAGCGGAAGCGCGTCTCGTCCAAGCGCTCCTCCTCGATCTGAAGGCCCAGGTGCTTGGACGAGCGCCGGACCCAGACCGTGGGAATCTTCTCAAAATCCGCGGACAAGGACCGGAGCGGCCCCAGGGCGCACATGGGCAAGCCGTCGAAGAGGATGCCCGCCCCCCCGGCCCGGGCGGTCCTCTCCAGGAGAGGCGCCTTCCTCCGCCACAAGCCGTGGGGCACGGCCCGCTCGCGGTAGCGGCGGCTCCCCCGGCCCTCGGGCGCGAGCTGGGCCAGCCTGCAGACGCGGGAGCCCTGGCCGGACAGGAAGGCCACGATGTCGGCGAGGCTCTCCCAGGACCGGCGGGTGACCACCGTGTTCGTCTTGAAGAGCGTGCCCGGGCTTGCGCGCAGGTGCTCGAACGCCCTCAGCAGACGGGCGAAGCTCCCGGGAGTCCGGGTCAGGCCGTCGTGGAGGCGCGGGGTGTGGCCGTTGACCGAGACGCAGACCTCGTCGAGCAGAGGCAGGGCGCGGGCCGCGAAGCCCGGGTCGCCGAGAGGCCCTCCGTTGGTGACCACGAAGGTCCGGTAGCCCAGGTCCTTGGCGGCCTTGAGCAGGCCGAGGAAGCGCGGGTGCAGGGTCGGTTCCCCTCCGCCCGCGAAGAACATGGTCCGGGTCCCTTGCCGCCTCATCGCGACCATGACCCGCACGATGTCGCGCTCCGGCAGGGGCTGGCCCCGGAAGCGCTCGATATTGGGGCCCTCCGAGCAGAACACGCACCGCTGGGGGCAGTCGTAATGGAGCTCGACGGCCAGCCGCTCGATCCTGGGCCTGCGGGTGTTCATGCCGATGACATTCTATTAATTAGTAGAATGTCCCGGGTCATGAAAAAAACGGATGACGCTCACCGCCAGGACCTCGTGAAGGCAGGAAAGCGCTTCCACGAGCTCGGCTTCTGCCCCTCCACCTCGGGCAACATCTCGGTAAGGCTCGACGCGTGGCGGGTCATGATCACCCCGACCGGGGTCTCCAAGGGCGACATGAAGCCCGAGGATATGGTCGTCATCTCGCCCAAGGGCGAGCACCGCTTCGGCAGGAAGAAGGCTTCATCGGAGAAGCAGATGCACCTGCTGGTCTACAGCCTGAGGCCCGAGGTGGGCGCCGTGGTGCACGCCCACCCGGCCAAGGCCACGGCCTTCGCCTGCGCAGGCCTGGCCCTGGACCAGAACCTCGCCACCGAGTTCACCATGATGGTCGGGCCCGTGCCCCTGGCCAAGTACGGCACCCCGGGCACGCCGGATCTCGCCGCCTCGCTCGAAGGCCTCATCCCGAAGCACAACGCCGTGCTCATGGGCAACCACGGGGTCGTGGCCTACGGCAGGGACATCTTCGAGGCCGTGGGCCGCATGGAGATGGTCGAGCACTTCGCGGAGATCGTGCAGGGCACGCTCCTAGCCGGCAGACAGACCCCGCTCTCGCCCGAGGACCTGGCCAAGCTCTCCGAGGCCGCCCGCCGCTACTCCCAGAAATGAGCGGCCTGCTGGACTTCCTCTCCCGCGTGGACCGGGCCCTCTTCGACCTGGTCAACCGCGACTGGACCCATCCCTGGCTCGACGCCTTCTTCCCCTGGCTGACCGAGCTCGACCGCAGCAGAGTCTTCCTCTTCGGCGCGGTTCCCGTGCTCCTGGGCTTCTGGGTCTACCGCCAGAAGGGCCGGGCCGTGAAGATCATCCTCGCAACCGCCCTGGCCGTGGGCTTCTGCGACGCCGTGTCCTACCGCTTCATCAAGCCCGCGGTGGCCCGGAGCAGGCCCTCCATCTTCTTCTCGACCATCAGAACCACGCGCCACACCGGGTGGAGCTTTCCCTCCAACCACAGCGCCAACACCTTCGCAGGGGCGACCGTGCTCGCCATGGCCGTCCCCGGAGCCGGCGTCCCAGCCTTCGGCGTCGCGGCCCTTGTGGCCTACAGCCGCGTCTACTGCGGGGTCCACTATCCCTTCGACGTGCTGGCCGGCGCGCTCCTCGGCCTGCTCGGCGGAGGGCTCGTGGGCGCGGGCCTCCAGCACTTCATGGGCGGCCGCGGCAGCTCCGCTCCCCCCAGGAAGAAGCGCTCGAGGTCATAAGTCCAAAGACCCAGGCGGTCCCACCCCGCCCCGCCCAGGTCCGTCTTGGCCGCCAGGGACTACGGTGACGCCAACCTGTCAGGGATTCCTGTAAAATCAACCCTTGGGATTGCTGAAAAACCACCCCCCTCCTGAAGGGGGCAAAGATGAACGGAATGCTGATACAATCGGTCCCACTACTCACGTGGGAGGGACCGATGATAACGAGGGACACCTGGGGCGCGATATGGAGTTCGACCGATGTATGCGCTGATATCATTAAGCGCATCTCTGGCCTTGTCGCCCATATCAGGGTCATCCACCAGACGCTGCAACTGCGGCTTCACGAGTCCAATCTCAAGTCGACGGTGAATCCGTGCCACATGTCCTAAAGCCGTTGCCGCGGCTCCTCGAACCGAGGCGTCCCTGTGGTTCAGAAAAGGCAGGCATTGGTCTTGGACCCAGCGCCAGTCGGAGTAGTTGAATGCCAGCCGGATAAGGACGCGGATGATCCTTTTCTTGTCCTTGGACTTCAACGTTCTCACAGCGTTCGTCCGGGATATCGGGGGCATCTCCTCGAACTTGCCGTACGGGTGTGTCCTGGTTTCTTTTTTCATGGCTTGATGATGCGTCCTCTCCGGGTAACCTTGCCCGCTCTAATCAGGGCATTCTTGGCTTCGGCACTCAGTTCCTCCCAGCGCATGGAGAAACCGTGCCATTTGCCGCTCTCTGTTTCGCTGAACACATTGAGCTCTTCCGTCCTATAATCGATGCCCACCCGACGTTTGGACGTCGCCTTGATCTGGATGGAGTCATCCAGCACCTCTTGGGGATTCTGCGGCGCCTTGCTGATGTTGCCGTGAGGTCCGCTTCGGCCCGATGAGCCGTGTTTGGGGGAATCCTCATAGATTCCGTGTGAGTGATCCGTCCTCTTATCGTCGCCTTTACCCTTCGCAAGAAAAAGCCCCGGCAAATCCGGCCCGGATTGGACTTGAGACCATGCCTTGGCTCCTGCATAGGCGCCACCCGCAAGAGCTGCCGCATTCACCGCGCTGACGCTGGCTTCACCGACGACCAGCGCACTCTCGGCACCGCCGGCCGTCCCTGCTCCGACGAGTTCCGATGTCATCCCTGGCCCGCCGGGTCCCATCGTTGCCAGAACGGCCCTGACAGCAGTCAGCACGGCAGGGCCGAATTCCCAAGCCGCGACAGCGACGAGCAATGCCCCAACGCCGATGGCCGACAAGCGGTAGTTGCGCCGCGCCTGTCCTGGAGGAACCTCTGGGCTGGGATCCAGACCCTCATCTGAGGCGTACGCCTGCTTAGCCTTGTAGACGCCATAGCCGATTGCCGCAAAGCCAAGCCCCGCGCCGATGGGCCAGATTGGAACCCCGTTCTTCTTGGGCTCCTTCCTGTTGGGCACTCCAGCCGCCGCCTTCTGCGCAGGCAGCTCAGCGGCCTTCTTCTCGAAGGAGGCAAAGGACTCCAAGTCCTTGGGGTTCCCCGACCTCAAGGCAGCCTTGCGCGCCCATTCCACGGCTTCGGTCCGATTCCCTGCCCGCATGGCCTTACTGGCTTGCGCGAGATATCCGGCGATATCGGCCTGTTGGGCATGATCGTCCGCAGCCAGTAGGTAGAACTCCTGGACGCTGCGGGAGGAGGGGTCCGCCCGCATGGCTGCCTGGGAGAACTGCATGGTCTTCTCGAAGTCGTCGGCTTCGCGGGCCTTGATGGCCTTGCTCATGAACTCCTGGGCCTGAGGGGAGGCCGTCTCCTCTTCCGCGATCCACTCGGATGCAGGGGGGAGCGGGGCGGCCGCGGCGTCGGAAACAGCCTTGCCCCGCCTCGTCCTCCCAGCGGAGAGCAGGAACACCGCGATCGCGGCGTCGTCATGAGGATTGCGTTCGAGGGCTTTGCGCGCCCATTCGGTCGCGGCCGGATAGTCCCCCATCTGGTGATAGCCGCTCGCAGCCAGAGTGTAGCCGCCGGATCTTTCTGGAGACAGCTCTTGGAGCCTGGACGCGACGCGGATGGCCTCTTGGCCGGCCTCGGGCAGGCTTCCATCCAGCAGGAGGTAGCCTTGGGCGAGGGCGGTCAAGTCTTCCGGGGACGTGGCTTTCTGCTCAAGAGCCGCGAGACGGGCTCTTGCGCCTTGACGCTGGTCCGGAGACATCTGTTGAACCAGCTCCCTGAGCGTCGGTAGGCCCTGGAAATCGGCAGATTGAGCCTTGCTGAATTGTGATTGGAAGGCTTCCCTCAGAAGAGGATGCTCTGGAATCAAAATCTGACCTTGGGAACCTACTGAGGACCCTGCCGGCTGAAAGGGCTCTTGAGCATGGAGCGGGCTCATGCCAAGGGTCGCGATCAGGGCAACACACCGCAATCCGACTGCCGGAATTCCGCTCAAGCCAGCAGAGTATAGCACCAAATCAGTCTCGACCGACCGAGCCGATGACGCCCTTCCCGCCGACCAGTCGCTCGGGAGCGGAGACCCCTTCCATCTCCAAGTCCAACAGGACCCCGGGCCGGAAGCGGCCCGCCTAAAGCCAGCCGTTGGCCTTGTACCAGGCCGCGGTCTGCTCCACGCCTTTGGCGAGCGGATACTCCACGCCAAAGCCGAGTTCCTTGACGGCCTTGTCAACGCAGCAGGTCCAGTGGGCCTGACGCATCTCGCGGAGCTTGTCCGGGCCGAAGATGCCGGGCCTGCCGGAGACCCAGGACCAGGCTCCGCTCAGGTAGGCGGCAGGAGTCACCACCCCGTAGGGGACTTCCAGGCGGCGCAGACGCTTGCCAAGGACTCCCGCGATGCAAGCCATCACGGCCTCGAGCGGATAGGGCGTGGGGTCGGCCAGGAAGTAGGTGCTGCCGGGATTGGCTCCGGCGGCTAGGATGAGTCCCCGCGCCAGGTCCGAGACATGGATGAGGCTCAGAGATCGCTCCAAGCCTCCGATGACCGGGGACAGCCCGAAGGACGCCAGCTTGAAGAAGGAGAAGACGTCGGTGTCCCTCGGCCCGTAGACCGCCGGCGGCCTGGCAATGACCCACTTGAGCTTGGAGAGCCTCACGACCTCCTCGCCCGCGAGCTTGCTCATGCCGTAGAGGGAGACAGGGTCGGGAGTGTCGTCCTCCTCCCTTAGAGCGTCTTCAGGGCTGGGCCCGGCCGCCGCGAGACTGCTGACGTGCACGAACAGGGCCTCGGGCGCGTGCTTCTCCACGGCCCGGACGAGCCTGGCCGTGCCGTGGGCATTGGCCTCGAGGTACTCGGAGCTCCGGCTGACCTTGGTCTTGCCCGCCACATGGAAGACGACATCGCAGCCCTTGCAGGCCTTTTCCAGGGACTCCGGGTCGTCGAGCCCTCCTGTGGCGAGGTCCGCGCCAAGGGCAGCGAGGCGCTGGTAGGAGCTCCGTGGCCGCACGAGGCAGCGGGGCTTGATCCCGCTGGAAACCAGAGCTTCGGCGAGCTCCCCGCCCACGAACCCGGTGCCCCCTGTCAGCAGGACGTTCTTCACAGCATCTTCTCATAGACGCGGTAGGTCTGGGTCACGACGCCTCCCAAGCGCTCGATGGCGCTGCGCATCTTGAGGTTGTCTTCGAGGACCCAGGAGCACTCGGCCGCGTCGTAGCCGGCCGCGATGCCGCGCCGGATGGTCTCGCCGACCAGCACGCCATCCAGGCCCTTGCCCCGATGGGGCGCGGCCACGCCGAGCAGGAGCGTGCGCAGCCTCCTGACGCCGCGCTTGGCCCAGAGGAAGCGCAGCCAGCCCAGCGGCAACAGGCTCCCCCCGGCGGCCTTGAGCGCGGGGTTGATGTCCGGGACCGACAGGCTGAAGGCCACGGCCTCGCCGTCAATTTCGGCGAAGAGCGCGACCCGCGGGTCGAGGACGCCCTTCATCTCAGCCGCTTCGAAGCGGAGCTCCTCCTCGGTCATGGGGCAGAAGCCCCAGTTCTTCTCCCAGGCCGAGTTGTAGAGCTTCACCACGGTGTCGAGTTCCCGATCGAAGCAGCGCATATCGAGCTCCCGGATCGTCACCTTGGCGTGGCGGGCCGCGATCCTCTCAAAGAGTCTGAGCGTGAGAGGGTTCAAGCCCTCATGCCGGACCTCGTAGGCCAGGAGATCCTTGGCCTTGGCCAGGCCCCAGGCCTCGAGCAGGCGCGGGTAGTAGGGCTTGTTGTAGGGCATGATGACGCCCGGCATGCGGTCGAAGCCTTCGACGAGGAGGCCGAACTCGGCATTGGAGCTCGGGCTCGCTGGACCGAGCAGGGTCTTGGCTCCCATGGCGGCCGCGGCCGCGGCGTCAAGCAGGGCCCCCGCGGTCTTCGGGTCGTCCTCGCACTCGAACCAGCCGAAGAACCCGGCTGCGACGCCGTGGAACTCGTTGTAGCGGCGGTTGAGGATGGCCGCGACCCTGCCCACCACGGCTCCGGCCCTGGATGCCAGGAAGTACCGCGTCTGGGCGTAGCGGTGGAAGGGGTGCCCCTGGAGCTGACCCGCGACCGAGGACCGGAGCGGCGGCACCCAGAAGGGGTCGTCCCGATACAGGGAGTAGGGGAACTCGATGAAGTCCCGGAGCTCGGCGGGGGAGCGGACTTCCGAGACGGTCAGATCAGGCCGACCTGCCGGCACGCCTTGCCGATGACCTCGAGGGCCCGCTCGAGCTGGGGCCGGGTGTGGGTGGCCATGAGGCTCAGCCTCAGCAGGGAGCTGGCCGGGGCCACCGCCGGAGGAACGATGGCGTTGACGAACATGCCCTGCTCGTGCAGGGCGCGCCAGAGCTGGAAGGTCTTGATGTCGTCGCGCACCATGAGCGGGATCACGGGCGTCGTGCTGTTGCCCGTGTCGAGGCCCATGGACTTGAGGCCGTCCTTGAAGAACTCGGTGTTCGCCCAGAGCTGGACGCGGCGCTCGGGCTCGGCCTCGATGATGTCGAGGGCGCCGAGCACGGCCGCGGCATTGGCCGGGGAGACGCTCGCGCTGAAGATCATGGGCCGGGCGTGGTGCATGATGAACTCGACCGTGGTCCGGTCGGAGGCGATGAACCCGCCCACGGAGGCCAGGCTCTTGCTGAAGGTGCTCATGATGACGTCGACGCGGTCGGTGAGCCCGAAGTGCTCGCAGGTCCCGGCGCCGGTCCCGCCCAGCATGCCCAGCCCGTGCGCGTCGTCCACCATGACCGCGGCGCCGTGTCTATCGGCGAGCCGGACGATGTCCGGCAGGGGGGCCACGTCGCCCTCCATGCTGAAGACACCGTCGACCACCACGAGCTTGCCGACCTTGTCGAGGACCTTGAGGATGCGCTCGAGGTCGTTCATGTCGTTGTGGCGGAAGCGGGTCAGCCGGCCCCAGGAGAGCCGGCAGCCGTCCACGATGCTGGCGTGGTCGCTCTTGTCCAGGACCACGGCCTCGTCCTTGGCCACCAGGGAGGAGATGGCGCCGAGGTTGGCCTGGAAGCCCGTGCTGAAGGCGATGGCGGCCTCCTTGCCCACGAACCGGGCCAGGCGCTCCTCGAGCTCCCGGTGGATGGAAAGGGTCCCGTTGAGGAAGCGCGACCCGGCGCAGCCGCTGCCGAACTCGCGGACCGCGGCCACGATGCGCTCCTTGATCTTCGGGTGGTTGGTCAGGCCCAGGTAGGAGTTGGACCCGAGCATGAGCATCCGGCGGCCGTCCACCATGACCTCGGTGTCCTGAGCGGTCTCGATGGTGCGGAAATAAGGATAGAGCCCGACAGCCTTGAGCTCCTCGACCCTGGTGAACCTGCGGCACTTGTCCAGCAGGGTCTTGCGGGAGAGATGGGTATCGATGCCCGTCGCCATCGGCGCGCCCTGGTCGGTCATGAAGGGAGTGGATATGGTAGGACTCCATGACGCGGAAAGCAAATCCCCCGTCGAAAGGGTCTCCCGGAGACCCGCAAGCTACCCGGCCCGGGACAGGGCGGCCCGGCCCAGCCTCAGGACGAACCTGGGGACCTCGATGAGGAAGCGGAGCTTCGAGACCCCGTGGGCCCGCTCCCCGAAGCGCACCGGCACCTCGGCCAGGCTCAGCCCGGCGGCGCGCGCCCGCAGGATCATCTCCAGTAGCATGAAATTGGTGGCATCCTTGGTCCGGATCAGGGGCCAGGCCGACCTCCGCAGGGCGCGGAAGTTCGCGGACACGTCGCGCACGGGAACGCCCGTGACCAGGCGCACGATCCGATTGCCGAGGGTGCTGATCGCGCGCTTGACCCTGACATCCAGGGCCGCGGCCTCGTAGCCCCCCCCCTCCATGTGCCGGGTGCCCAAGGCGAGATCCGCGCCTCCCTCGACCGCCGCGACCAGGCGCAGGATGTCTTCGCAGTCGAAGGAGAGGTCCGCGTCCATGGACACGACCACGTCGCAGCCAGCGGCGTCGTAGCCCTCGGCCAGGGCATTGCCCAGGCCCCGCCGGTCCTGCCGCACGATGACCTTCAGCCAAGGGGCGCCTCCGCCCGCTTCCAAGGCCGCGGCAGCCGTGCCATCCGGCGAGTCGTCGTCCACCACCACGATCTCATGAGGCAGCCCCTCGAGGATGGCGTGGACCTTCGGGATGAGCAGGACGATGTTCTCGGCCTCGTTGTAGGTCGGCAGCACGACTGAAACGCCCAGCATGGCCCCCAATGGTACCATACACTGGTGTCAGAGATTGCGCTTGTTGCGTTCTCCCGGATTTTGCATTAGGAGCTAGGCCGGGGCCGGCCACGGGCATCGAAAGGCGGCGATTTTGCCGAACAATCCCTCGAACCAAGGCCGTCTGCGAGCTTCCAGAC
>JBAZSR010000051.1:5144-19259 GCA_041662295.1 Elusimicrobiota bacterium | reverse complement strand
CCCGCGCCGAAGTCCCGTCCGCGGCCGTCCCGGAGCCCGCGGTCCCAGTCCAGCCGGGGCCGAGCCCCTTCCTCCTCCTGGACCGGCCGGACGCGGGCAAGGTCTTCGAGCGGCCCCAGGCCGAGACAGGGGCGGAGCCCCCGGACTTCTCCGAGTTCACCAAACGGCTCAAGGGCGTCGAGTTCTCCCAAGAGCGCTGGCTCAAGACCCGGGACGACATCGAGGCGGGCAAGCCCCCGGTCGAGGCCCTGGTCCCGATCCCCGGCGCGACGGCGGAGGAGGAGGTGGCGCTCTCCACCGCGGCCGTCCCCAAGCCCCCGCCTCCGGAGGTCGAGCTCCCGACCTACGGCACGAGCCTCTCGGTCACGGGCCGCAAGGTCATCTCCTTCCAGTACTCCCAGAAGCGCTACATCAACGAGCAGAAGACGACCAACCGGCCCATGACGGCCGGGATGCTCGACATCACCCAGCAGCTCCAGCTGCGCATGCAGGGCAAGGTCGGCCCCAAGATCACGGTCAACGTGGACTACGACGACACGAAGACCAACAAGCAGGACATCTCGGTGGTCTACCAGGGCGACCCCAACGAGGTGGTGCAGAACGTCTCCTTCGGCGACATCGACCTCTCCCTGCCCTCCACCGAGTTCGTCCAGTACAACAAGCAGCTCTTCGGCATCCGCGCCGACGTCAAGTACAAGGGCCTCCAGGCCGCCTTCATCGGCAGCCGCACCAAGGGGCAGACCAAGTTCCGCCAGTTCTACGGCAACAACCAGTTCGCCTCGGTGGACATCCCGGACTCCAGCTACGTCCGCCGCACCTACTACGACGTCTCCTTCTCCTCCCCGGGACGCCTGCCCATCCAGGCCGGCTCGGAGAGGATCTACCTCGCCCAGCAGACCCCGGGACAGCAGATCAACCTCAACGACGTCGAGCTCACCGTCGACGACCTCGCGGTCTCGGGCTCGAGCTTCACCGGCCGCTTCTCCCTCCTCATTCCCGGCATCGACTACTCCATCGACTACACGAAGGGCATCCTATCCTTCCGCTATCAGCTCCAGCCCCAGCACGTGGTGGCCGTGGACTTCATAGACGCCGCCGGCCTTCACATCACCTTCCAGTCGACCACGACGGTCTCGGGCGGCACCGGCCGGTTCAAGCTGGTCAAGACCCCGGCGGACGTCCCGATCTCCGTCTCGACCGAGACCGGGCACAACCGCGAGCTCAAGACCTTCTACTCCATCGGGCAGAACCAGATCGTGCGCGACGACGGCCGCGGGAACTTCGTGCTGCGGGTCCTCGACCCCACCACGCGCAACGAGGTCGGCACCGCGCTCACGCCCGCGCAGAAGTACCCCGACACCATCGACGTCGACTTCGAGAACGGGCTCTTCCGCCTGATCAATCCCTTCTCCGTGGCCAACGACTCCCCCACCGTGCCGGACCCCGACCTCTACGCGCCCACCCCGACCTCCAAGAGACTTTTCCGCGTCGAGTACAACTTCCGGTTCAAGACCTTCTTCTTGGAGCCGACCCTCGTGCCCCAGAGCGAGATCGTGCTCCTCGACCGCGTGAAGCTCGTGCGCAACGTGGACTACTTCATCGACTACGACGCGGGCTTCATCACCTTCTTCAACGAGGACCGCATCCGGCCCGACTCGGAGATCTCCATCTCCTACGAGGTCGCACCCTTCCTGGGGCTCTCCAACGAGTCCCTGCTGGGGACCCGGGTCTCCTACGACTGGAGGAAGCTCTCCGTGGGCTCGACCCTCCTCTACCAGTCCGGGGCCAAGTCCCCGAGCGTGCCCACCGTGACCGAGCTCGCGCGCAGCCTCATCACCTACGAGTTCGACGCCAAGCTCAAGGACATCAAGCTCCTCTCCTGGCTGAACATGACCTCCGTGGCGGGTGAGTTCGCCCAGAGCCGGCACAACCCGAACCTCAACGACTACGCCATCATCGACAACATGGAGGGCATCAAACAGGAGACCATGGCCCCGACCCTGGACTCGGCCTGGAAGGCCGCGTCCAACCCCTCCGGGGTCCCGAGCGACCCTACGAAGCTCCAGTGGTTCACGGAGGACGTGAAGGTCCTCTCGGTCAACCCGCGCTCGGAGGCCGGCGCGGAGGAGACCCAGAAGGTCCTGGGCTTCAAGTACGACTTCTCCGACCCCGGGACGCAGGAGGTGTCCGTCGTCTACCCCTTCTCCGTCTCCGGCGAAGACTTCTCCCAGAAGAACATCCTCGAGCTCGTCATGCTCGGCGACGCCTCGGGCAACGAGCTGAACTTCCACCTCGGCGGCATCGGCGAGGACGCCGACGGCAGCGGGCGGCTCGACACCGAGGACTTCAACGCGGACGGCGTCCTCCAGGAGACCGAGGACACGGGCCAGTACTACGGCCCGGCCGGCAAGCCGAGCACGCGCTACGGCGAGAAGAACGGCCGCATCGATTCCGAGGACCTCGACCAGAACGGCCGGCTCGACTCCCAGGACTTCAGCGGCGACGACTTCGGCTACCTCGGGAACGCCGGCCTGGGCAACAACACGCTCCGCAACGCGACGGACTCCACGGACCACACCTCCATCGACTTCGGCGCGGACAAGTGGCGGACCTTCCAGGTCCCGCTCAACATCTCCACCGCCACGGCCAGCCGGTGGACGGCCGTCAAGCAGATCCGGATCTCCATCCGCAAGAAGGCGGGCGGGGCGGTCTGCGCGGGCATGACCTGCGCGGTCAAGTTCGCCCGGGTCGCCCTGGTGGGCAACTCCTGGCTCCGCGGCGCACCCGGCGACCCGGCCAACGGCCAGGGCCAGACCTCCAACGTCGAGACCCTCACCGCCACCCCCGTCAACTCGGTGGACAACCCCGACTACGTCCCCATCTTCAACGCCGGGGGACAGGCGGGCGACGCCTTCACGGACCTCTACGGAGAGGTCTCCACCCTCCAGAAGCAGTCCGGCTCGAAGAACCTCTCCGAGCAGGCCCTCCAGCTCGAGTTCGTCAACATGGGCGCGCCCGTGGGCGGCGTCGAGCCCGTGGTCCACACGAAGCGCGTCTTCGGCCGGGCCGTCGACATCAGCCAGCACAAGCACCTCAACTTCCTCGTCTACGGCAACGCCGACCCCAACAACGTCAACACCTCCGGGGACAAGGTCTTCTTCCTGCGCATGGGCAACGACCAGAACTTCTTCGAGGCCCGCGTCGCTTTGACCTTCACGGGCTGGAGGAAGATCCGGATCCACCAGTACGACGACAACGGCGACATGATCGCCGAGGGCTGGCGGCCGACCGCCTCCGACGTCGTCGTGGTCTCCAGCGGCAACCCCAGCCTCCAGCAGGTCGCCCAGCTCACCGCCGGCGTGCGCTCCACCGCGTCCCCCGCCGGCCAGACCAAGCGCGGCCGCGTCCATCTCAACGAGATCTACCTCTCCGAGCCGGTCACCCGCGTCGGCACGGCCAAGAAGTTCGAGGCCAACTTCGAGATCCCGGGGTGGGCGAGCTTCGGCGGCAAGCACTGGTCCCGCGACCGCAACTTCCAGACCCCGGTCTCCGTCGTCACCAACCAGAACCGGCGGGAGGACTCGGGCTACCTCAACGTCAGCCGGCTGCGCTGGTTCCCGCTGAACGTCTCCGTCTCCAGGACGGTCACGGAGACCCCGTCCACCGTGAAGACGGGCGACCTCTCGAACACGGTCACCCTCCTCCAGCAGGGCAAGGTCACCGCCTGGAACGGGACGGCCTCCGGCAACTTCGCCCTCGGCGCCTGGCCGCGCGTCAGCCTCGGCCACACCCGGGCGCGGACCGAATACGACCTCCTCACCCGCTCCGACGACCGGCAGACCACCAACGCCTCCCTGAACTACGGCGTCCCGCTGGACTGGCGGGTCCTGCCCAAGACGGTGGACCTGAGCTATTCGATGTCGCGCTACGAGGTCCGCTACGACGCCCTCGCGGCGCGGCAGGTCGCGGGCAACGCCAACACCAGGGAGCTCAGCCAGACCTACATCGGCAGGATGACCTTCACCCCCTGGCAGGGCGCGGGCTTCAACCCCAACTACTCCCTGACCCGCGTCATCGAGCGCCGCTCCGACCTGGTCTCGACGGGGGAGATCGTCAAGGCCTACCCGAAATCCCTCAACCAGAGCGCCGGGTTCAACTCGAACTGGCGCCTGCTCCGCTGGCTCAATCCCCAGCTCAACTACTCGGTGGACATCATCGAGAACAACCTGCTCAACGTCTCGACCTTCGTCGTTTTCGGCTCCACCTTCAACTTCGACGTCGGCGAGATCAAGGCCGTCAACCGCAACGCCAACGGCTCCCTGAACCTCCCGCTCTCCATCGGCGAGATCTTCTCCGGCACCAGGTTCTTCCGCTCCTTCCACATCACCTCCAGCTACCAGGTCCAGGACGGCGACGTCTGGAACAACGTCGAGAAGGGCCTCCGGTCCCAGTTCGGGTTCTGGGTGCGCGAGTCCCTCAAGCCCAAAAACCCCGCGGCGACGCGGGCCAACCAGACCCTCCGCGACACCGTCAACTCGTCCCAGCGGTGGAACCCCATCGAGGCCTACGACCTCCGGGGACGATGGTCGGCCTTCAAGACCATCGCCCTGTCCAACAACTACGTCAAGTCCATCGAGCGCACGGACGTGACCGGCACCGTGTCCAAGCGCCTCTCCACGACCCTGCCGGACATGGTGGCGTCCATCGGCGAACTCGAGAAGATCTGGTTCGTCGACCGCTGGATGCAGAACACCCAGATGAACTTCAGGTACTCCTTCCGCAAGACGGAGACCGTCGCGACCTCCCTCGAGGACGAGGAGTCCTTCGGCACCGACCTGCGCGCCATCGTGCTCAAGAAGTTCGACAGCCTCATCAACTACAACTTCCGCATCTCGGAGAAGAAGGACCTCCGCATCAACGAAATGGTCCAGCGCGTCTCCCACGAGGACGCCACGGTCCAGGTCACCTTCGACGTCAGGAAGTTCCGCTTCACCCCCAAGTTCGACTACACCAACGACGTGACGCGCCTGGGCACGGGCTTGAAGACCCAGGACCTGACCACGCTCACCCCGAGCGTGCTCGTGCGCGCCGACCTGGCCCTGCCCAAGGGCTTGAAGCTCCCCGGCGCGGCCAAGCCCCTCATGTTCACCAACCGCATCATCTGGACCACGACGGCGTCCATGGCGCAGAAGACCTCGCCCATCACCGCGGCGGACAACTCCCGCCTGCTCACGGTCAACACCAGCGGCGACTACGAGATCGCCAAGAACCTCCGCATGACGATGAACGGCGCGTTCTCGCGCCTCTGGCACAAGTACCTCAAGGAGGAGGAGTACGTCTCCTACCAGCTCGGCAGCACCCTGACGTTCCAATTTTGACCGCCCAAGGAGAAACCATGCCCACCAAGGAATTGAGGATCACGACCAAGGCCCGCAGCGAGCTCGTCGACATCACCGCCGAGCTCCTCGACCACCTCCAGAAGATCGGGGCCTCGTCGGGACTGCTCACCGTGTTCGTGCCCCACACCACGGCCGGCGTGACCATCAACGAGAACGCCGACCCCGACGTGTCCACGGACGTCACCGGCTTCATGGACCGCCTCATCCCCCAGGACGCGGGCTTCAAGCACGGGGAGGGCAACTCCGACAGCCACATCAAGAGCTCGCTCTTCTCCCCCTCCCTGACGCTCATCGTGGAGGGCGGGACCCTGAGGCTCGGAACCTGGCAGGCCGTGTACCTCGCGGAGTTCGACGGCCCGCGCACCCGTCAGGTCTGGGTCAAGTACGTGGAGGGCTGAGCCATGAGGACGGCCCTGTCCCTCGCGGTCCTGACTCTTGCCGCCGTGACGTGGGCGCAGGACCCCCAGCCGCCGAAGGACCGTCGACGCTCCGTCCCTGCCCAGGCCGAGGCCTCGCTTGCCGACCTCGTCCGGGACATCGTCACGGCCGGACCGGGAGAGACCGTGGCCGAGGGCGAGACGGCCCGGGACCTCGACCTCAGGCCGGGAGCCCTGGCCCGCTACCTGAGCTCCCCAGCGGCCCAGGCCGAAGACGGCCGCTCCAGGCGCGCGCTCGTGTTCATGGAGCCGGTCGGCCGGGGCGGCAAGCCCCTGGCCCTGGTCCTCTTCGCCCGGAAAGACGACGCCAAGGGCAAGGCGGTCGAACGCCTCTGGCTGAAGCTCGACCTCGACGGAAGGCTCCTCAAGGTCCGCAGGGTCGCGGGCCCGGCGGACAAGAAGGCCAAGCCCGCGTTCCCGGACCCGAAGTCCAAGCAGTCCCTGGAGCTCCGGCAGAGGGAGCTCGACTTCTGGCTCAAGGGCGTCGGACACAGACGAAAATAGGGACTCCCGGGGAACTTTTTGCCGCCTCGCTCGTATATTAGGATGTGGGCATCCTCGCGTCGTGCGGTTCCCGGCTCCTCCACTGGGTCTTCCCGCAGACCTGCTGCGCCTGCCGCGAGGACCTCCCCCGAGAGACCGGCCATCCCCTCTGCCGAGCCTGCCTGAGCGTCCTGAAGGCCGCGGAGCCGCCCTTCTGCGAGCGCTGCGCAGACCGCGTGCCCTCAGGCCGGGACCGCTGCGGCCCGTGCTCGAAGCGGACCTTCGCGTGCAGGGTCATCAGGCCCGCGTTCCTCTACGGAGGAGCGGCTTCCTCCCTGGTCCACGGGTTCAAGTTCCGCGGCAGGCGCGACGCCGCCCGGTTCTGCGGGAGGATGATGGCCCTGGCCCTTCCCCGGTTCCCGGAGCTCGGAGCCTTCGACGGCCTCGTGCCCGTGCCCCTGCACCCCTCCAGGCTCCGGGAGCGCGGCTACAACCAAGCCCGACTGCTGGCCGCGGAGATAGGTCTGGTCCACCGCAAGCCCGTGCTCGAACCCCTGAAGCGCTGCCGCGCCACGAAGCCCCAATGGAACCTCGGCCGCGGGGAGCGCGGCAGGAACGTCAGTGGAGGGATCAAGGCCGCACCCGGCAGCGCCAAGGGTCTGCGCCTGCTGCTCATTGACGACGTGTGCACCACGGGCGCGACGCTCGAGGAGTGCGCCCGAGCCCTCCGGGAAGGCGGGGCCGAATCCGTCGGCGCGTTCGTGTTCGCCCGGCAGGCCCTCGGGATTACTTGAGACCGAGCAGCTTCTTCCACCAGGGAAGGGCGTCAGGCAGGGTCTTCTCCGCGCCGGAGGGCTTGGGGAGGGAGCCGTCCTCGGCCGGGCCGCCGTAGAGGGGCAGGGCGATGTAGAAGGTCGAGCCCTTGCCGACCTCGCTCTCGAGCCAGAGGCGGCCGTTCTGCATGTGGGTGATGGCCTTGGCGATGGCAAGACCCAGGCCCGTGCCGCCGCGCACCTCGCCGGTCGCGATCTGGATGAACTTCTCGAAGATGCGCTTGTGCTCGGACTGGGGGATGCCGGGCCCGGTGTCGGCCACGGTGATCTCGACGACCTTCTCGCCGTCCTTGGGCCGGAAGACCTTCACCGCCACGCGGCCCTTGGCCGGCGTGAACTTGATGGCGTTGGAGAGGAGGTTGACGAGCACCTGGGTCGTGCGGTGGCTGTCGGCCATGATGGGCGGCAGGTCCTGCTCGGAATCGAAGTCGTACCCGATGTCCTTGCGCTGCGCCCAGGGCTTGAGGCTCTCGAAGGCCTCGCGGGTGACGCGCTCGGCGTCGGCCTTCTTGACGCTGACGCGCATCTCGCCGGCCTCGATCTTCGAGAAGTCCAGGATGTCGTTGATGAGGCGCTCGAGCCGGTCCGCGTTGTGAAGAGCCGAGCCGAAGATGCGGGTCTCCTCCTCGTTGACGCGCCCCTGGAACTCCTCGTTGAGGATGTCGAGCGCGGCCCGGATGGCGGTCAGGGGCGCCCGGAGCTCGTGGGTCACGTGGGCCACGAACTCCCTCTGCATGCGCTCGAGCTCCCGGAGCTTGGCCGTGTCGTGGAGGCTCGACACCATGCCCACGATCTTGCCGGCCTCGTTCTGCACGACGGCGGAGGCCGCCTTCATGGTCTTCTTGGCCTCATCGGCGCCGCTGGACGCGACGTCGCCCTTGATGGTCCGGTCGGTCGGGGTCCCGATCTCCTGGGCCAGGGTGACGAGGTGCTCGGCGCCGGCCTTCGCGGCGAGGTGCTGGCCCGCGACCTGGGAGAGCGGGGCCGCGTAGAGCTGCTCGGCCGCGGGGTTCATCATGAGGATGTTGCCGCCCTCGTCGACCACGATGACGCCGTCCGCGACCCCCTCCATGACGCCCTTGGTCCGGACCGACTCGTTCTGGAGGCCGGTCTTCTCGCGGACGAGGGGCTTGGTCACCTCGTCGATGCGGCGCTGGATGTCCTCGCGGATGAGGGCCTCGACCTTCTCGTAGACCATCTTCTGCTTGTTGGGATCCGCGACCGCGTTGCCCACCAGGGCCCGGATGGTCTCCTCGAGGCTCTTCTGCTCGAGGGCCTTGAGCAGGGCCTCCTCGCCCACCTTGGCGTAGACGGCCTCGTTGAGGATGACGTTGGCGACGCCGCGGCCCTCGAGGTACTTCTTGGGGTCGCGGCCGGCCTCCGAGTCGGGCCGGGACGAGGCCAGCTCGCAGAAGGCCTTGAGGTCCTCGGCGTCCAGGCCGGACTTGAAGGTCAGGCTCGAGAGCTTGAATCGGGCGAAGGTGGTCGGGATGGAGCTCGGCAGGGAGTCCAGGCCGCAGATGATGCGGCCGTTGGCGATGAGCTTGTCGTTGTCCACGCTGAAGGCGAGCTCGCCCTGCGCCGTCTCGGCGAGCAGTCCCTTGAGCTGCTCCCCGCAGGCCGCGAGCATGGCCGCCACGGCCGGGTGGCCGAGCTTGTAGAGGGAGAGCTGACCCAGCGCCTTGCCCAGGCCCTGGATGGCCTCAAGACACTTGCGCTCGAAGAGCTGCGGGGCCTCGCTCAAAGCCGGTGGACCTTCCTGCTCGCGGCCGCGGACCGGGTCGCGTTGCGGGCGTCGAAGACCGCGGGAGCCAGGCGCACGACGCGGCCGTAGTCGACCTCCTTGTGGGCGGTGAGCACGGCCACGCAGTCGGAGGACCGCAGGGCCTTGTCCGTGAGCGGCGCCGAGGCCAGGCGCCGGCCCCCGACCTCGACCCGGGGCACGAAGGGGTCGTGGTAGGAGACGACGGCCTTGCGCTTGAGGAGCAGGTCCATGACGTCGAGCGACGGGGACTCCCGGTAGTCCGAGATCCCGGGCTTGTAGGCCACCCCGAGCACGAGGACGCGGCTGCCGTGGAGAGCCCTCTTGCGCTCGTTGAGGACGTCGCCGATCCGGGAGACGACGTACTCCGGCATGGCCTGGTTGATGTTGGTGGAGAGCTCGATGAACCGCGGCACGTAGTTGAGGGTCTTCATCTTCCAGCTGAGGAGCTGGGGATCCTTGGGGATGCAGTGCCCGCCGATGCCGGGGCCGGGGTAGAACGCCATGAAGCCGAAGGGCTTGGTCGCGGCCGCGCCGATGACCTCCCAGACGTCCAAGCCCAGGCGGTGGCAGACCTGCGCCATCTCGTTGACGAGCGCGATGTTGACCGCCCGGAAGGAGTTCTCCAGGAGCTTGACGGTCTCGGCGGCCCGGGTGCTCGAGACCGGGACCACGGTCTCGATGACCTCGCCGTAGACCTCCCGCGCCAGCCGCGCGGAGACGGGGTCCGCCCCGCCCACGACCTTCGGGGTGTTGGCGATGCCGTAGGAGTGGTTGCCCGGGTCCACCCGCTCCGGGGAGAACGCCAGGAAGAAGTCGCGGCCGAGCCTGCCGATCGGGGCGAGCCTGGGCAGGACGATCTCGTCGGTCGTCCCAGGGAAGGTCGTGCTCTCCAGGATGATGAGCTGGCCCTTGCGGGGGTGCTCCACGATCTTGGAGACCGCGGAGAGGATGTTGCTGATGTCCGGCTCCTTGGTCTTGCGCAGCGGCGTCTGCACGCAGATGAAGAGCACGTGCTGGCTTGCCAGGCCCTCGAAGCGGGCGCTGGCCTCGAAGAGCCCGTCCCCCCGATGGCGGGAGAGCTCGTCGGACGAGACGTCGAGGACGTAGGAGCGTCCGGCGTTGAGGTCCGCGACGCGCTCCTTGCTGATGTCGAAAGCGGTGACCCGGAAGCCCTTCCGGCAGAACTCCATGGCGAGCGGCAGGCCGACGTAGCCGGCCCCGATGACGCCGATCCTCGCGGATTTATCCTTCAAGGCGTTTGAAAGGTTCATGGTTTCCTCGGCCCATTATAGCATCTTGAACCCCGGCCTTCCTTTTGCGAGAATCTACCCTTCACCATGATGAAAGAACCCCGCCCCGCCATCGCTTTTCGCCGCTCCAAGGCCGGCTCCCCCCACAATGTCTGCGTGGTGGGCACCGGCTACGTCGGCCTCGTGACCGGCGCCTGCCTCTCCGAGCTCGGCCACCGGGTCGTGTGCGTCGACTCCGACCCGCGCAAGATCGCCGTGCTCAAGAAAGGCGCGATCCCCATCTACGAGCCGGGCCTCTCGGAGATCGTCCAGCGCTCCCGCAAGGCAGGGCGCCTGCACTTCACGGGCTCCATCAAGGAGGGCCTCAAGCACGGCGGCAAGCGGGCCGACGTGGTCTTCATCGCGGTCGGCACCCCGCCGCGGCCGGACGGGTCCGCGGACCTCTCCGCGGTCGAGGCGGTCGCGGCCGAGGTCGCCCGCCACATGACGGACTACACCGTGATCGTGGACAAGTCCACGGTCCCGGTCGAGACCGGCGAGTGGGTCAAGCGCACGGTGACCCGCATCAACAAGCGGGGCGTGCCCTACGACGTGGTCTCCAACCCGGAGTTCCTCGCCGAGGGGACCGCGGTCAAGGACTTCCTCTTCCCGGACCGCGTCGTCTTCGGCGTCACCTCGCCGCGGGCGGAGAAGACCATGCGGGAGATCTACGGCGGCATCGACGCGCCCATCCTCGTCACGGACGTCAAGAGCGCGGAGCTCATCAAGCACGCCTCCAACTCCCTGCTCGCGACCAAGATCTCCTTCATCAACGCCGTCGCCCACCTCTGCGAGAAGGTGGGAGCCGACGTCGAGCTCGTGGCCAAGGGCATGGGGCTCGACAAGCGCATCGGGCCCCACTTCCTGCGCGCGGGCGTGGGGTTCGGCGGCTTCTGCTTCCCCAAGGACCTCGAGGCCTTCCACTGGATCAGCAAGCAGAAGGGCTACGATTTCGCTATGCTCAAGACCGTCAAGGAGGTCAACGACCTCCAGAAGGGCTGGGTCATGCGCAAGGTCTCGGAGAACCTCTGGAACCTTTCGGGCAAGACCGTGGGCCTGCTGGGCCTGGCCTTCAAGCCCAACACCGACGACATGCGCTTCGCCCCGAGCATCGACATCGTCAAGGCCCTCGTCGAGAACGGGGTCAAGGTCAAGGCCTGCGACCCGGTGGCGGCCGAGCGCGCCCGGGAGCTACCCGAGTTCAGGCGCGTCAAGATCTGCAAGGACCTCTACGAGGTCGCCAAGGGCGTCGACGCCCTGGCGCTCGTGACCGAGTGGCCCGAGTTCGCGAAGCTCGACTTCAAGAGGATCTACAAGCTCATGGCCAACCCGCTGGTCCTCGACGGCAGAAACCTCTACGACCCAAAGGCCCTCCGAGCCGCCGGGTTCACGTACTGCGGGGTAGGAAGACCTTGAGAATCTTAATCACGGGCGGCGCGGGATTCCTCGGCAGCCACCTCGCCGAGCACTTCCTCGGCAAGGGGCACGAGGTCATCGTGCTCGACAACTTCCTCACCGGGACCATCGACAACATCAAGGGCCTGCTCACCCACCCGGACTTCACCTTCAAGAAGCAGGACGTCACCGAGTACATCGAGGTCCCGGGGAAGCTCGACGCGGTCTTCCACTTCGCGAGCCCGGCCAGCCCCGCGGATTACGCCCAGTTCCCGATCCAGACCCTGAAGGCCGGGGCCTTGGGCACGCACAAGACCCTGGGCCTGGCCAAGGACAAGAAGGCCGCCTACGTCCTGGCCTCGACCTCCGAGGTCTACGGCGACCCCCTTGTCTCCCCCCAGCCCGAGACCTACTGGGGCAACGTCAACCCCATCGGGCCGCGGGGCGTCTACGACGAGGCCAAGCGCTTCGCCGAGGCCATGGCCATGGCCTACCACCGCACGCACCGCGTCAAGGTGCACATCGCCCGCATCTTCAACACCTACGGCCCCAGGATGCGCCGCAACGACGGCCGCGCCGTGCCGAACTTCATCACCCAGGCCATCGCGAACAAGCCCATCACGGTCTACGGCCGGGGCCGCCAGACGCGGAGCCTCTGCTTCGTGACCGACCTCGTGCGCGGCCTCGACAGGCTCCTGCACTCCTCGATCCCCTCTCCGGTCAACATCGGCAACCCGGACGAGCACACCATCCTCGAGATCGCCCATCGCATCAAGAAGCTGGCGGGCTCGAGATCCCGCATCGTCCACAAGCCCCTGCCCGTGGACGACCCCAAGGTCCGGCGGCCCGACATCCGCCTGGCCGTCCGCCACCTCAAGTGGAAGCCCGTCATCCCCTTGGAGGACGGCCTCAAGCGCACCATCGACTACTTCCGTGACTAGGACCGTTTCCATTGACCTTCCGGTGCTGAAGACATGCTATCCGTCGTAGTCCCCTGCTATAACGAGGAGCGCAACGCCTACCGCTTCGAGTCCGAGCTCGTGGCGCCCCTCGACATGCTCGGCGTCCCCTATGAGCTGATCCTCGTCGATGATGGGTCGACCGACGGCACCTTCCCGGCGCTCAACAAGCTGATCAGCCTCCACCGGAACGTCCGGCTGGTCTGGCACCCGGCGAACCTCGGGCTCGGGGCGGCCCTGACCACGGGCTTCTCGGCCTGCGGCGGCGACTGGATCGCGACCTTAGACGCCGACCTCACCTTCCGCCCTTCCCAGATCCTCAACCTCCTGGCCCGGCAGCGCGAGACCGGCGCGGACCTGGTCTCAGGCTCCCCCTTCCTCGGCCCCAAGGGCATCAACCAGGCCCATTGGACCAGGCGGCTGCCCAGCGCGGCGGCCAACGCCCTCTACCGCCGCGCCTTCGGCGGGGACTTCACCTCCTACACCCCGATCCTCCGCCTCTACCGCGCCCGGCTGCTCAAGTCCTTCAAGCTCCAAAGCCAAGGCTTCGAGATCAACGCGGAGATCGCGACCCGCTTCATCCTGGCGGGCTTGAAGGTCGCCGAGACCCCTGCGCTCCTGACGGTCCGGCGGCACGGGACCTCGAAGCTCCGGCCCCTCAAGGAGACGGCCCGACATCTCCTGCTCATCGCGCGTCTCCTCAAAGAGAAGCCGCCGCGCCAAGCCTGACGCGGCGGCTTTCGATTCCCGAGGAGTACGATCAGCCCTTCAGGGCGTCGGCGATGAGCTTCTCCATCTTCTCTTTCGAGGACTTCGCGGACACGGCCTTCTTCTGGCTGTCGCGGATCGACTCGAGCATGGACTCGAGCACCAGGCTCGCGACCTTGTCCATGGTCTTGCCCATGGTCGCCTTGATCTTGGCCTTGAAGATGTCGACCTGCACCTCGTGGTAGGCCTCGTGGAAGGCGTCCTTCCACATGGCTGTCACGTCGAAATCCTGGTCTGCGGACTCGCCGCAGCAGCACTCCTCGTGATGGCTCGCGGTCCGGCAGCAGTCCCCGCCGCGGCTCCGTCCCTTGCGAGCCTCGACGCATTCGTAGCAGTCGCACTCTTCCCTAAGCTTCCTGTCGTCGCACATGGCAGTTCCCCTCCGTGATTGGAGCGTCCTCTCCATCTTAGCGCCTTTGCGCCCCTGAAGGCAACCGCTCCGGGCATCCGGCCTTGACATCAGCGCCCCCAGCAGGCATGATGTCTCCCAGACCATGAAGCTCTCGATCGTCATCCCCGCCTTCAACGAGGAGAAACTCCTCGCCTCCTGCCTGAGGAGCGTCCAGGCGGCACTGGCGACGGGCCTTCGGCCCGGCTGGGCGAGCGAGGTCGTGGTCTGCGACAACAACTCCACGGACAAGACTCCGGAGATCGCCCGGGCGGAAGGCGCCCAGGTCGTGTTCGAGCCGCACAACCAGATCTCGCGGGCGCGCAACACAGGCGCCAAGGCAGCCTCCGGGGACTGGCTCCTCTTCATCGACGCGGACTCGATCCTGGACCCCAAGGT
>JBAZSR010000051.1:2194-5122 GCA_041662295.1 Elusimicrobiota bacterium | reverse complement strand
AGAGCACGCTCAAGGCCGCCGAATCCGGCAAGGTCGTGGGAGGGGGATGTCTCATCGAGTTCGACTACATGCCGCCTTCGGTGGTCTTCCTGGTCCGGTTCTGGAGCCTGCTCTCGCTCGCCTTCGGCTGGGCAGCAGGCTCGTTCGTCTTCTGCAGGACGGATGCCTTCCGCGAGACCGGAGGATTCAGCGAAGAGCTCTACGCTGCGGAGGAGATCGACCTGAGCAGGAAACTCACGGCTTGGGGCAAGGCGCATGGCCTCACGTTCGTCATCCTCCGGGACCAGCCGCACATCAGCTCAGGACGCAAGGCCGTGCTCTACAGCTTCAAGGAGCTCTTCTTCGGAGTCATCCTGAAAGGCGCCCTGTCTCCGAGGAAGACCCTCACCAGCCGCGAGAGCCTCTTCCACCTCTACGACCGCCGCCGGTGATGTGCTGGTGTCAGACTTTGACCAATTTGACCAACCCGAGGCATTGGTCAAATTGGTCAAAGTCTGACACCAGTTTAATAGAATACGACCATGCTGCAGTTGAACCCCAAGGGGCCGGACCTCTGGGACAGCCTTCTCCCTGAAGAAGCGCGCGTCCTGCCCGAGGACCTCGCGCACGTGGACAGTCTCCTGCGCGACACGCGCTTCATGGCGCCTTTCATCCAGAAGTTCGATGAGCGCACAGGCAGGCCAGGCGTGCCCGTGGCGACCTACCTGAGGCTCATGTACCTGCGCCGCAGGCACCGCTTGAGCTATGACGCGCTGGCCGAAGCGGTCGCGGACTCCATCCCCTGGCGGACCTTCTGCGGCCTGGGCTGCCAAGACAAGGTCCCCAGCCCCAGCACGCTCTCAGGCCTGACCCAGAAGTACGGGGAGGAGACCCTGCACGAGCTCCACACCCTGGTGACCGACGACCTTGAGGAGTGGACCATCCACCGCAGGAGAAGGCAGTACTCCTCCGAGAGCCGCCCCGTGTCCGCGCCGCGTCGGTCGAGCGCTGCGTGGAAGCGCCGCCTGGAGAGGATCCCGGGCGTGGGGCCTGCGCTCAGCGCAGCGGTGGAGAAAGCCAGGACCGCGCTCTCCCGGGAAGCCGGGGCCGGCCGCGGCTCCATCCGCCGGCGGCCCGGCCTCGACAAGAGCCTCCTGCGCATCGTGCGCCGGGCCGCGGTGCGCGTCCGCGGGCTGCTGCGCAGAGTCAGGGATCCGCGGATCCAGAGGCGCGCCCAACTCGCCCTGGACTTGGGCGACAGCCCCAAGCCATGACCGATCCGCAGGAGTCCCAGAGCGGGCCCGAGAAGCTCAACGAGCCCCTGACGCTCGCGCTCCACGAGGCCATGGGCGGCTCCGGAGAGGGCAAGAGGACCGCGGTCTACGAAGCGCTCCTGCGCAGTCAGCTCTTCGTCGTGACCGCGGGGCCTCCCGAGGACGGCAGCCTGAGCATGGTGGCCATGAGGGACCCTCAGGGCCGGCCCGTGATGCCCGCGTTCACGAACCGCAAGACCATGACCGCCTGGAAATCCGATGCCGCGTATTCCGCCGCGGTCCCGGCCCAAGGCCTGTTCAAGTCCGCCCTCGAGGGAGGGTTCGAGGCCCTGGTCATCGATCCAGGCGCTGCCGGCTGGGTGGTGCCCAAAGCCCAGTTCAAAGCGCTCTCCCGCGGAGAACTCCCCCCGCCGCCGGTCGTGGAACAGAAGCTCGTCCGCTTCACGATCGCCAAGCCCGAGGCAGTCCCTGAGGAGCTCCTTGCCTACGCGTCCGAGCACCTCAAGGCCTTCCCCGAGATCCAAGCGGCCTGGTTCTTCATGGCCGCCTTCTCGGGCGAGTCCATGAAGCTCTGTCTGGGCCTGCGCCTGAACATGCCGCCCACACACTGGACGCCCTTCCTCAAGTGGCTCTCCGCCAAGGTCCCTCCACTGCCGGAAGCCATGAAGGACGTCCAGTTCGGCCCTGTTCCCGACGAGATATTTGCCGTGGTCGAGAAATGCGGGGTCGCGGCCTTCAAAAAAGACTGAACACAGGACCGCCTACCGACTCCCTTTCAGAGACGCCAGATACCGGCCGAAGGCGCGCATGACCCAGAGGTGCACCAGGGCCTGGGTCCAGTTGTAGAGGAACCAGGGCAGGGCGGGCTCGTAGTCGTGGATGGCCACGAGCAGGGCGCGGCCGGCGAGAGCCTCCCGGAACTCGAGCCTGGGCCTGCCCGAGACGCGGGCCGGGACCGGTCGACCCAGGACGCCACCCTCGATGATGAAGACCTGGCGATCGGTCCGGCCGGTGCGCTCGGGCGAGAACATGAAGTTCACCAGGTTCACCCTGGGGAAGGCGAAGTAGAGACGGACGTTGCGCTCGGCGTCCTCCTCGGCCCGCACGAAGGTCCTGAAGAAGCGGGGCAGCCAGTCGCTGTAGAGCTCGGCCGCGCCCCGCGCGGTCATCCCAAGGGGGAGCACCATCCTCTGCACCGAGCGCACGCTTCCGGGCGGCGTCGCCCACGCACGGACGCCGATCCCCTTGGGCGGCCGCTCCTCCCTTCCGGAGGCCCTCTCGCGCGCCAGCGCCGAGCGCACGGCCTCCGCGAAGGGCACGCCCGGGATGCACGCCATCTCCTGGAGCCTCCGGTCGCGGGCCACCATGGGGTGCCGGATGCTCTCGAGGAGCGGGGCGAGCATCGACCGAGGCGTGCCCGTGACCAGAGAGAGCCACCATCGGCAGAGCAGGGTCCCCTTCACGGGGATGTCCACGAAGGTCCTCCGCAGTCCCATCACGCCGGCGGTCCTCTCCAGGAGCTGCCTGTAGCTCATGACCTCGGGCGAGCCGATGTCGAAGCTTCGGCCCTCCCGAGCCGTATGCTCGAGGCACCAGCGCAGGAGCGCCAGGACGTCGTCGAGCGCCGCGGGCTGAGTCAGGGACTTCGCCCAGACCGGGCACGGGATGACCGGGA
>JBAZSR010000051.1:0-2184 GCA_041662295.1 Elusimicrobiota bacterium | reverse complement strand
AGGGTGCGGAAGATCCGGTAGGATGAGCCGAACGGACCGATCACGATGCCCGCGCGGAGCGCGGTCAGCGGCACGCCCCGGGAGCCCAGGGTACGCTCGACCTCGAGGCGGCTGGCCAGGTGGCGGGAGAGCATGGGGTCGTCCGGGATGAGGCCGCCCAGATAGACGATCTGCGTCACCCCCGCTTTCGCGGCGGCCCGGGCGAAGTTGTCCGCGCAGATGAGGTCCATGTCGGCGAAGCTGCCCTGGGTCAGCCGCGCCGAAGGCCACATGGAGTGCACGAGGTAGAACGCGGCTCCGGCGCCCTCGAGCGCCTCCTCGGTCTGCTTGAGCGAGAACAGGTCGCAGGCGCGCCACTCCACCCGGCCCGCCCGCGGCGGCCCGCCGCCTCCCGACGGCGGGTTCCTGGAGAGCCCGATGACGCGGTAATCCCATGCAAGGAAGCGGGCCAGGGCCCAGCCCACGAAGCCCGTGGCCCCGGCCACGACCACGGTCCCGCCGGCCGGAGGATAGGCGAAGCTCGTCACGGTCTGGGCGCGGTCAGGAGCCGGAAGGACCCTCGGCGGCGCGGCGGAGCATCCCGACCGCGTGAGGCAAGAGGTCCGCGACGGCGCGGAAGGATTCGAGCGCGGCCTTCGGGCGGCCCGGCAGATTGAGGATGAGAGTCCGGCGCCGCACCCCGGCCACCCCGCGGGAGAGCGCGGCCGCCGGAGTCTTCCGCATGCACTTGAGCCGGATGAGCTCCGGCAGTCCCGGGACCTCCTTCTCAAGCACCCCGCGAGTCGCCTCAGGGGTGACGTCCGACGGGCCCATGCCCGAGCCGCCCAGGGTCAGGACCAGATCCACCCGGTTCTCCACGCAGAGGTCCACGAGGCTCGCCCGGATCTGCCGCTCGTCTTCAGACACGACGGCGGCGACCTCGACCCTCCAGCCCAGCTTCTCCGCGGCCAAGCGGATGTCCGCGGCGGCCTCAGCGCCGCCCCCGACCGTCAGGAGGCCGAGGGTGATGTTTTCGGGACCGGAAAGGGCGGGTGTCATGGCTTCATTCTACCTATTCCAAGGCCTTTCTAGGTTTGGTAAGGTGCTCAGGTCCGACCTCCGCCATGCCCGTCTTCTTCATCGTCAATCCGGTTGCCGGCAAGTCCGACCTCTGGAAGAGGTTCGAGCCCCTTGTCCGGCCCGATTCAATGGTCAAGCTCACCCAGCGGCGGGGCCACGCCGAGGAGCTCGCCCGGGGGGCGGTCAAGGCGGGGTTCGACCGCGTGGCGGCCGTGGGCGGGGACGGCACCCTGAATGAAGCCGCCAACGGCGTGCTTGGCGCCGGGACCCTGCCGTCCGGGTTCGCGCTCGCTCATCTGCCGGCCGGGTCCGGCTGCGACTTTGCCAGACATTTCCGCCTCCCCTCCAAGCCCGCGGCCTGGAAGGAGCTTTTGGAGCACGGCAGGATCGAGCGCATCGATGTGGGCAGGGTGTCCTGGGGCAAGCCCCCTTCGAGCCGCTACTTCCTCAACATCGCCATGGCCGGCCTGCCCGGGGACGTGATCCGCGCCATGGAGACGTCCGGCAAGCCCCTCGGCGGCACCCTTTCCTATATGTCCGTGACCCTGGCCCAACTGCTGCGCTCCAAAGCGCGGCGCATCACCCTCATCATCGACGGCCGGGAGCATCCCCCGGAGCCCTACCACCTCTTCGCGGTCGCCAACACCTCCACGACCGGCGGCGGCATGCGCCTGGCGCCCGGCGCCGACGCGACCGACGGGATGCTCGATTTCGTGGCCGTGGGCGGCGTGTCCCTGCCGAAGCTGCTTTGGCACTTCCCGAAGATCTACCGGGGCACGCACCTCGGGGCCGGCGGCGTCATCCACTGCAGGGTCATGCGGCTCGACGCCGAGAGCGTTGAGGAGGTCCCCCTCAACATCGACGGGGAAGCCCTCGGGAGCCTGCCGGCTCGCTTCCAAGTCGCCCCGAAAGCCCTGCCCCTCCTCCTCCCCTAAGTGCTGGTGTCAGAGATCGCGCTTGTTGCGCTTTTCATGAAAAGCGCAACAAGCGCGATCTCTGACACCAGCAGCGGCGCTACGGCTGGGGCGGGGGTGGGGGTGGGGGTGGGAGGACGGACTTCTTAGCCACGGTGTCCTTGACGTGCTGGCGGAGGAACTTGGGGTCGAAGGGCTTCTCCAGGAAGGC
>JBAZSR010000050.1:0-19375 GCA_041662295.1 Elusimicrobiota bacterium | reverse complement strand
CACCTTCATCCGGGACCGCAAGAAGGACATGATCATCGTGAAGGGCCTGAAGGTCTTCTCCGCCCAGGTCGAGGCCAAGATCCTCGAGCACCCGGCCGTGTCCGAGGCGGCCATCATCGGAGTGCCGGACGAGCACGGCGACGAGACCATCAAGGCCTTCGTGGTCCTGGCCCAGGGCGCCCGCGCCGAGCCCGCCGAACTGCTGAAGCACTGCAAGGCCAAACTCGACCCTTACAAGCGCCCCCGCACGGTCGAGATCCTCGAGTCCCTGCCGAAGAACGCCCTGCAGAAGGTGCTCAAGCGCGAGCTCCGCAGGACCGAGCTGGAGAAGAGGCAGGGCCTTGCCTCGTCCTGACCCCTCGGCCCGTCTCCTGGCCGAGGTCGACGCCCGCGCCTTCCTCGACCCCGCGGCCTTGGCTGACGGCGTGGTGCGGGCCCTCTCCAGCCGGCCCTTCGACGACGACCCGGTCCGCATCCTCGACTCCTTCCGCGTCGCCTCGGAGCTGGGCTTCCAGATGGACCCCGGGACCCTCGACCTGTTCCGCGGCCGGCGCGGCCTCCTGGCAGGTCCCGCGCCCTCGAAAAGGACCCGGGACGCGTTCCTCGAGCTCCTCGCGGGCCGGCACAGCCCCTCGGTTTTGGCGCTCATGGACGAGTGCCGGGTGCTGACAACCGTCGTGCCCGAGCTCGAGCCCGGCCGCCGCTGCGCCGTGGAGTACTACGGCCAGGGCGGGGTCATGGCCCACACCCTGGCCGCGCTCGACCGCGCGGGCTTCCTGCTCGAGTCCCTGCCCCGGGCCTTCCCGGGCCTGGAGGGCCGGATCCGGGAGACCCTCGACTCGAGCCGCAGACAGCGCTCCCTGTTCATCATGACCGTGCTCCTCCACGACATCGCCAAGCCCGCCACGGCCCGCCGCATGAAGGGCCGCCTGCGCTTCTTCGGCCACGACGCCAAGGGCGCGGCCGCGGCCGCGGTTGTCATGAAGCGGTTCAAGTTCGCCAAGCCCGAGATCGCACTGGCCGCCGGGGTCATCAGGCTCCACCTGCGGCCCGGCAACCTCGCGGCCTCGGGCCGCGTCACGGACCGGGCGGCCCGCCGCTTCTTCCGGGACGCGGGGGAGGCCGCGGGCGCGCTGCTCCTGGCGGCATGGGCCGACCACGCCTCCTACCTCTCCGAGGACAAGCTCCGCGAGCGACTGCCCCTCATCGGGACCTGGGCCCGGGCCGGGGGGGACTGCGAGACCGCCTTTCCAGCGCCCGCGGGGATGGATGAGGACACCTCCAAGACCCTGCGCCACCTCTGGACCGTCTCGGTCCTCCTGGTCCGGCACTTCCGGCGGCCCACGCCCGCGCTCAAGCGCCTCGTGGACGGCGACGACGTCATGAAGGCCCTGGGCCTCGCTCCCGGCAAAGAGGTCGGCCGCGTCCTCGCCAAGCTCGCCAATGCCCAGGCCAAGGGCCGGTTCACGGACCGGGCCGGCGCCCTCTCCTTCCTGACCCGGCTCTCGTCGAAATAATCCCGTAATAAGATTCAGTCATCTTAATAGAGCGGCCCCTGGCCCGCCACCGACCATGCTGACCAGCCTGCTCCTGCGCACCCTGCTCGCGCTCCTCCCCGCCGTCCCGGCGCTGGCGGTCGGACCCAACATCTACGGGCCGCAGGTCCAGCAGTGCGACGGCACCTACGCGACCGGCACCACTACGCGCAAGTCCTCGCCCCAGATCAAGGTCCCCATCCAGACCAACGCGGGCCTGCGCGTGGGCCAGCAGCCCGCCTCCTACCGCGCCAACGCGGGCCTGGGCCTCTGGCGCTTCAACGGCAGCTATACGAAAGCCGGAGGCACGTGCGACAGCATCGGCCTCACGCGCATCATGTCTTGGAACTACAAGCAGCTGGACCCTGAGGGAGGGGTCTGGGCGACCTACGGCCGGTGCACCTACGCTGCCACGGCCCTGGTCCAGTACGTCGACAGCTGCGGCCCCTCGGGCACGGGCCCCTGCACCGGCAGGTGCAGCGACAACTATGCAGAGACATGCGCCATTGCCTTGGACTGCGCCGGCTGGCCCGGCGTTACCTGCGACGCCTTGCGCTGCTCGAACGGCGCTGCCTGCAACACCGACGACATCTACTACACGGGCTGCGCAGCCGGACAGGTCAACTCCTGGCCCATGCCCTTGAACTCCGGACTTGCGGACTATCCGGAGATCGCGCCTGTCCCCACCGCCGGCGTTCCCGTGGCCGCCTGCCCCGCGACCCATGACACGATGGCGGCCCAGCCCGCCAGCGTCAACCTCGCGGCCGGGAAATTCAGCGGAGCCCTGACCTTGGACGGAGCCCACAGCGTGGTCCTCGAATCCACGGCCACGCTCCAGCTCGGGCCCCACTATTCGCTGTCTGCCTGGATCAATACCGCGTCGGGGGGGACCATCCTCTCCCACGACGACGGCGGCAAGTACTGGGGCTTCGGCGTGACCGCGGGCGGGGCTCTCCAGCGCTTCGATTCGCGCGACACGGCCCTGCCGACGTCCTCGAAGGGCTCAGGCCTGCTCACAGGCACCTGGCGTCACGTGGCCGTGGTGCGTTGGGACAACGATTCCTGGAACTACTACATCGACGGCGTCCAGGTCGGCTCCGAATCCGCGGTCTACGCCCTGTACTTCGGCACCCCCTTCACGACCAGGGCCTATATCGGCAGCCGCAACGGCGCGACCCGCTTCACCGGGCAGATCGACGACCTTCGCATCTGGAGATACGCCATGACCTCCAACGAGGTGGCCGCGGAATACATCTCCACCCTCCACAACTTCTCGGCCAACGGAGGGACCTCCTACGCCTACCAGTTCCGCGGCGTGACCGGCACGGACAACCCGGCGTACAACCCGGTCGCGTCCAATGCCGACGTCGTCACGGTCTACTACGAGCCTCCGGTCCAGGCGGACATCACGACCAGCCACAAGTACGTCTTCATCGCCCAGGACACCAACGGCGAGGTCACGTCCCTCCCGGTGTACACGGTCAGCGTGGACAAGACGCCGCCCTCCAAACCCACCCTGGCCGGGTCCGCCATGTCCACCAGCGACATCGAGTGGTCCTGGTCCACGCCGGCCTCCTTCTGCGGGCCTCCCGAGGACCCGAACGCCCACTACACCCTGATCGACCCCTCGAACGGGACATCCATCCTGAGCGTCCTCCACCCCACGTTCTCCATCACCGAGAACTACGGGGCGGACCCTCCCAACCGGATCCACTGCCGGGTCCTTTCGGCCACGGACCTCTACGGCACGAGCCCGCTCGCCGACGGGGTCACGACCTACACCCTGGCGGCCCAGCCCGCGAACCTGACCGCGACCGCGATCTCGACAGGCTCGACCCTGCTCACGTGGAGCAACCAGAACAACCCCTCCTACACCCGCAACGAGCTCGAATACACCGCCACGCTGGGCTTCGGCGGGACCGTGGTCACCCTCGCCTCCATCAACGACAATTTCAACGGCTCCTACAGGGGCGTCTCCGGGCTCTCCCCGGGCACGACCTACTACGTCCGCCTGCGCGCCAAGAACGGCCGGCACACCGATGCCTACGGCACCCAGTACACCGACTACGCCACGCTCTACTCCGTCCCCACCGGCTCCTTCACGACCCTGCCGCCCACGCCGAACCTGACCGCGGCCGCGGAGTCGACCGGGTCTGTGCGCTGGGACTGGACCTCCGTGCCCGGCGCCTGGGGCTACAAGATCTACAGCCCGACCGACGGGCTCCTGCTCGACACCCCGGCCCTCTTCTTCACCTCGGGGACGCTCAGCGTCAACACCCCCTACAGCCTCTCCATCGAGGCCTACGGACGCTACGGCACCTCGGGCCCGCGCTCGGCTCCCGTCCCGATCTACACCTTGGCCAAGACCCCGACCAACCCCGTGGTCGCCACCTACAGCACGAACTCCGTCACGGTCTCCTGGGACCCCAACGAGAACGGGCCCCTCACCTACTACGAGGTCGTGGCGGCCACCAACGCCGACTTCGCAAGGGCCCTGAGCACCACCGGGGTCACGGCCACGACCGCGGCCATCGAAGACCTCTTCCCGCTGACGACGTACTACTTCAAGGTCCGGGCCGTGAGCGGCGGCGGGGTGGCGACCCCCTTCGTCCCGGGGACGCCTCTGAAGGCCGCGACCTACCCCAATCCGGCCATCGGGGTCTCTTCGGCGCCTGCCGCGCCCTACACCCTTGAGCCGGACCTCATCGGCGTCTGGCACTTCGACGAGAACGCCGGGACCTCGGCCTCGGACGGCTCGGTAACCGCCAACAACGGGGTCCTGACCTGTCTTGCCGCGGCCTGCACCTCGACGCCCACCTTCGCCTCGGGCCCGCCGAACCTGGGCAGCGGGGTGTCCTTCCCGGGCATGACCGACTCCCTCGTCCGCATCCCCGCCAACGCGGCCTACAACTTCGCTGGCGACATCACCGTGAGCGCCTGGGTCAAGCCCGCCACCGCGGCCCAGCCCAACGGGGCCGGCATCGCGGCCAAGGGGACCGGAGGCAGCGAGGACTTCGCCCTTGACCTCTCCGGCGGCAGGTTCCGGTTCATATTCCTGTCCAACCGGACCGTGAGCTCGACCATGACCCTGACCGCGGGGTCCTGGGCCCATGTCGCGGGCGTCTACTCATCCGCGGCGGGGGGAACGCTGAAGATCTACGTCAACGGCGCGCTCTCCGCGACCACGGCCGGGGTCGGGCTTCGGAGCTGGACCAACACGCCCGTGACCGTGGGCAGCCGCCAGTCCGTTGCCGGGTCCTTCGACCTGCCCTTCTCCGGAAGCGTCGACGAGGTCCGCATCCACTCCTACGCCATGACCGACGCCCAGGTCCTCTCCCAATACCGGATGACCCTGCCCTCCATCTACACCCCGCCCTCGAATGTGACCGGCGTCTCGCTCGAGCTGCCCCCCAACGCCTTCACCGCCGGGCAGGCCTTCATCTTCGTCTCCCCGGACCCGGTCAACGAGCCGGTCCGGCCCGGGACCAGCCTCATCGAGACCGGCCTGACCGTCATGCCGACGGGCCAGCGCTTCATCCAGGGCTCCCTCGTCGAGATCGTCCCCATCGTCGACGGGACGCCCTACACGGGCCTGCTGGGCTCGCCCGCCACGGTCTACATCGACTACCCGGACGCCGACGGGGACGGCGTCCTCGACGGCACCGTCCCTCCCATCCACGCGTCGACCCTCCAGGCCTATGTCTTCGAGCCGAGCGTGCTGCGGTGGGACCCCCTGCCCACGACCCCGGACATGGCCAACAGCCGCGTGGCCGCGCTGACGCGCCACTTCTCGATCTTCGGCCTCTTCGGCGCCCAAGTCTACGGCAACAGCCTCCGGGAGGTCCGGATCTACCCCGTCCCCTGGCAGATCCGGTCCGGCGGCAGATTCGACGCGCCGAACCTCGTCTTCGACCGGCTCCCCACGGACGGGGTCATCCGCATCTACAGCCTCGCGGGGGAGAAGATCGTGGAGATGAGCTTCGGCCCCTCGGGCCAGGGCAAGGCCCAGTGGAACGGCACCAACTACGTCGGGACGCCCGTGGCCAGCGGCGTGTACCTCACGCACATCAAATCGTCCACGGATGGCGCGGAACGGATCCTCAAATTCGTCATCGAACGATGAGAGCCGGACGAACCGTCGCGGCAAAGCCTCGTCGAGCGGCAGGGATGCCCCGCCGCGGGGCCGGCGTCGGGCTTTCCTCGGCCCTCATCATCCTCCTCTCCCTCGCGGCCCCGCCGGCAGCGAACGCGAGCTTCAAGCGCCGCGACACCGGGACCAACGCGGCGCAGTTCCTCAAGCTCGGCGCCGACGCCCGAGCCGCGGGCATGGGCGGGGCCGTGCGGGCCCTGGCCGAGGACGCCACCGCGGTCTACTGGAATCCGGCCGGCCTCTCTGCCCTGAGGATGCGCCACGCCACCTTCTCCCACGGAGCCATGTACCAGGGCATCTTCTACGACTTCCTCGCCTACGCCCAGCCTGTCGAATCCATCCTCGGCCGGGGACGCCCCAGAGAACTCCGCGAGAGCCAGCTCGGGGTCCTGGGGGTCGCCTTCCTGTACATGAACGCGGGCTCACTCCAGGAAGCGGACAACACCGGCAACGCCACCGGCGGAAGCTTCATGCCCCAGGAGTTCGCGGGAGCCGTGGCCTGGGGGAGCAAGCTCGCCCCGAACTTCGACGTCGGCATCGGCATGAAGTACATCTTCTCCAAGCTCTACGAGAGCGCCTCGACCGCGGCCGGGGACGCCGGCGCGCGGCTGAGGATGAGGCTCTTCCAGATGCCCCTGACCCTCTCGGTCGGGGCCCACAACTTCGGAGGCAGCCTGAGGTACGGCAGGGAGAGCCAGGAACTGCCGTTCTACGTGAGCGCCGGGGCAGCCCTGCGGCCGTTCAAGAACTTCTTCCTCACCGGGGACGTCATCGCCCCCCGCGACAACCGCATCTACGGCGCGGCCGGCATGGAGTTCCGCAGAGCCCTCACCTCCAAGACCGGCTTCTCCCTGCGCCTCGGCTACAACGGCATGAACGACCCCAAGGACCTGCAGGGCCTTTCCACGCTCGGGTTCGGCGCCGGGGTCCGAACCCACCGCGTGGACATGGACTACGCATGGACGCCCTTCGGCGTGCTGACCACGGGCCACCGCTTCTCCCTCTCCTATCGGTTCTAAGTGGGGTCAGACCCTGACATTGGAAAATCTGACATTGAACATGGTTGAGTGGTTCAAGACCAATGTCAGATTTTCCAATGTCAGGGTCTGACCCCATTTTTATGACCCCATTTTTATTTTCCTATAATGAACGGATGGCGAAGAGGGTGATGGTCACCGGATGCTCGGGCTACCTGGGCGAGATCCTGGTGCGCAGCCTCCTCAGCCACCCTCTCGTCCAGAAGGTGGTGGCCGTGGACCTCAAGCCCCCGAAACTGCCGCCCCGGCCCAAATTCAAGCACTGCGGCGCCGACATCCGCGACGAGTTCCTCCTGCGCAGCATCATCGAGGAGGAGGGCATCGACACCATCTTCCACCTCGCCTTCATGGAGGCCGACCCGAACCGGGCCGTGCTTTCGCACGCCATGAACGTGGGCGGGACACTGACCGTCTTCGACGCCGCCAACAGGAGCGCCGGGGTCAGCAAGCTCATCATCACCAGCTCGACCTGGGCGTACGGCGCCCGGCGGGGCAATCCCGTTCCCCTGCGGGAGAGCGACCGCCTGCGCGCCATGGACTGGCCCTACGGCCTGCACAAGAGGCTCGTCGAGGAGGAACTCGCCAAGTCCCTTCCAGGAGCCCGCAGGGGCCTGCATGTGGCCGTCCTGCGCCTGGCCACGGTCGTCGGGGGCTCCGAACGGCCCCGGGGACCGGTGCGACTCTTCTGCGAAGCGCCCTTCGGCGTCTCGGTCCTGCTGCGGCCGGGAGAGCTGCAGTTCCTCAGCGAGAATGACTTTTGCAGGACGATGAGCCGCGCGATGGAGGAAGCCTCCTTCAGCGGCACCTACAACGTGGCGCCCGACGGCTGGACCACGGTGTCAGCCCTATGCCGAAGGCTGGGCAAGCCCAGGGTCCCTGTCCCGTACTCCGTGCTCTGGCCCCTCTGCTTTTTCGCCAAGAGGCTGCGGTCCCGCTCGGCCGTCTCGGAGGACCTCGCGGAGATGTTGGCGTTCCCGGTGGTGGCCTCCAACGAGAAGATCAAGAAGGCCCTGGGCCTGGTATTCGAAAAGGATTCGGAGACCGCGTTCCTCGAGGGCGCCGCCTCCTGCGGCTGGCACCCTTCCGACGAGGGACCGTCCGGCCTCCCTGCCGCCCGGCGCCGCCAGGAACCCGCCGACCGCCCCGCGTCCAAGACCCGATGACCCAGAGGAGCATCCACCCCCGATGAACAAGAGACACGCCCCCACCCGGACCACTCCCATCACGAAGACCGGCGACGACGCTCTCGCGGAGCTCTTCCACGGCCTGCTCGTGGGGCTCGGAGAGGACCCCCGCCGCCAGGGCCTCGAGAAGACGCCGCTGCGCGCCGCCAGGGCCATGAGGGAACTGACCAGCGGCTACACCACGGACCTCGATGCGCTGTTCAACGGCGCCCTGTTCCCGGTGGCCTATCATGAGATGGTCCTGGTCCGGGACATCCCCTTCTACTCGCTCTGCGAGCACCACCTCCTCCCCTTCTTCGGCAGGGCGCACGTGGCCTACGTCCCGGACGGCCGCATCGTGGGGCTCTCCAAGATCCCCAAGCTCGTCGCCGCCCTAGGCCGCAAACTCCAGGTGCAGGAGCGCGTGACCAACGAGATCGCCGAGACCCTCGCGGCCCGGCTCTCTCCGCTCGGGGTGGGGGTCGTCATCGAAGCACGGCACCTCTGCATGGAGATGCGGGGGGCCAAGTCCTTCATGACGCCCACCGTGACGAGCGCGATGCTGGGCTGCTTCAGGAAGGACCCGCGGACCCGCGAGGAGTTCCTGAGCCTTGTCCGTGCATGAGAGCGTGTGGTACAATGTCCGTCGTTGTCCTTTCGCGGGCGTGGTTCAATGGTAGAACGGGAGCTTCCCAAGCTCTAGACGAGGGTTCGATTCCCTTCGCCCGCTCCAGATTTCCTCAACCTGCGGGCTGTCCCCGAGCTTCCGAGCGAGGGGGCGCCCGCTCCAGATTTCCTCAACCTGCGGGCCCCCGATGAGCACGGTCCTGCTGACGCTGTTCCTGCTCGCCCCGCACGGCGCCGCCCGCTCCCAGCAGAACGAAACCGAGGCCCCCGCGGCGCAGGAGGCAAGCGCCTCTGAACAAGCCGCCCGGCAGCGGACGGAGAGGGCGCGCGCCCGAGTCGCGGAGGGCAACCGCCATTACTTCCGGGGGAATCACGATGCCGCCCTCAAGAGCTACGGCGCGGCTTTGCGCCTGGCGCCCGATTCCATGGAGGCGCGGCTCAACGGCGGCGTCGTGCTCACGGAGCTCGGCCGGCCCCGCGAGGCGGTCGCGTGGTTCGCCAAGGCCGCGGTCCTTACCGGAGCCGGCGCCGACGCCATCGATGCTTTGGCCTGGGCGCGGCTCGGTACCGGGGACCTTGCGGGGGCGCGGAGGGCCTTCGAAGACGCGCTCGCCAAAGCCCCGCACCACGGCCACGCGCTCCTTGGTCTGGCCCGGGTGGAACTCGGCTCCGGCAAGCCCTCCGAGGCGCTCAAGCTCCTCGAGAAGGCGGCGGCCGCCGCCCCACTCGACACGCTCATCCCGTATTTCAGGGCCAAGGCCCACGCCCAGTTGGGCGACCCCTCCGGGGAGGCGGCCTCCCTGCGCGCGGCGGTGGGCGCGGACTCCTTCTTCATCGAGGCCCGCGAGGCCCTGGGCCTTGCGCAATCGAGGCTCAAGAATTTCACCGAGGCGTGGAGGCACCTCTCGAAGGCCGCGGACGCGGACCCGAAGAACAAGAGGCTCCGGGCGCACCTCGATGAGATGAGGTTCGCCGCGCCCCCGGCCCCGCGGGGGGGGACGACCGCGGGGACCATCGCCCCCCTGGGGCCGCCCTCGACGCTGGGTGAGGGGAAGGTCCCGATGATGCGCATCGGCGTCAGCGCCGCCATGACAGGCAAGCCCGTGGCGCGGGCGTCGGTCTCCTGGTCGGCGAACACCCCGTTCCAGGTCGCGGACGCCGCGACCGGCAGGCGCCTGGCGTCCGGAGAGCCGGGCCGGATGTGGTCCGCCCGCCGCGTGGTCCGGAACAAACGCGCCGTCCTCGAGGTGTCCGGCGGGGGCAGTGATGTCCGGTTCCAGTCCTCGCGCCCCATCGCCATCCAGCCCGAGAATCCCTCGCAGAGCGTCATCTCCGTGAACTTCGACGCGTGCATGGACGGGAGCCGCTGCGCCCTGCGGGCCGACCGGCGCCTGCGCGGAGAGCTCGAGATCGCCTCCTACCCGGCCAAGCGGTCCCTCAAGCTGGTCAACAGGATCAACCTCGAGGACTACACCCACGGGGTCATCGCCATGGAGATGCCCATCAACTCCCCGCTCGAGGCGCTCAAGGCCCAGGCGGTGCTCGCGCGCTCCCACGCCCTCTACATCAAGAGCGTCACGAAGCGGCACCGCAAGGAGGGCTACGACCTCTGCGACAGCCAGCACTGCCAGGTCTACGGCGGCGCCGGCGCGGAGACCGCGCGCTCCCTGGAGATCGCCAAGGCCACGCGGGGCACGGTCGTCACCTACGGCGGCAAGCCCGCCCACGTCATCTACTCCTCCAATTGCGGAGGCCATACCCAGAGCGGCTCGGAGCTGACGGGCTGGGGCGGACTCCCCTATTGGCAGGGCGTCTCCGAACTCCAGGGGTCCTCCGACTTCCCGGACTCGCCCTGGGCCCTGAGGCTCTGGCTGAGGTCGATGCCGCCGGCCTACTGCAAGCCCTCCACCCACGTGCACGCGTCGCACTTCCGCTGGGCGCGGATCGTCTCGTTCAAGGACCTCGGGGAGAAGCTTAACCGCAGCCGCCGCATCGGCCGCCTCATGTCCCTGCGGCCGGGCCGCCGCTCCCCGGCCGGACACCTCAACTCGTTCAAGGTCATCGGCACCCGCGGGAGCTTCACCATCACGGACGAGATGGCCCTGCGCAGCATGCTGGGGATCGGCTCGATGAGAAGCACGCTCTTCGTCCTCGACCCGGAGTACGAGGCCAAGCCAGCCGGCAAAGGGCCGCCGGCCCTCATCCCGGCGCGGGCGATCGCCTACGGAGGGGGCTGGGGCCACGGAGTGGGGATGTGCCAGTCCGGCGCCATGGGACGCGCCGACGCCGGGCAGACTTTCGCGGAGATCATCAAGTCCTATTTCCCGGGGGTCGAGCTCGCGACCCTGCCTTATTAGGCCCGCTCTCAATTATTTAACACGATTCTGTTAGCCTCAGAGGGCGACATGTCCGCGTCTGTTTCCCGTCCCCAGGGCACGTTCCAGAGCCCCCGCGTCTTCGCGGCGGCCCTGCTCCTGCTTGCCGCGTCCGCCCGGGCCGCGCCCTGGTCCGATGACACGGCACGCTCGGACTACGAGCGCCTCAACCGCCAGGCCTCCCGTCGGAGCGCCGGCCCTCCCGAGTTCGACACCATGCGGCTCTCCATCCGGACCATGCTCGGCAAGGGACACGGCATCATCCGCAGCGGCTACCCGTTCCCCGGCTTCATCTGCCAGGGGCTCCAGTGCTTCATGCCCTTGAAGTCCCAGTGCGCGCTGGGCAATACCGTGGACTTCCGGGAGCGCGAGCACAGCCTCATGATGTTCGCCTATGAGCTGAGGGTCCACCGGAGGCTCTCCTTCGACGTTGAGGCGGGAGGCAGCGGGGATGGCCGCGGCCGGGCCTTCGACCAGCAGTGGCTCAACTCCCCGGATTTCATCCTGTGGTACGCTCCGACGGACACCACCTGGGTGGGACCGAGGAACGTTCAGTGGTCGCAGTCCGAGGCCATCATCGAAGGAGACACCCGGATGCTCTCCTCCAACGCCTATTTCCGGGTGCTCATCCTCCCCAACCGGTACTCCTGGCGCGACGAGAAGGTCCGCCAGGCCTTGGACGTGTTCGCGGGCTACACCCTCTACCAGGATACCTTCCGCATGAAGGACGGCTCGCAGATCCTCACGGACCGGACCTATTTCGCGGACTTCAGCACGCCCGAAGGCCCATTCGCGGGGCAGGACTCCAAGTACCGCTTCCGTTGGGAGGGCTTCCGGTTCGGCATCCGCGAGGAGGTCGCCATCCCCGGGGGGTGGTCCTTCACCGGCCGCTTCGCCTACGCACCGGACCTCGAGTATCAGGGCGAGGGCTCCTGGACTACGAACAAGGCCTTGAGTCCAGGAGGCTTCGACGGCAAGCGGCTCAAAACCGGAGGTCCCAACTCCATTCAGACCGCCCGGGGAAGGTCTTTCGACGGCATGGCGTCGTTCGGCTACAGCCCCTGGCGCTTCCTGACCATGGAACTCGGCTACCTCTACATGTACTTCAAGGGGGGACGGGGCACGGACAAGATCCTCTACTCTGACGGCTCCTTCGAAGACGTCGAGCTCGAGCGCGTGACCAGCAAACGCACCGGAGGCTTCGCCAGCGTGACGCTCAAATACTGATGGGGTCAGGTCTGGACATTGGGACATTGCCTCTATTGTGGAGCGCGCAATGTCCCAATGTCCAGACCTGACCCCGGATTTTTGATATGATGCCCCGCATGAGAGGGACGCTCCGTCTTTTGGCCGCGGCCGCTCTGGGAGCCGCGGGCGTGACGGGGTGCAGGGGCTCCTCTCCTGTCTTCGAGGAGGGGCCGGAGCACCGGTACGCGGCGGTCGTCCTCGGGTCCCGCGTCATCCTGCCGACGGGCGAGACAAACACGGGCGGCGTGACACTCAACCTGGAGGGGGAGGGCGGGCGTGAAGCGGCCCGCTACCGCCTCGAGGTCCCGGCGGGCCGGGCCATGATCTACCCCGTGGAGCCCGGGGTCTATCGGCTGACCCCGGCCCGCTCGGCCCTGGGCTGGCATCAGGCCCAGATGCGGATCGTGGCCGACGACTTCGCCTACCGGGCCCCCTTCCCCTCTCAGATCATGCGCAAGGCAGCCATGGACCTCAGGCCCAAGAAAGTCATATCCCTGGGCATCATCGAGGTTCGATTCGTCTCGGACCCGCTGAGGAAGGAGGCCAAGATCGTCGTGCGCCTCGACGACTCCGTGGCCGCGCGGCGGGACGCCGTCCAGCAGATCATCCGGGACATGGCGTCCGGCGCGACCCCATCCGAGGAGCGCGACCGCGACTTCGCCTGGTCCGGGTCCCTCGAGGACTCCCTCATCGGGCTCCAAGCCGAGATCGAGCAGCGGCCGCTCTACAAGCCTTCCCCTTGAAAGCCCTCGGGGCGGACCTCGGAGGAACCTGGCTGCGGCTCTGCCTGATGGACACTCGGGCCGGAGCATTCATCCTGCGCCGGCGGCCCGCGGTCCCCTGGGACCGGCTCGCCGAGGCATTGGCCGGCGTCATCCGGGCTGAGAGGTGGGGCCGGCCGGACCGGCTGGTCCTGGGCTCCACGGGCATCTGGTCCCGGCCGCGCCGGGCAGAGACCAAGAAGCGCCTGCGGGGCCTCGCGACCAAGGTCCTGGCGCTCTCCGACATCGAACTCGCCCAAGCCGCGGCCTTCGCGGGAGGCCCCGGCATCCTCGTGGTCGGCGGCACAGGCTCCATCGCCTTCGGCCGCGATGGGAAGGGCGGGGCTCTCCGGGCCGGCGGCCTGGGCGCGCTCCTCGGCGACGAGGGCTCGGCCTTCTGGATCGGCCGGCAGGTCCTGCGTGACCCGGCCCTCCGGGCGGAACTGGGCCTGGCCGATCCCCTGGGCCTGGTCCATGCCCCCAGGCCCGTGACCGCGATCGCGGGCCTGGCGCCGGCCGTGTTCCGACTGGCCCGCGGTTGCAAGGGCTTTTCGCCCGTGCGCCGGGCCGCGTGCAGGGCCCTCGCGGGCCTGTGCCAAGAGGTCCGGGCCGGCCTACGCTGGAAAGGACAGGTCCCGCTCTCCTGGCGGGGGGGACTGTTCCGGGACCGGGACTTCCTCGAGACCTTCCTCCAGACCATCAAAGCCATGGGCGGCTTCGAGCCCAAGCCTCCCCTCCTCGAAGCCGAGGTCGCGGCCGCCCTACTGCCTACCCATATACTGGTGTCAGACGATAAGAGACGGACGCCGTTGTGCCTTATCGTCTGAACCCAGTGTATCAGAGACGGACGCCGTTGTAACTTGCCGTCTGACACCAGTATAATAGAGCCATGAAGATCGCCCTGGGCGCCGACCATGGAGGCTACGAGCTCAAGAAGCTGCTGGAGGGTTTCCTGCCGCGACTCGGCCACGAGGTCCTCAACCTCGGGGTCGACGACCCGGCTCCAGCGGATTATCCCGACTACGCGAGGAAAGTGGCGGCGGCAGTGGCGGGGCGGCGGGCGGACCGCGGGATCGTGGTCTGCGGCAGCGGGGTCGGAGCGTGCATCGCGGCCAACAAGGTGCCCGGCATCCGGGCCGGGCTCTGCCATGACACCTATTCCGCCCGCCAATGCGTGGAGCACGACGACGTGAACGTCCTGTGCCTGGGCGGCCGCGTCGTGGGCTTCGAGGTCGCCATGGAGGTCGTCAAGGCCTGGCTCGCGGCCCGGTTCCAGTCCCAGGAGGAGCGCTACGTCCGGCGGCTCAACAAAGTCCTCGCCATCGAGAAGGAGTTCCTGTCCAAGCCATGAAAACCACACCGCAGACCCGAAAAGGCCTTGGCCGCCCCGCCGCGGAGCAGGGGTTGGCGGAACTGGCCAAGGCCCGATTCCAGGACCGGCTCTTCGCCAAGGACCCGTCGCTCTTCAAGGATGAGCCCAGCCACCAGAAGATCATCCGCAACTCCCTGGGCTGGCTGGACCTTCCCCGGTCCATGGCACTGAGCCTCGGCCCCATCCGGGGCCTGGCCGACGAGGCCAGGCGGGAAGGGTTCAAGGACGCGGTCGTGCTCGGGATGGGGGGATCGAGCCTCTCCTGCGAGGTCTTCCGCCGCAGCTTCACGCCGGTCCCGGGCGGGCCGGGGCTCAGGGTGCTCGACACCACGAACCCGGGCGGGGTAGCGGCCCTCGACGCCTCCCTCGACCTCAAGAAGACCCTTTTCGTCGTCTCGAGCAAGTCGGGCTCGACCGTGGAGCCGAACTGCATGATGGAGTATTTCTTCGACCGCGCCTCGAAGGCCTCCGGCGCCAAGGCTCCCAAGCAGTTCGTCGCCATCACGGATCCCGGGTCATCCCTGGAGAAACTCTCCCTGGGCCGGGGCTTCCGCAAGGTCTTCCTCAACCCTCCGGACGTGGGAGGCCGCTACTCCGTGCTCTCGAACTTCGGGCTCGTGCCCGCCAGCCTCATGGGCATCGACCCTGCCCGGCTCCTGGCCAGCGCCCGCGGCGCCGACATCGGAGCAGGCCTGCGCCTCGGCGCTGCCTTGGGCGTGCTGGCCCGTCAGGGGCGCGACAAGATGACCCTCTCGATCTCCGCCGGGATCGCCTCCTTGGGCTTGTGGATCGAGCAGCTCGTGGCCGAATCCACGGGCAAGGAGGGCCGGGGCATCCTCCCTGCCGTCGAGACCCTGGCCGGGCCTTGGGGCAAGGACCGCGTCTTCGTGAGGATCGCCCTGTCCTCGGAGCCCGACCCGGAGACCGACGCTGTGTTGGAGCGCTTGGAGAAGGACGGCCATCCGGTCATCCGTCTCGCCCTGGGCGACGCCTACGACCTCGGCGCCCAGTTCTACCTCTGGGAGATCGCCACCGCGGCCGCCGGGTTCCTCTTGGGCGTCAACCCCTTCGACCAGCCGGACGTCCAGAGCGCCAAGGACCAGGCCAAGACCTTGCTCGCCAGCCTGGTGAAAGGCCGCCTGCCCAAGGAGAAGGCCTCCTTTCAGGCCGGAGGCATGGCGGCCTTCTGCGACGAGGGCCTGCTCGCCCTCCTCAAGGCGGACAAGGGCTCGAACCTGCCCCTGGAGAAGGTCCTGGCCGCCCACTTCGGCAGGCTCAAGGAAGGGGACTACGCCGCGGTCCTGGCCTTCCTCCAGGAAGACCCTGAGCGGGACGGCCTCCTCGAGAGGATCCGCGCGAACCTGCGCAGGACCGTGGCCGCGCCGGTCACGGTCTCCTACGGCCCCCGCTACCTCCACTCCACCGGACAGCTCTACAAAGGAGGCGCGGCCTCCGGGGTGTTCCTCGTCCTGACCGAGCCCGAAGCCGCGGCGCTCCCCGTGCCCGGGGAGAAGTTCAGCTTCGGGGTCCTCCACCAGGCCCAGGCGCGGGGGGACTTCGCCGCCATGCGGGCCGCGGGCCGCAGGGTGCTCAGGCTGGAACTCGGCAAGCCCTCGCTCGACGGGCTCAGGAGCGTGGCCAATGCCTCATAAGGCCCGCCTCGACCTGGCCGGCTTCAACAAGCGGGCGCGCCGGATCAAGCTGGTGCTCATGGACGTCGACGGCGTGCTCACCAGCGGTGTCCTCTGGCACTTCGTGGACACCTCGGGAGCGCTCGTGGAGCTCAAGGGCATCCACGCCCAGGACTCCATCGCCCTGACGTGGCTGGCGGACGCAGGCATCAGGACCGGCATCATCAGCGGCCGCGTCTCCGCGGGCGTGGCCGAGCGCGCCAAGGCCCTGCGAATGAGCTACATCTACCAGCACCGCCTCGACAAGAGGACCGTCTTCGAGGAGATCCGACGGGACGCGGGGGTCGAGCCCGAGGAGACGCTCTTCATGGGCGACGACATCCAGGACCTGCCGGTCATGCGCTGCGTCGGGCTCTCCGTGGCCCCGCCCAACGCCCGGCCCGAGGTGCGCGCCGCCAGCCGCTGGGTCACGCGCGCCCGGGGAGGGGACGGCGCGGTCCGGGAAGTCGCCGAACTGCTCCTGCGGGCCCAGGGCCGGTGGAAGGACGTCCTTGCGAAGTTCTCTTGACGGGCGGCCGCCCCTTTTTTGCTAGAATCGCAGACCATGAGCGACCTCATCGGCTTGAAGAAGTACTCCAAGCCCTCGGCGGGCGAAGACGATCCCGCCGGGGAAGCGCCGGCGGTCCCGGCCCCCGGCGCCAAGCCCTTCGGCTCCCAGGGGCTTTGGATGGGCCTGCTCGTCGTTGATTCCCTGCTCATCGCGGTCTTCGGCAGCTACCTCGGAGTGGTGGGCATGAAGGCCTATCACCAATGGAAGGGCAAGCCCGGAGCCTCGGTCGCGGTCCAATCCAAGGCGCAGCCCAAACCGGAACCGGCCAAGACCGAGACAGCCAAACCCGAGACTGCCAAGCCCGAGCCTGCCAAGCCCGAGCCGTCCAAGCCCGAGACTGCCAAGCCCGAGCCTGCCAAGCCTGAGCCTGCCAAGCCTGAGACGGCCAAGACCGCTGCCAAACCTGCCAAGGAGCCGCCCCCGCCCTCCCTGTCCGCGTCCAACGACACCCTGGAAAAGGCTGTTTCGGTCGAGTTCTCGCACCATGCCCCGAACGCCAAGTCCGTCAAGCTCGCGGGAGCCTTCCTGGTCCGCAGCGGAGGCCGCAAGGACATGGTCCGGGGCTCCGGGGGGGACTGGGACCTCACCCTCTTCCTGAAGCCCGGGACCTACCGCTACTGGTTCCTGGAAGACGGCAAAAAAAAGGTGGACCCCCGCAACTCCAAGGTCGAGCGCGGAGCCTCCGTGGTCGTCGTCTACCCGAAATAGCCCCCAAACGGTCACCTGGCGGCCTTGTTATTGTTTTTGTAACAAGCGCCTGATACCCTAGTCCTTAGAGCCCGCCGGAGCGCATATCCGACGAGCCCTCTATGAGATCCAGCTTCCGCCCGCTCTCCCTCCTCGCGGCCCTCGGCATGGCCATGGCCGCGTTGTGCGTCCCGGCGGAGAAGTCCTTCGGCCAGGCCTACACCCCGCGGCGCTCGCACACGCACACCCTCATGCCGGACGGCAACATCATCGCGGTCGGAGGGATCGGCGACGAGAATCCCGGCCTCACCTACCTCGGCTCAGGCGCGAGCGGCGTCCAGAGGCTCAACGAGAACCTGGGCATCATCGAGAACCTGCCCGCCATGTCGGTCGACCGGGCGTCGCACACGGCCACCCTGCTGCCGGACGGCAGGATCCTGGTCGCGGGCGGCTTCAGCGCAGGCTGCGGAGGCACGTGCGGCACCTACACCATCTTCGACCCCCTCAGCAGCGCCTGGTCCGCTCCCGCGGCCCTGCCCAGCGGCGGGCGCTACAACCACACTGCGTCCCTCACCAAGGACGGCCGGGTCTTCATCTGCGGAGGCCAGAACGGCGGGGCCGTGCTCTCCTCCTGCGACGTCTTCACCCCGGGCTACGGGGCCGCGGACGCGATCGCGGCCGGAGCAGCCGGGCAGAACCTGCTGACCGGCCGCACGGGCCACACCGCCAGCATCGTCTTCAACGGCGACATCTTCGTGACCGGAGGCTGGAACTCCGCGGTCAACCCGCCCTTCATCCCCTTCTCGGAGCGCTTCAGCGTGGACTGCAACCCTCCCACCGGGTGCTGGGGCCCTGCGGCGCCCCTCTGGGAAGGCCGAGCCTACCACACGGCCACGACCATGGCCAACGGCCATGTCATGATCGCCGGAGGCAACAACGGCAAAAACACCGAAGCCAACAGGGGCTTCCTCAACACCTCCGAAATCTACGATCCCAGCGCCAACCGCATGACGGTCGGCCCCAACCTCACCTCAAGGAAGGCCAGCTTCGCGGCGGCCCTGCGCAACAACGGAAGCGTGGTCATCCAGGGAGGACTAGGCAACATCCCCACCACGTACTTCACCCCATCAGCCACCATCAACGAGGGCGCTTTCTTCACAGGACCGGGAGCGGCGGGCTGCACGAACCCCGCCGGCGCCCTTCCCTTCTGCGACCTCGGAGACACTATCTCCAGCGCCACGGTCATCACGAGCAACATCTCGGTCGAGATGCTCTTCCAGCTCGGCTCCCAGGTGACCGGGATCGTCCGGGAGGGCGAGATCCTCTTCGAAAACCCGGTCATCGAGTGGGTCGGCGGCAGTTCCAGGTACGCCTCGGGCCAGGGAGACGAATACGACGGCTACTCCGGGACCTACGGCAGCTACGCAGGGGCGAACGTCTTCTGCAACGACGTCGGCACCTGCGGCTGGGCCTACCTCGCGAACCTGGCCCTGTTCATGGGCACCGGGAACTACGGGAACGCCCGGTTCAACCCGTCGGTGCCGGCCGACTACATGGACGCGACCAGCTGCATCGACTTCACGGCCGCCACCATCAGCAACATGAGCACCCCGTCGCCCATCCGGTACGGCAACCCCGCGCCCTTCCCCGCGGGCGACAGCCGCTGCGCCGGCGGACGCAACTACTGGAACGGGCCGATCATGCTGACAGGCTTTCCCCTCGCCACCATCGGGGGAGTCATCTCGAGCGGCACGGTCCTGCTCGAGGCGGTCACGGGGGAGAAGGTCGACGCCGCGGCCGAGGCCACCTACACCATCAACATCTCCTCCATGTTCGCCGAGATCCCGGCCGGCACCGCGATCTTCCAGACGCTCGTAGGCGGAGAGCCGACCGGCGCCATCAGCTTCTCGGCCAATTTCCGGGACATCACGGGCGTCGTGGGCGTGGACACGGACCTGCCCCAGACCGGCCCGATCCTTAACAACATCACGCTCGAGATCCCCGGGGCGACCGTCAAGTACGTAGCGTCGAGGATCGACCTGAGCCCCTCGGTCTCCGCGGGGACCTTCGTCACGGGGCCGCTGCCTTCCGTGGCCATCACCCGCAACATGATCTTCGCGGACTTCGACGAGTACGACGGCAACAACGACACCTGGCAGAGGATCCCTCTGGACACGAG
>JBAZSR010000049.1:10044-19462 GCA_041662295.1 Elusimicrobiota bacterium | reverse complement strand
CGTTCCGCCAACAACCCGAAGTCACTTCTTCGTTGGGCCACAGCGCTTATCCGACTGCGACCAAACCTGGTCTGCAATGGGAGACATTCAACAGATTAATTCAACGCATCCCCAGATTGCAACATCAAAACCCTGAACTCCTCGCGGGTCAATTCGAACATGAAGTCTGCGGGAAAGCGCGCGCCATTGCGCCTTACCTGCTGATTGAGTCGGCGCGTTGACTCACCATACATCTGCGCCAAGTCAGCATCCAGCATGACCCGTCGTCCACGGATCAGATAGATCCGGCTGCTGATATCGACGTTTGGGACCAAGACACCCTTTTCTCTCATAACTTATATACGAGCGACCCCCCGTTTTTGTTCCCTTTTGAGGTGCCAAGATGGCACCTCAAAGAGCCCCTCACGATTCTCGGGGACATCGCCGGCCGATCGTGCTTGCCCCTGATTTCCACACGCATATTCCATTCACAGCCTACATCCTTAGGAATCCGGCCTGAAACCAATCTTCGGCCTCGGCGGCTCCGGCGGCGCCATGAGTTTTCTAATCGCGTCGAAGACCACGCCGAACTGGGCGTCGTACTTCTTCTCCAGTGTCTCGAGTTTCCTCGCCAAGTCTTTATGGGCACCGAGAATCTGCCGAAGCCTTACGAATGCCCGCATGATTTCGATGTTGACTTGGACCGCCTGCTTGCTTCGGAGGACGCTCGAGAGCATCGCGACTCCCTGCTCAGTGAACGCGTATGGCTGGTATTTGTGGTGTTCCCCCCATCTTAAGATCACAGCCTGTGATCTTAAGATCGCAGTGGTTTTTTCAGCAATAACTCGCGCCTTCAACCGGACAGTCTCTTCCCAGGTGAGCCGGAACATGAAGTCTTCGGGGAATCGGTCGAGATTGCGCCTGACCGCCTGCACCAAGACTCTGGTTTCGACTCCATACAGCTCGGCCAAATCATGACTGAGCATGACTTTCTGGCCGCGCATCAGGTATATGCGGCTCTCGACCTCCAACTGCGGCGCGATGGGATTCGGGGTCTTCATACACCTATATACGAGCGCACCCCTGATTTTGTTCCCAGCCGGCCACTGCAACGACTCCTTTGAGATGCCAATTTGGCATCTCAAACCGACGTCAAGGATTTGGTCTGAATCCGATCTTCAACTGCTTCGGCTGCGGCGGCGCCATCATCTGCCGAATGGCCCGGAAGAGACTTCCAATGCTCCCGTCATGCTTCTCGATCCTTCTCTCAAGCTCTGCCAGCTTCGCGGCAAGCTCAGTATTCATGGAAATCAGCTGCCTCAGACGGACGAAAGCGCGCATGATTGCCACATTGACGCAAGCAGCCCGCTCGCTCGTGAGGACACCGGACAGCATGGCGACGCCTTGCTCCGTGAATACCAAGGGCAAATACCTCCGTCCGCCATGGGCCCCTCTTGAGGTGCCAATTTGGCACCTCAAGAAGCTCGTCTCCTCCGCGGTGAGTCGGAACATGAAGTCCTGGGGGAAGCGATTCTCATTGCGCTTCACCGCGCGGTTCAAAGCCTTTGTCTCAACCTCATACAGGCGTGCAAGATCAGAATCAAGCATGACCCTGTGTCCGCGGACCAGGTATATGAGGCTCTCGACTTCCAACTGCGGCGTTATGGGATTCGGGAGTTTCATACATCTATATATACGAGCGACCCCCCGTTTTTGTTCCCAACAAAAACAGAAACGCGGTCCAAGGAATCTTGAACCGCGTTGCAAAGGGACGGAGAGGGAGGGATTCGAACCCCCGGAGGGCTGTTAACCCTCAGCGGTTTTCAAGACCGCCGCCATAAACCGCTCGGCCACCTCTCCAGACCTTAATTATAGCTTGATACTGTTACAGATTTCAGAGGGGCCCTTTCATGCCCCCAACCGACCATCCCGTTTTATTGACAGGTTTGGAGGCGGGTTTGGAAGATTTCTCGCCTAGCTTTGGCCGCAAGCCGCTGTCAAGAATGGGGATACACCCCGCCCCGCTCCACCGCCGGGTCAGGCATAAGGGCGGGGGGCCTCAGTCATCAAGAAGACGGCCCGAAGAGCGACAGATACGGCTCATAGCGGTAGCGCCTGTTGCGGCGGTAGCCGGTCACCTCACGAAGCAACCCCAAGTTCTCCATCTTACTCACCAGCGCGGCTGCCGTGGGAGCGGAGCAACGAGTCGCGTCCTTAACTAGCCCGAGGTTCAGGACAGGCTGCTCGAGCATTGCGTCCAGAAGCCGCAGGGCCGCCGCGCTGCGACGAATCCTCTCCCCGATCAGCTGGCGGTGCTTGTCCCTCAACGCGATGATCTTGCGCGCCGTAGTCGTCGCCTCCGTGCTGACCTCCGCTACCCCGCGCAGGAAGAACTTAAGCCACGCCTCCCAGTTGCCGTCATTGCGAACCGCCATGAGCCGGTCATAATACTCGGCCCTGTGGGCCTTCAAGTAGAGACTCAGGTAGAGCAGGGGCTGGTTCAAAACCCTGCGGTGGCAAAGCAGGAACGTGATGAGCAAGCGCCCGATACGGCCATTACCATCAAGGAAGGGATGGATGGTCTCGAACTGTGCGTGAGCCAAACCGCACTGGATCAGCACCGGCAAGGACTCGTCGTGGAGGAACTTCTCCAGATTGTCGAGCGCCTGATGCATCTCGTGGACCGGCGGCGGCACGAACGTCGCCTTGCTCAACCCGACATTGGCCGGTCCAATCCAGTTCTGGCTGCGGCGGAACTCGCCGGGCGTCCGCTGGCTCCCGCGCACCCCGCGTAGAAGCTCGGCATGGATTTCACGGATAAGCCGCAAGGACAATGGCAGTGTCCCCAGCCGCTTGAGGCCATGGTTCATGGCCCGGACATAGTTGACGACCTCTTCCACATCCGCAGGCTTCTCCGCGCCATTTTCATCAAGCTCGAAGAGCAGGACCTCATCCAGGGAACTCTGCGTGCCTTCTATCTGAGAGCTTAGGACGGCCTCGTGGCGAACATACATGGCAACGAACAGGTCGGGGTTCGGCAGGATTGCCGTAATACCGTCGAGCCGTCCCAAGGCGTGATCGGCGTCGGAAAGCAGCCTCGCGAGTTCGCCGTCCAGGGCGATCGGCGGCCTGGGCGGAAGCAGCGCCGGGATGAAAGCCTTGAATCCTTCCGGCTGACTGATGTAGCTTCCCGCACGGGTCATTTTCTCTCCACGGACATACTTGGTTTCAGTTAAACATGGCCATCTCGGGCCACTTCATAGTAATGAAAGTAGCATATTTCTTTAATATGGCGCGCGACCGCAGATTCTTATTAAAGTTGCCCGCCTTCGGCCTGCCTAACGCTGTCGGATGGGGCCCTCTGGCGAGGCTGACGGGTTTGGTGACGACTTTGGAGCAAAAAGGGATCAACCAAGGACAACTACCGGCAACCGAAGGGTGGGATTCCTCATCGAGAAACGGCCCTGAAGCGTCTGATGGCCTCGGCGGATCGGGTTTTCAAGACCGCCGAATAAACCGCTCGGCCACCTCTCCAGGGTTAGATCATAGCTTGATTTGGCAGGGGACTCGGAAAGAGAGGCCCGTCATCTCAGCAGAGGCTTGAACGAGGCGATGAAAGCTTCGAAGGCGGGAAGGCCCGCGGCATACCGGTCCTTGGGAGCGGAGTACCGGAGCGCGTAGTACCCTTCCTTCGGGGTGATGACCACGAAACTCTCCCAGAGTTCGATCCCCTTCGCGTCGATCCTGCGCTCTGGACCGCGCTCATGGGTCATATTGGAGAAGATCTCCGTGAGAAGACCTTGGAACTGGCCGTCCTTGACCTCTGGGAGCGCCGGGAAGACGTGGACGCCGACCGGGACGGGCGAGGTGTGGACGCGGATGTATTTCTCCGCGGTCTTGTCCATCAGGTTGTCGGGCGCGTAGTAATGCGCGGACATGCGGGGCGCGGAACCCTCGCTGGCGGAGGGATCGAAGGGCGCGGTCAGGGTCACGCCGAAGATCTTCTTCTCCTCGTCGCTCAGGCCGAATGCCCGCGTCTGTTGGGCCCAGCCTTCAGGGAGGGACACTTCGAAATAGGCGCCCTCCTTATGGATCCTGCCGTCTCTGACTGGCGGACTGCCTGCGCAGCCGGCGCAAGAGACCGCGAGGGGAAGAAAAGCACAGACCAGCAGTCCATGGTGCGTCATCAATCGCCTCCTGGTTCTTCGGATCGCATGTCAGTCTTCTTCGCCGAGCTCGACCAGGCCGGCGGCGGCTGCCTGGGCCACGGAGGCGTCCTTGTCTTCGGCGGCGTCCTTGAGCGCGCGGATGGACTTGGAGCCGCCCACGCCGGCCAGCACGGCCACGCAGAGCCGGCGCAAGGCAGGGTCCTTGGAACGTTCGAGGGTCTGGGTCACGGGGCCGACCGCCCTCGTGTTGCCGGCCTTGGCGAGATGGCTGGCAGCGGTCTCGCGAAACGGGGAATCCCGGTCATTGAGGACAGCCAGCAGGGCATCCACTCCCTCGTCCTCGTCGAGCCTGGCCAGATAGGACGCGGCCAGGAGTTCGGCCCTGCCCTTGCCCGAGGCAGCGAGCTTCTTCAAGCCTTCCCGGCCGGATTTCTCGCCCATGCGCACCAAAGCGTAGGAGGCCGCGGCCGCGGCTGAGGGGTCGTCGCCGGCCGCGCCCCTCAGAAGGATTGCGCGGGCACGGGAATCATTGATCTCGCCCAGGGCCTCGTAGACGGGATTGATGTAGACGGCGTCCGAAGATGCCAAACCGATGAGGAGGTCCACGGCCTTCCTCTCCTTGAGCCTGGCGCAAGCCCCGATGCCAGCCCTGACCACAGCGGTCTCGTCATCCGCCAAGGCAGCCAGGACCACGGGAGAGGCCTTCTTGTCCCCGATGCGGCCGAGAGCGTCCACGACCTCGGCTCTCAGGCGCTGTAAGCTTCCGGGGAGCTCTCCTCTCAGGCGCATGGACTCGAGATGATCCCAACATGCCAGCAAGGGGCCCGCGGCCTGCTTTGCCTTGAGCCTGCCCAAAGCCTTGGCGACCTCGACCAGGAGGCCGGGCCGGGCCTTGCGGAACTGGAACTGCTTGAGCAGGGGCGCGGCCGCGTCCTCGTCTCCTGTGGCGCCGAGGGCCGCGACCAGGGGGAGTTTGTCGGCGTCATTGCCGGCTGGAGAAGATTCGAGCCGCTCGGCCAGGGCCTCGACCCTGCCCTTGGCAAAGGCCGGGGCGCTGAGAAGGAGCATTGCCGCAGAAAACACGATGCTCAACGCTGTCTTGAGTCCTGGGAACACGATCCTCATTGGAAGAACGGTCAAGCGAGATAAGTCTAACAGGTCATTGCTGCCATGCGCAAGGCTTGCACGACCCGCCTTGCCAGGCTTCTCCGGACCTGCTAATCTCTCGGCCCATGGACCCGATCACTCACACGCTCTCGGGCATCTGCGTGGCCACGGCATTCCTGAGCAAGCGCGGAGATGACGAGCCGCTCTGGATCATGGCCCTGGCCTCGAACCTGCCGGATGTGGACGCCCTGGTCTACGCGGTCGGGGGCATGGATGCGATCGCCTTAAGGAGGACCTTCGGCCACTCGCTTCTTACCGCGCCGCTCTGGTCAGCGGCCCTTGCCGCGGCCTTCAAGTGGAAGTGGCCCGCCCGGTCCTACGTGACCCTCTTCACCTGGACCATGCTGGCCGTCCTCATCCACCTTCTCCTGGACCTGACCAACTCCTTCGGAGTGGCCCTGCTCTGGCCCCTGTCCGATGCCAGGCCGGAATTGGCCAATGTCTTCATCATGGACCTCATCCTCATCGGATTTTTGGCCGCGCCCCTGCTCGACCGCTCCTTCTGGCGCTGGAGGGCCCAAGCCCGGACCTGGGCCAGGGCCTCCCTGCTGGCCACGGGCTGCTACCTCCTGCTCTGCTGGGCCGGCAGGCAGGCCAGCGCCGGCATCCTCGGCCGGGAGACGGCCTCTTCGGTCCCGGAGTTCTCCTACGTCTTTCCCGAGCCCTTCGGGCCCCTGCGGTGGCGCGGGGTGACCCGCAGCGGAGGGACGTACAGGACCTATCTCATCCGGCCCGTGCAGGGAGCGGTCTCTCTGAAGGACGAGATCGTCACGGAGCCCGGCCATCCAGCATGCAGGCTGGCCGCTGGCACGGCGGCAGGGGAAGGGCTGGGGAGGTTCTTCAAGGCGCCGGTCTGGACCGCTGTCGAGGATCCGGCCGGGTTCACCTGGGCAAGAGTGCGCGACCTGAGGTTCCAGCCTCTCAGCCGGAGCAAGGTCTTCGCGTTCGATTACGGGTTCAAGGTGTACCCGGACGGCAGGGTCGAAGGCCCCTCGCTGCTCTAGGAGCCCGTCCCCGCAGCCTCCCAGGTCAGACTTTGCGCGCCACGACCTCGACCGAGTCCCGGGTGTTGATGTAGACGAACTTGTCCTTCACCCGGAGCACGCCGATGCTCCGCTCCACGAAGGCGCGCACGAGCGCGGGGTAGTTCTTGAGGCGGCTCGACCAGTAGTCGAGGGTGAACATCCTGCCGTAGGACCGGCAGAGCAGGGTCTCGAACCCCATCCCGCTGAGCAGGGCCGTCAGGGTCGCCTTGTTGAAGTAGTGCAGGTGCGCGGGCCGCAGGCCCCACCAGGCCCCGCGGAGGAGCTTGGCCGAGAGACTGCCGATGTCCGGCGTGACGAGATAGAGGTGCCCGCCGGGCTTGAGCACGCGGCGGCACTCGGCCAGCACCGCCACAGGGTCGGTCAGGTGCTCGATGACATCGACCAGGGCGCAGACGTCGAAGGTCCCGCCGGCAAAGCCCGCCTCCGCCAGGGTCCCCGCGTGCACGCTGACCCCGAACCTGCGGGAGGCCTCGGCGGCCGCCCAGCGGCTCGGCTCGACCCCGGTGACCGAGAAGTCGGTGCGGGCGGCGTTGAGGAAGTAGCCCGCGCTGCAGCCGACCTCCAGGAGCCGGCCTTCCCCGGCGAACGCCTTGATCGTGGCCAGGCAGAGGTGCGCGTTGATGGCGCGGCTCGACGACTCCTGGACGTACTCGGGGTCCGCCGTCTCGGCGTAGCCGCGGGCGATGAGACCCGCCTCGGGCCTGGGGTTGGTGTAGACGTGGCCGCAGGCCCGGCAGCGCACGATCCGGCCGTAGGCGTCGAAACGGTCCGTGGTCGCGTTGAAGTCCACCTCGGTCAGCACCCGGGGGTAGGGCCTCTCGTAGAGCACGGCGTAGTCCCGCGCCCCGCAGAGGCAGTCGATCTCGGAAAGCTTCATGTCATCGTTCATGGCGCCACCTCATCACGGCCGCGTGGATCCTCTCCGCGGCCCGGCCGTCTCCGAAAGGATTGCTCCCCGCAGGCGGAGCCCGCCGGCGGCCCGAGGCCAGACGCACCGCGCCCGCCGCGATCTTCTCAGGGTCCGAGCCCGTGAGCGCGCCCCACTCCGGCAGGATCTCGGGCCGCTCCGTCTTCTCCCTGGCCACCAGGACCCTCTTGCCCAGGACCGCGGCCTCCTCCTGGACGCCGCCCGAGTCCGTCACCACGAACTCGGCCCGCCGCAGGAGGCGCGTGAAATCGAGGTAGCCCAGGCTCTTGCAGACCGTGATCCTGGGGTGGCGCAGGAAGGCCCTTGCCGAACGCACCCTCGGGTTGGGGTGCTCCGGGTAGACCCAGCGCAGGTCCGGCAGGCGCCGGCACGCCGCAAGGATGCCGCGGCACGCTGACTCCAGGGGCGGCCCGAAGCTCTCGTGCCGGTGCAGGGTCACCACGGCCAGGCGGCCTCCCTTGGGCAGGCGGCGCAGGACCGGGCTTTGGAACCCCCCGTCCTGGGCCAGGGCCCACTTGAGGCTGTCGACCACGGTGTTGCCGGTCATGAAGACCAGGGCCGGGTCAGCTCCCTCGGCTCTGAGGTTGCGGGCCGCGGCCGGAGTGGGCGCGAAGTGGAGACTGCTCACGCTGTCGGTGAGCACGCGGTTGGCCTCCTCCGGGAAGGGCTGGGAAAGGTCGAAGGTGCGCAGTCCCGCTTCCACGTGCCCCACCGGCGCCTTGCGGTGGAAGGCCGCGAGAGCCCCGGCCAAGCAGGTCGTGGTATCGCCCTGCACGAGGACGAGGTCGGGCTTCTCCCGGGCGAGGACCCGGTCGAGGAGGACGAGGAGGCGGCCCAAGGTCTCCCCCGGCTCCTGGGCCGGCCTCATGACAGCCAGGTCATGGTCGGCCCGGAGCCCCAGCTCCGCGAGCGCTGAGGTGAGGAGCTCCCGGTGCTGGCCCGTGGCGCAGACCCGGACCTCGAGGTCCGGATCCTCCTTGAACCGCCGGACCACGGGCGCCATCTTGATGGCCTCGGGCCGGGTGCCGATGACGGCCAAGATCTTCACTCTTTTCCCAAGTACAATGCCTCGTATCTCTTCGCGGTCTCGACGATGGAGAACCTCATGGCCCTCTCCCGGCCCGCGGAGCCGAGCCTGGCGGCGAGGCCGGGCTCGCGGAGCAGGCGACCGATGCCGGCCCGCAGGCCCGGGACGTCGTCGAAGAGGATGCCCGTGGCGCCGTCCTCCACGGCCTCGCCCGTCCCCCCCACCCTGCTGGCCAGCGCGGCCAGACCGCAGGACATGGCCTCGAGCAGAGAGTTCGAGAGCCCCTCAGAGACCGACGGCAGGACGAAGACGTCCGCGGCCTGGTAGGCCTTCCAGACCTCGGTGAGCGGCGAGTGGAAGAAGGCTTTAAAGCCGAGGCGCCCTGCCTGGTCCCTGAGCGTCCTCTCCTCCGGCCCCTCGCCCACGAAGGCGACGAAGAAGGGCGTCCGGCCGGACGCGCCGGCCCCAGCCCCGGCTTCGGCGGCCAGGGCTTCGAGGAACATGGGCAGCCGCTTCTCCGGGGAGAGCCTTCCGACGTAGAGGAACCCGAGCCCCTCGGGCCAGCCCCACTCCCGGCGCAGGGCAGAACGCTCTTCCCCCGCGGCCGGGCGGTAGGCCGCGGTGTCCACCCCGTTGGGGAGCACGCTCACCTTGCTTCCCGTGAGGCCGAAGGCCGCGACCTCCTCGCGCAGGTCCGAGGTCACGACCACGACGCGCGGCCCAAGCCACCGGACCGCCCTGATCTTGAGGCGGCCGAGGAATGTCCCGCCGGAAGCGGCCAGCTCGCCGATGCCGCGGCCGCCCCCGAGCTTGACGATCACGGGCTTGCCCAGGATCCTGCCGGCCAGGCTCGCGGGCAAAGACGGCGACCCGGCGAGGTGCACGTGGATGACGTCGTAGGAGGCCGCGTCGCGAATCAGCTGGAGGAACAAAGACGCCATGAAGGCGATGGAATTGAGCGCGCCGGACCCGGGCGCCCAGAGGCGGCGGACCGCAACACCGCGCACGATCTCCCTGGCCGGCAGGCCCCGGATCCCGCGCGTGAGGACCCGGACATCCCACCCCGCGGACCGGAGCGCCACGGAGAGCTCGAGGGCCTGCT
>JBAZSR010000049.1:0-10034 GCA_041662295.1 Elusimicrobiota bacterium | reverse complement strand
GCTTCTCCGAGCCTCCGACATAGGGGTGGAAGCCCGCGCTCACCATCACGACCGACTTAAGCCGCATCAGTCTTCCTGGCCAGCATCCCGGGCTTGGGGACCAGGCCGTGCGGCAGGACCTTGAGCACCGTGAACCCCGTCTGGCTGAACCAGACGGCCAGCTCCTCCTTGGTGTGGTGGTGCTGGTAGACCGGGGAGAGCCAGTCGAAATCCTCGATGAGCCTGACCTGGAAATCGGGGTGCACCGAATAGGTGAGGAACTTCAAAAACGGAACGGCCCCGAGCAGGGCCAGGGGGTAGCACAGGGGATAGAGGAGCCGCACCGGCAACCGCACCGTGACGAGGCGCAGCAGGTCGCTCAATCCGTGGCGAAGGGCCACGAGGAGCCAGGCCAGGGTCCGGTGGCGGCCCACCCAGCGCCGGTCCTCCCTCAGCGGATTGGTGCGGAAATCCTCCAGCCGGCCCGCCTTGCCGTAGAGCCAGACCGTGAGGAGACCTCGGTCCCGGACGAGCTCGGCCACGCGGTTGAAGGCGGTCCGGGTGTCCGCCGTGTGGTGCAGGACGCCGAGGCTGAAGACCGTGTCGAAGACGCCCCGGCGGAACGGCGGGTGGTTGAGGTCGCCCATGACCACGTGGAGCCGCGGGTCCGCGTCCGACGCCGGCCCAAGCCTGAGAGCGGCCTCGGAGAGGTCGAAGGCCACGACCTCCGCGCCCAGGCCCCTTGCGGCCAGGGAGTAGCGGCCCATGCCGCACCCGGCGTCGAGGACGACCTTGTCCTTCCAGTCCTGGGCCGGGATCTGCGTCTCCTCCAGGAAGATCGCGCGGTCCTCCTCGGGCCTGGGACCGGGGTGGCGCAGCCACTCCCACGCGAAGGACTCCTTGGTCGCGAGGACCCCCGGAGCAAGCTCCACGGGCGGGAAAAGCCGCGGTATGCCGTCGATGATGGGATAGCGCTGGCGGCAGAGCTTGCAGAGCAGGTGCCCCATGCGGGCGGAGTCCCCGTCCCACGCGCAGTCAGCCTCCATGGCGCTGCGGCAGCACGGCGAGGCCAGCAATTCTAAAAGGCGGCGCTTCATCTCTTGGTCTCCAGGGACACCTTCTCGGCGCCCTCTTCGAATTTCGCGAGCGAGATCCCCTCGACGTACATGAGGCCCAAGCCCAGGACCGTGACGGTCACGTAGGCGAGCGCGTGCACGAGGACCGCGTACACGAGGGCCTGGGGCGGGGCCGCGCCCATGGTCTCCATGCCGCTGCGGACCGCGGCCTCGAACGTGCCGACCGCGCCGGGCGCGCCCGGGACCGAGGCGCCGGCCGCGCCCCAGGTCAGCACCAGCAGGGACCGGCCGAAATCCAGCAGATGCAGGCCCATGGCCTTGTCCACCAGCCAGAACGGCATGGCATTGATGCACCACAGGAGGAAGCTCAGCCCCATGATGGGGAAGACGGCCCGGGTGCGCAGGGCCCGCGCCCCGGTCACGAGCTTGACCGAGAGGTCGTGGGCCTTGGGGAGAAGCTTGAGCCTCCTCTCCAGCGCCCCACCGGGCTCGAGCGCCTCGAACGCGAAGACCAGGACCGCCAGGACGGCCAGCACGGCCGCCAGGATTCCGAGCGTGACGATCCTCAACCTCGCTGAGATGACCTCTGCGTTGAAGAAAGCCACGACATTGAAGAGGATGAGGACCGCGGTCGCGTCGCAGAGCCGCTCGACCAGGATGCTCGAGAGCGCGGCCAAGAACGATATCTTGAACCTCCGGCCCACCAAGGCGGCCCGGCCGAGCTCGCCGAGCCTGGCCACGATGATGTTGTTGGCGGCCAAGCCGATGGCCACGATCCTGTAGAGCACGGCCGCCGGCGCGTCGGCGACCGGAGACAGGATGAGCCGCCACCTCATGGCCCGGACTGCCAGGTCGAAGAAGGCCACGCAGCAGACGACCCAGAGCCACCGGACGTCAGCGGCCGAGAAGGCCTTGCGCATCTCGGGCCAGCTGAGGTTGCGCAGGGCGAGCCCGAGGAAGACCGTGGTGAGGAGGAACGCGAGGAAGACGGTCCAGGTCCGCCGCTTCATTCCAGCCCCTCGGCGGTCTCGGCCCCTTCACGGAGCGCCAGGCTCAGCCACATCAGCCAGGCCGCAGCGGCAAGCAATGCCAGCTCAGGCCACCAGGTAGGCTCGAACACGAGCTTCACGCTGAAGTCCCCGCCCGGCAGGGGAACGGATTGGAAGATGCCGTCCCACTTCGAGACCTCCACCGCCCGCCCGTCGATGAAAGCCCTCCAGCCTGGGTAGGATGATTGGGCCAGCACGAGCCGGCCGCCTCCAGCCGGCGCGCTCCCGGTCACGGTCCAGCGCTCAGGCCTCTCGATGAGGAGCCCTGGCGAGCCGCCGCCGCCGCAGTCCATCCCTTCGAAGAACGCGAGCTGGCACTCTCCCCGGCTGGCCCGGCGCATGCCCTTGAGGTCGATGAAATAGGCCACCCCGGCCCGCTTCATCTCCTGGGACCCGTAGGCCGTGATGTAGGCGCGGCTGGGGTCAGCAGCAGGCTTTCCCTCCGCCCTGGCCGCGTAAGCCGGGAAATCCGCCAGATAGAACGCCTCGTAGCCGTTGGCGTTCATGGCCCGGTAGAGCATGGTCTTGTTCGGGCTGGCGAGGTCCGGGTCCGTCAGGACCCGGAAGGGCTTTCCTCCGATGACCTCGGCCACGCCGGGCTTGGGCTCGAGATAGCTCCGGCTGGACTCGGTCCGAAGATAGGGCCGCGCCCACCAAGCCAGGTCAACGAGGACCAGCAGGACCAGGCCGAGCCTGGCCCAATGAGGCCACCGCGGCAGCCGCTCCCTGGCCGTCCCGCCCGCGGCGAACAACAGGCCCAGCAGGCAGAGCAGGATGTACCGCGCCGGCGTGCGCAGATATCCGGCCGCGGTGCTCTCGAGGGCGTACCGGTAGAGCGGGTTGCGGCCCCCCGCGGCCAGGAAGAGCCCCAGAAGGATGAGCAGCCACGGCAGGAGCGGCCGTTTGGCCGCCAGCCGCCACAAGGCCAGCAGGAGCCCTGCGGCGCCCAGGTAGACCCCACAGGTCTCGAAGAAGACGGACGGGACATCGCCCCAGGTCCCGGCCAGCGGAGTCCCCAGGGCGCCGGGCCAAAGCCAGGTCGCCAACTCCCGGAAGCCCACGGAGTAGGCGGTGGTGAAGACCGCGGGCCACGAGCCGCGCACGGACCGGGCCAGGAACTCCATGGCCGGAGCCCATTGGACCGCGGCCAGGGCCGCGGCCACGCACCCTCCGGCCAGCAGGCGGCCCAGCAGGGTCATCGAGCGGCTCGCCAGCGCCCAAACGAGCATAGCCAAGCCGTTGACGACCATGAACTGCTGGTGGCCGGAGAAGAACTGGAGCGCCAGGACCCCGGCCAGCAGGAGCCAGGACCCGGACTGCAGGACCAGCCACGCCCACGGGACCCAGGAGAGGCCCGCAAGCAGGGTCGGGATGCCCTCCGTGACCCGGTAGACGAGGAACGGGCAAAGGCCGAACATGCTGGCAACGAGGAGGCACGCGCCGGTCCCAAGCCCGTTCTTTCGGGCGAGGAGATATGCGCCGAGCCCCCCCCAGAGCAGGTGGAAAAGATAGTCCCACGAGAAAGCCAGTCCCAGGGGGAAGATCTGCGACAGCAGCGAGACCGGGTAGAAGAGCACGGACTGCGGGTTGGCCGCCAGGGGCAGGCCCATGAAGATGTAGGGGTTCCAGAAAGGCAGGCGGCCCTCCTGCAGGGAGCCGGCAACCACGTGCCGCATCGGATAGTGGTAGGCGTAGAGGTCGCCGTAGTTGCGCATGGCGGAGCCTGGCTCGAGCCACGCGGGGTACATCAGCGCCAGGGGGACCAGGCACCAGAGGCAGAAAGCGATGATGTCTTGCCTGCGCATAATGTCGGTGCCGGGGATTAAGAATCTGCGGCGGCCTGATTGTACCAATATAGGCAGAACCCGAACATGCAGGCCAGGGAAAGGGCCAGTCCCAGTCGCCAAGTCCATGGGTCGTAGCGGAAAACGAGCCGGAACGGACCAGCTGGGACCGCTACCTTCTGGAAGGCGGACAGGGCCCGGACAGGCTGGACCGACGAGATGGAGGATCCTGTCTCTAAAATTGCCCGCCAGCCCGGGAAGAACGGCTCTGCCAGATACAGCCACCCAGGCCCTGGCGCCTCCCCAGAGGCTTCGAACTGGTCCTCGCGAAGCCAGCGGACAGCGACAGGTCTGCCTGGTCCAGGCAGAGGACCAGGATCCTTGGCGCTGAGAATATGCTCAGGCAGGGACGCTCCCGCGGCCTCATCGAACCAGTAAGCTCGGCTGATCCCGGCCAGGCGATAAGATTCCCATAGAACCCTCCCCCCTGGGGTCAAGCCTCCGCGGGAGCCCGCTGCCAGAGGCCCGGGAGTCAGCAGCATGCCGACCCCGCACCAGCGGAAGAGCCGGCTGGCCTGCTCCGCGCCGGTCTGATTGTAGAGCAGGTCCATGAAAGCGTAGGAGCCCTTCGGCACCAAGGGCTCGCCGAAATTCCCGGCGGACGGCAGCCTGAAGGAAGCATTGGTCAGGCCGTAGAGCCGCCACTTCCAATCCCGCACCCCGTGGCCCATGCTCGCCTCCAGCGCCCTTGGCGAGAGCAGGTAGCGGACTCCGCCGAGCTCGGCCTGGAGCTTGCGCGCCAACGGCCCGGCGGAGGAGAAGAGGTCCCTGCTGGCTTCGGGCATGGCCTTGAAACCATAGGCCGTGAGCTCCGCGGCCACTGCGGCAACCAGGAGGAGCGTCAGGGGCCGCAGCCCGGACCTGGCTGGAGCCCGACGCGTCGCCTCGACGCCCGCGGCGACGAGGACCGCCAGGCACGGCCACGCCAAGTACGAGAGGTTGCCGGGGTAGCGGACATGCCGGAGCGCCGGGAGATGCTCCCAGGCCCACCGGGACGCGGGCGTGGAGCCTCCCAGGACCAGGAGCAGCGTGGCGCCGAAGATCAGGAGCAGTCCCGCGGCCTTCCTCCATCCAAGGCCCGCCAGGCCGAACCCGGCCGCAAGCCAGCCGCTGAAGCCCACATAACAGCACTTCCACCAGCCTGACGCCGGGCTGAACATCGACAAGGGCACGAGGACCGGGCTCACCCATTGGACGAGGTCCTTGGGAGCAAAGCCCCAGGAAAGGGTCTCAGCGAGCGGCATGCCCGCGCTGCGCCTGCAGTCGAGCGCCAGTTCCAAGGCCGGCAGGAGCACGATGCCGGTCAAAGCCATGGCTCCGACAACAGCGGCCGCCCACCCGAAGGCTTCCCGTCCAAGGGCCGGCCATCCCCCGGGCCGCTTGAGCGCCAGGCGCAGGGCCCACGCGGCCAGGGCCAGTCCAGGAAGGAAGACCGGATAGCCGGCCAGGAAAGCCAGGGCCAGGGCCAGGCACAGGAGCCCTGGGACTCGGAAGAACAGCAGGAGGAGCGGAGCCAGGCTCAAGACCGCGAGGTGGTTGAGGAACTGCATGCGGCTCACCATGAGCCCGCCGAGGCAGTACGCGGCCCCGCCCGCCAGGGCAGCCGCGGTCGAGAGCCGCAGGGAGCGCAGCCAAAGGAACATGAGCCAGCCCGCCAGCCAATAGTGGACGAGGTGGAACATGGCCAGGGCCGTCGGGAAGCTGAAGAGGTGGAACGGCAGGGTCAGCGGATAGAAGGACGCGCCCTGCATGGAGGCGGCCATGGGCATCCCGAAATAGACGAAAGGATTCCAGAGGGGGAGCCGGCCCTCTTGGATGAGCTGCGCCGGCAGGGCCCGCCAGGGATGGTGCAGATAGGTGAGGTCCCCCCAGAAGGGCGTCCGGCCCGCCAGCCACGCCGGAGCAAGCTGGATGAGCGCCAAGCCCGCGAAGAAGAGCGCGGGCACTGCGCCGCGGGACCACCGGATGGGCTTCATGGGGACCGCTGAGAAGATAGCAAACTCCGAAACTTGGTGCCGGGGATTAAGTTATTGAAGATACCGCCCTGATTGTTCGGGAACTTTTTTGCCCCTCGCTCGTATAGATAGTATGCCCAGAAAACCCCGCCCTCGATTCCCAGGCGCAGTCTACCATGCCATTGCCCGCGGCAATGCTGGCAGGACGATATTCTTCGATCAAACGGATTGGCTCTTCTTCCTGGACCTGCTCCGCGACATCAAGAGAAGGACTGGCCTCCAGCTTTTCTCGCACTGTCTCATGCCTAACCATGTCCACCTACTGATTCAGACATTTCATGTCGACATTTCAGCGATCATGGGGTCGTTGCTGAACTGCTACGCAAGACACATCAATTCAAAGTTGAACCAGACCGGACACGTGTTCCAAGAACGATTCCAATCACCGCTATGCGAAGATGATGCCTACCTCATGAGAATCGCCCGCTACATCCATCTCAATCCCGTTCGAGCCGGCCTGGTTGTCAACCCGTCAGACTGGCCTTATTCCAGCCATCGTGCTTATCTGGGGTCAGCGCTCCCTGACATTTCGAACCCTTTTCCGATCTTAAACCTCCTAGACAAAGACATCACCCTTGCACAGAGGGAATTTTCCCTCTATGTTGAAGAAGGCATACGCCAGCCTGCAGAGATTCTGTCAGACCTGCTCCCTCCAAAAAACATCCTCTCCGAGCAGGAAGGCGCCTCTACAGAGATTCAAACAAGTCAGGATGTCCTGCCGCCGCCGACGCTGGAAGAAATCTCTCTTGCCTGCGCCAAACAAGGCGGCATCCCAGTCGCCTCTCTGCGAGGGCCCGGACGATTGCGCCCTGCCTCTCGTTCTCGTCGTGAATTCTTCCGCAAGGCCTATTCCCATGGCTACACTCTGACCGAGATCGCCGCCCACCTCAACGTGAGTGTCTCAGCAGCTTCTCAAGCGCTCAGGATGCCCTGATAACTTAAGTTTCTTAATCCCCGGCACCGACAAGGGAGGGGCAGAAGGCCCTGCCGCGGGACAAGGCAGCGGCCGCGGCGTCGGTCCTGCCCAAGCCGCGGTACACGGTCTCCAGGGAGCGCCAGGTCCCTGCCCGGTACGGGTCGAGCTCGATTGCCCGCTCCAGGTGGCCGGCGGCAGAGGCCAGGGCTTCCCCGTCGCCCGGCTGCCCGGCCCGAAGGCCGGCCTCGGCCAGCAGGACCCTCGCGTCCGGATGGTCCTCCCGTCCCACGGACGCATCCAGGAGACTGCGGGCCCGGCGGACATCCCCGGCAGACGGCGCGCCCTCGAGCAGTCCCCGGGCCATGGCCCTGAGCCGGTCCGCCTGCCAGGCGTTCCAGAGCGAGCCGGTCGCAAGGCTCCCCGCGCCCAGGATGAGGATGATCACGGGCAGCCGCCAGCGCAGCGGGACCTGGACCTGGCGGGAGACCGGCCGGATGGAGGACCCGGCGCAATAGGAGAAGAGCCAAGAATCGGCCGGGATGGAGAGCGTCAGGTCCCAGAGCGACTGGAAGAAGACGGCCGCGGCCCCGAAGGTCCGGTGGGTCCGTCCCTTAAGCAGGAGGACCCCGGCGCCGCCGAAGAGGAGCAGGGTGTGGAGCCACCCGGTCTCGGCCAGGGACTCCAGCAAGGATTGATGAGCGTAGAGGGACCGGATCCCCCCTTCTTGGGAGAAAGCCGGCAAGAGGTGTCCGAAAGCTCCCGGGCCCCAGCCGGACCAGGGCCGCTCCAGGAACATCCTCCAGGCCGCGCTCCACCAGGAGAGGCGGTCCAGGACCGCGGCGTCGCGGAACTTGGCAGCCACGGCCCCGGCGCAGATCACGGCCAGGACCGCGACCATGGCGCGACCGAGGCCGTTCTTCGACCGAAGGAGGAGCAGGGCCAGGGCCAAGGCCAGCCACGCTCCCACGCTGCGGCTCCAGAGCATGCCTGCCAGGAGCGCTGCCAGCAGGAGGTAGTCGCGCCTCCTGACCGCCAGGGGCAGGAAGAACAGGCACGAGCCCGCGAACACGTTCTCCTTCAGGAGGCTGCCCGGCGGACGGCCCTGCCCTTCCATGAAGCGCTGCCAGAAGGCCAGCAGCACGAGGACCCAGGCCGCGGCGTGGATGGCCGTGTCCACGGACTCGCGGTCCTCTTCGGAGACCGCGGCCAGGACCGCGAACACCCAGAGCCCTCCCAGCCGCCACCGCCACTCAGGGAGGCTCAGGGCCGCCACCGGGCTGAAGGCCGCGGCGGCCCAGCCCAAGAGCGCCAGGACGCCGGTCCAGACGAGGACCTTCCACGGCAGCGCAGGCACCGTCCCGCCCGCGACCCTGGCCGAAAGCCAGAGCGCCGTCCCAAAAGCGGCGGCCGACAGCAGAAGGGTCTGCGCCCAGAGGTCCCAGGCCCCGCGGAGCAGGGGCCCGGCGGCGACGAGCAGCGCGATCAGCACCCACATGGCATGGTCTCCGGAAAGCGGTCAGGGGCCGGATCCCCCGGCCCCTGACTCAGCACGGATGAGGACTGCGCTCAGGAATCCTTGATGATCCTGGGCGTGACGAAGATCAGCAGTTCCACGCGCCTGCGGAAATCGAACTTCTTCTTGAAGAGCCAGCCCAGGACCGGGATGTCGCCGAGGAGCGGGATCTTGTTGATCCGGGTCTCCTTGCGGTCCGTGATCAGGCCGCCGATGACCACGGTCTCGCCGTCCCTGACGATGACGATGGTCTTGACCATGCTCCGCGTCGTGCTTGGCGCGCCCGAGACCGACGAGCCCGAGGTGCTCGCGGGCTTGCTCACCTCGGGGTTGATGTCCAGGGTGATGCGGGACTCGTCCGAGCTGATGATGGGCGTCACCTTCAGGTTGATGCCCTGGGAGATGAACTGGATGTTGCGGGAGATCGTCCCGTTGGCGCTCAGCTGGGACACGTCGTACGGGATCTGGTCCGTGACGTTGATCTCGGCCGGCTTGTTGTTCAAGGTCGCGATCTTCGGGTCCGAGAGCACCTTGAGGCGGTTCTGCTCCGCCATGGCGCCGAGCTGCATGTTCAGGAAGTAGTTGTTCGTGACCCGGCCGATCGTGAGCATGCCCACGGGGCCCGTGGGCAGGAGGTCCACGCCGGTGCCGAGGCCCGTGTCGCCCGGCTGGCGGGCGGGCTTGGCGTCGTGGCGCAGCCACCCGACCTGGGACCCGCCCAGGTCCACGTTGTCATGCACGATGTTCTGCGAAGTCAGGGCCGTGTCCTGCTGGACGCGCGAGCCGAGCACGGTCAGGCCCTGCTGGCCCATGAACTCGCCGGTCTGGGTCTTGTAGATGTCCCACTTGATGCCGAAGTCGATCTGGTTCTTCAGCTCGACCTCGACGATCTTGGCCTCGATGAGGACCTGCTTGGGCACCTCGTCGAGCCTGGCGATGAGCCGCTCCATCGAGGACATCCCCTCCACGGAATCGGTCAGGATGAGGGAGTTGGTCTTCTCGTCGACGATCGCGTTGCCCTTGGTGCGGCCCTCCGCGGTGCGCACCGCGGTCAGGGCGGGGAGGATCTCCGAGGCCTTGCTGTAGCGCAGGGTGACGACCTTCGTCATGTTGGCGGCATTGGTCTGGGCCAGCTGAAGGGACGACGGGGTCATGATCCGGAGGATGTTGTCGCCGACCTGCAGGGTGGTCAGCCCCATCATGGACAGGATCGTGCGGAACGCCTCGTCAAACGGAACCCCCTTGAGATGGAGGGTCAGGTTCCCCGCGACCTCGGGTCCGCTGATGATGTTGACCCCGGTCTTGGCTGAAAGGAGGGTCAGGATGTCCTTGACCGGCGTATTGTCGAAGTCGATGTCCACCAGGTCGCAGGGCAGGCGGCTGATGATGTCGGTGCCCTGGGACTTGCACTTGCCGCCCGGCTTGGGAACCGGGGCCTCGACCGGCGCCGCGGCCCTGGGCTGGCTGGACGACGCGGTGTGGAGCGCCGGCATCTCCGCCACGACCACGGCCTTCTTCGGCTGGGCCTTGGGGACCGCCACCACGGGGCGGCTGGGGGCAGGGGCGGCGACGGAGACAGGGACGGGGACGGAAACGGGGACAGGAGCGGGGGCAACCGCGACGACCGCGGTCCTGGCGGGCC
>JBAZSR010000048.1:0-19463 GCA_041662295.1 Elusimicrobiota bacterium | reverse complement strand
GCGAAACGGATCAAATACACAGAACATTGGCTGAATAGCTTGCCCAGGAAGTGCCTGGGATTTCAAACACCTGCGGAAGCCTTTCGACAGAGTGTTGCACTTAATGGTTGAATGTGGCCGCTGAAAGCAAGCATGCAATAAATGACGCTAGAATAGACATAAAATGCGCCGGGACTCGCCATGTAGCCAACGGCCTGCGGCAACGAGCCGCCAAGGGACCGGCATGGGGAGATGACCCCAGGATGCAGAGCCGCAGGTCCGCGTGTTCCAGGCGAGCCTGACCAACAGGCCGGAGGCGCCATGGAAAGTCAGGCGGCCCTGCTCTAAGCACGCGCAGCTCAAAGGAGAAAGAGGCAGCCTGATGACGTTTTCGAGCTAAGGCTTGCGGAAGATGCTGATGGCCGCGCTGTCCTCGACCCATTCCACCCGGGAGCTGTTGAGCCTGCGCAGGACCGCGGCCCGGCCGCTCTCGTCTCCCTGCCTCGGGTTGGGGACCTTCGGGTCGTAGACCTTGCCGGGAAGGGGCGTCTTGGAGGCGATGACCCGGATCTCCTCTACGGACACGGAAGGCTTGTCTGGGGGAAGTTGGGCCACCAAGGCCAGGAGCCCGCGCTTCTTGGCCTCCTCGTCCGGGAAGACCCATGTCTGCCCGCCCCGCAGGCGCACCTCGGGGGCGTAGTCGCTCGGGATCAGGAGGTCCGTCTGCTTCTTGCCGCCGGCCGCGTCGTAGGTGTCGTAGAGGTAGATGTAGCAGTCCTTGCTGGGGATGATCTCCAAGATGGTCTCGTCGCCCTCGTAAAGGATCTCGCGGGAGACCTTGAGCTCCACGCTGAAATCCTTGTCCGCAGTGTCGGCCTCGGGCACGATGCAGGCCTTCAGGCGCACATAGTACCGGCAGCCCACGCAGCCCTCGACGCTCCTGTAGCCGCGGTCCAGGACCTTCATATCCAGTTCCCTGCCGGGACGGATGGCCTGGGTGATGTCGCTGACCAGGTGATCCTGGCCCCGCAGGGTCTCCTCCTGGAAGCTCATGAACCGGGAGGTGACCTTGACCCCCAGGAACTCCTTGAGCGCGATGTTCCGGGCCTCCTGGATGGCCGCGGCCTCGGCCTGCTTGGGAGTCTCCCGGTCGCTTACGGTCACGGCCCCCTCGCTCTCGACCCAGGTGCACCCGTCCGGGTCCTTCTCCAGCACCCGCGCCTTGAAGTCGCCGGACTCGGGCGCGACCGTCAAGGGAGCGAGCGCCTCCGGCTCCGCCGGGGCCGGGGCCTCCTTCTTGGCCGGCGCCGAAGCGCCGCAGCCGGCCAGGAAAAGGGCGAGGACGATGGGGAAGAGCCGCCTGCGGTTCATGGGGATATCCTAGCGCATCCCTCCCCACCCGTCAATTCCCCGTCCGGGTGTGACGAAAATGGGATTGCTTTGCCCCGGACATTTCTATAGACTATATCATCCCTTCCTTGGGGAAACGATGTCGTCTTCCGGAGGATTCATGAGACGCAAGGTCCTGAGCGCATTCCTCATCCTGATGGTATCCGCCGCATCTTCCACAGCTTTCGCGGCCGTGGCATCGCCCGCGCCGGGCGCCAAAGCCCCGCAAACCGCGGCTAAGCCCGACCAGCTCAAGGCCATGGCCGCCTACGTCGGCAGCCTCCAGGGAAAGGCCAAGGTCCTCCTCGACGGCGTAGAGCCGTGGATCGACGCCAAGGAAGCCCAGAAGCTCACCGCCGGCACCCAGATCAGGACCGAGGCAGACTCCTCGCTCACCGTGATCTTCACGGACGGCAGCAAGGTCCAGCTCGGAGCCAACGCCACGTTCAAGATCGAGGAAGTGACCATGTCGAAGGTCGCGGTCTATATCGGGCTGGGCAAGATCGACGCCTGGGTCAACAAGCTCAAGGGCCGGCTCTTCCAGGCCCGCAACCCGGTCGCGGTCGCGAGCGTCCGCGGCACCGTCTTCTCCATGAACGTGATCAGCCCGACCCAGGTCATGATGATGTGCTTTACGGGCGCCCTCTCCGTGGCCGACAACTTCGGCCGGAGCCAGTCCGTCGAGGCAGGCCAGCAGTTGGGCGCCTCCTCGGTCGCGGGCGCTGCCGAGCCTCCGGCCCCCCTGCCGCCGCAGATGGCCGCACCGCCGGTGGAGCCCGTCATCACGGCTCCCGCGGTCCTTGCCGCGGTGGCCGCAGCCGGCATGATGCCTCCTCCTCCGCCGCCAGGAACCCTTCCTCCCCCGCCGCCCCCTGAGGAAGTCCCTGCCGAGGCCCCGCCGCCGCCGGATGCCCTGGCGCCGCCGAACATGCCTCCTCCGCCTCCGACCAATGTGACCCAGGAGTACACGACCACGCCGCCTCCGGGCACTGTCCCCTGCCCCACGGGCACCTACTCCGTGCTCCCCTTGGGCTGCATCGCGACCGCCTGCGTCGAGACGGCCCCGACCAGCGGTTCAGCCGGATACTGGACCTGTCCGTAGCTGGTCATCCTCGAAAGAACCCCCGGCGCTTTTAAGCGCCGGGGGTTCTTTTTTCCCTTGACGGGAAGGCCGGAAGTCAACGGTAGCGGTCCGTCCCCTCCAACAGGTCCCTGACAGCAAGCGCGACTCCGGCGGGTCCAGGAGCAGGCACGCGGCGAAGCCCTTTGAGCCGCATCAGCTCCCATTTCCCAGGCTCGGCTTGCACGATGTAAGGCCGGTCCACGACCTTAAAAAGAGGGGCGTCGGTCTGGGCGTCGCCCAGGGCCGCGGTCCGACGGCCCCCCCCGAGCAGACGCTTCACAATCATCGCGGCGGTCCCCTTGTCCGCGGACCCGAGCAGGTGGTAGAAGCGGCCGCCGTGAGCCACCCGGAAGCCGAGCCTGCCGGCCGCCTGGGTCACACAAGACAGGTCGCGGGGATCGTCCAGGAAGAAGGGCGCGGAGCAACGGCGAGACCTGCAGCGCCGGGCCTGCCCTGGCCCGAACCCTGTCCTGGCCATGAGCTCAGCCAGGGGCATCCGGCCGACCTCGGCCACGCTTGCCCCGGTCGAGCCCTGGATATCGGCAAGGGCCTCCAGGAGGCGTTCGCGGCCCGGGCCGAGCAGCCGGACCCAGAGCCCTCCCTCCTCGGAGAATCCCTTGGGGCAAGACCGCAGGCTCCCCTTGGGCAGGGCCGCGCCCCCCCCATTCTCGAAGATGAAGGCCTCCCGGTGTCCCAGCCCGCGGCGCACGGCCAGCATGTCGGGCAGGGACTTGCTCGAGACCAGCACCAGAGGCGTGTCCGACGCGGCCAAAGATCTCAGGGCGGCTCGGGCAGGCCCGGACCCGTTGGTCCGCCGGTCCAGGAGCGTGCCGTGCAGGTCCGCGAAGATGATCCAGCCTTTCGGCCGAGGGGCCATGCCACATGCTAGAATTATTCCCGATGACCCCTCAACCGACGAAGCCCCTGCCCATGAGCGCCCTGGACGCCATCCGCTCCCGCGTCAGCGTCCGCAAGTACGCCTCCGCGGCACTCGACCGCAAGACCATCTCGGACATCGTGGACGCAGGCAGGCTGGCCCCGACCGCACGCGGCGCCCAGCCCTGGGAATTCGTGGCCGTGACCCAGCGTCCGGTCCTTTCCCGCCTGGCCGACCTCGCGCCCAACGGCGCCTTCCTGAGAGAGGCCGGGGCCGCGGTCGTCGTCTTCTGCAGGGAGACGGGCTATCAGCTCGAGGACGGCTCAGCGGCCACCGAGAACATCCTCCTGGCCGCCACGGCCTTGGGCGTGGGCTCCTGCTGGGTCGCGGGCGACAAGAAGCCCTACGCTGAAGCGGTGCGCGAGCTCCTCAAGGTCCCAGCCGGACTCAAGCTCATCAGCATCGTCTGCCTGGGGATGCCTGATGGCGCGGCGACGCAGAAGCCCAAGAGGCCTCTCGCCGAGGTCCTCCACTGGGAGACGTTCTAGGACCCCGTCTCAGGGATTCCCGGGAGCGTCGGAGATCGTGATCTCAACCCGGGCCGGGGTCTCGAAGACAACGCTCTTGCGGCCCTTCCTCACCGTGAAGGACGACTGGTACTGCCAGGTCCCGATGGCGGGGACGTCGCCCTGAGGGATCGTGACCCCTGTCTCGGGGCCGGAGAGCTCGACCTGCATCTGGACGTAGACCTCGGCCTTGTCCTTCGGGTTGACCGTGGGCAGGACGTTGAAGATGAAGCCCCACTTCTTGAACTCCACGCCGGTGCCCTGGCTGTTCTTGACGACATGGGGCTTGTCGCCGCCGAGCACGTGGTTCGCCTGGGACCCGCTGCCCACGATGAAGCGGGCCGCGCCCTGATGCTCGCCGTGCTTCGCAGAGACCTCGACCAGGAGGTTGGCGTCAGCCGCGGGACGGTCCGGAGCCGCCGTTGGGGCGAAGCCGCGCCCCTTGGCCGGGAGCTTCGAGGTCAAACCCTCAGCCGAGACCGCCCCAGCCATCACCGCCGCTGCCAGCACCGCCAGCGCAAGATTCCTCATCACCGCCTCCCTACCTGATCCGCCTGCCCGTCCCCTTCTCGAAGAGGTGCACCCCGGCCGGGTCGAAGCGCAGGCCGACCTTCTCGCCCGGCTCGCCGCCGAAGGCCGCGCTCACGCTCGCGAGGACCTTGGCGCCGGCGACCTTGAGGTGGACGTTCTTGCGGTAGCCGAGGAGCTCGACCACCTCGACCTCGGCCGCCACCACGCCGTCGCCGCCGGCTCCGCCCCGCTCGATGGAGATGGCCTCGGGCCGCACGCCGAAGGTCGCGGGACCCAGGGGCTCGGCCCCGGTCCCGCCAAGGACAGGAACATCCACGCCCTCGGTCTTAAAGCGCAGCACCCCATTCTCGCGCAGCAGCACTCCTTCGATGAAGTTCATGGTGGGACTCCCGATGAACCCGGCCACGAACATGTTCTCGGGCCGGCCGAAGACGTCGGTCGGGGTCCCGACCTGCTGGATGCGGCCCGCGTTGACCACCGCGATGCGGGTGGCCAGGGTCATGGCCTCGACCTGGTCATGGGTGACGTAGATGATGGTGGTGGCGAGCTTCTGATGGAGCTTGGCGATCTCGATGCGCATCTCCTCGCGGAGCTTGGCGTCGAGGTTGCTCAGGGGCTCGTCGAAGGGGAAGACCTTGGGCTCCCGCACGATGGCGCGGCCGATGGCCACGCGCTGGCGCTGGCCGCCCGAGAGCTGGCGGGGCGTGCGCTTGAGCAGGGGCTCGATCTGCAGGATGTTCGCGGCCTTGAGGACCCGCCGGTCGACCTCGTCCGGGGCGATGCCCTTGAGCCTGAGGCCGAAGCTCATGTTCTCGGCCACGGTCATGTGCGGGTAGAGGGCGTAGTCCTGGAAGACCATGGCGATCTCGCGGTCGCGCGGAGGCAGGTGGTTGACGAGCTTCTCGCCGATGTGGATCTCGCCCTCCGAGGTCTCTTCTAAGCCCGCGAGCATGCGCAAAAGCGTGCTCTTGCCGCAGCCCGAGGGACCCACGAGGACCAGGAACTCCTTGTCCGCGATCTGGAGGCCGACGTCGTGCAGGACCTCGTTGCTCCCGAAGCGCTTGGTGATGCTCTTGAAGGTGACGGATGACATGTCAGTGCTCCGATTATCCCTTGACCCCGCCCAGGGTCATCCCGGTGAGGAGCCACTTCGAGGAGTAGAGGAAGACCGCCATGACCGGTATCGTAACGAGGAGGGAGGCGGCCGCGAACATGCCCCACTGCGTCAGATACTGGCCCTGGAGGTCGAAGAGGCCCAGCGTCCAGGTGTATTTATAGCTGTCGGTCAGGATCACCCGCGCCACGAGATACTCGTTCCAGGCCTGGGTGAAGTTGAACAGGAAAGCGATGGCCAGCGCCGGGGTGGACAGGGGCAGGACGATGCGGTAGAAGGCGCCGAAGACCGAGGTGCCGTCCACGAGCGCCGCCTCCTCCAGGGACCGCGGGATGGTGTCGAAGTAGCCCTTGAGGATCCAGATGCTGAACGGGAGCGACGAGACCGAGTAGGCGATGACCATGCCCAGGTAGGTGTTCATGAGCTTGAGCCTCATGATCATGAGGAAGAGGGGCAGGATCAGCATCCCGGCCGGCAGCATCTGGGTGCCCAGCAGCAGCGAGAGCCCGAGCCGTTGCCCCGGGAACTTGAACCGCGAGAAGGCATAGGCCGCGGTGGAGGCCAGGGCCACGCCCACCAGCGAGGTCGCGACCGTGATGACGAGCGAGTTCCACAGCCAGAACAGAAAGTGGGTCTCGGCGAAGACCCGCGCGTAGGAGACCATGGTCGCGCCCTGCGGGATGATGGAGAGGTCCGTGGAGATGATCCGGTCCCCCGGCCGCAGGGACACGGCGAGGATGCGCAGCAGGGGATAGACGCAGACGGCGCACGCGAGGATGAGCGCGCCGTGCACGAGCGCGGTCTTCAAGGCCTCGCGCCGGTGGTGGGCCTTGAGGATCGCCTGGCTGGTCAGCAGACCCGCTGTACGGGCACCCCGCTCAGTCATAGTGGGACTCCGTGCCCTTCGACCACTTGAGCCAGACCATGGAGAAGGTGAAGAGGATGAGGAACACGATGAGGGCGAACGCCGCGGAATAGCTGTAGCGGTAGAACGCGAAGGCGGCCTTGTAGAGGGCTGAGACCAGGATGTCCGCGTCCTCGGTGCCGCCGGCCTGGCCGGTCACGAGGTAGATCACGTTGATGTTGTTGAAGGTCCAGACGGTCCCGAGCGTGACGGCCGGGGCCAGGACCGGCCGGATCAAGGGCAGGGTGATCATCCGGAACTGCTGGAAGGCCGAGGCCCCGTCGAGGGAGGCCGCGTCGTAGTAGTGGCGGGAGATGGACTGCAGGCCCCCGAGGATCACCACGGCCATGAACGGGATGCCGAGCCACACATTGATGATGGTGCAGGTCAGGAAGGGGTGCTGGCCCAGCCACTGCACCGGCCCGACCCCGAGGTCCCCCAGGAACGGCAGCCACGCCGCGAGCTTGGCGAGCATGACGTTGACGAACCCGTACTGGGAGTGGAACTCGCCGCGCATGGCCAGGACCGCGACCACCTGCGGCATGGCCCAGGGCACGATGAGGAGCATCCGGTAGAGGCCCTTGCCCCGGGTCACGGAGTTGAGCAGCAGGGCCATCACGAACCCGCCCGCCACGTGGAAGAACACGTTGATGAAGGTCCACCACACGGTGCGCAGGAAGAGCTGCCAGAAGGAGACCTCCGAGAGGGGCGACGAGGTGAAGACCTTCTTGAAATGCTTGAGTCCCACGAACGGGAGCTCCCCGGTCCGGCTCCAGGCCATGATCGTGGTGAGCTTGAGGTCGTGGAACGCGAGATAGACCTCGAAGACCAGAGGGTAGGCGATGAGCAGGCCCAGGCCCAGCGCCGCCGGGGCCAGGAGCATGATGGGCAGGGAGTGCCTGCCCCGAACCACGTGCTTAAAGAAGAGCGCGACCAGGCACTCCGCCGCAGCCGTACCCATGCCCAGGGACAGCATCCTGCCCGGGTCCACCAGGCCTCCGGCCGAAGCCGCGGCGCCGGCCATGACCAGGGTGACGGTCCCAAGGACACCGGCCGGCAGGAACCAGGACTTCTCCCAGCGCGTGAAGTGGTAGTGGAGCCAGCCCTCGAGCACGGCGACCGCCGCCGCGATGAGCAGGGCGAACTGGAGGACCTGCAGGACCGGGGCGAGCATCAGTCGGCCATCTCCTTGATCTTCGAGACCGCCTCGCTCTGCATCTTGGCCACGGCCTCGGCCGGGGTGGCCTTCTTGTTGATGGCCCGGCCCAGGTGCGGCCGCACCGAGTCCCAGACGGCCCTCATCTCGGTGGCCATGGGCATGGGCTTGCCCGCGAGGATCTGCTCCATCGAGGCCCTGAGGATGGGGTCGTCCATGATGACCTTGGACTTGGCGGCCTCCGTGAGGGCGGGCAGGCGCATGAGGGCCTTCACCTGGCCGATCTGGTTCTCCTCGTTGGTATAGAACTCCACGAATCTCTTGACCAACTCAAGCTTCTGCCCGCTGAGCCTTGAATTCAACATGAAGTAACGACCGCTGACCATCGGTGTCGGCCACCTGCCGGTGGCCGACAGCTTGGGGATCCTGGCCACCCCGAAGTCCTTGCCGAACTTGTCCCGGTAGGTCGAGATGGCCCAGTCCCCGTTGATAATGAAGGCGACCTTGCCCTCCTTGAACAGGGCGTCCGTGCAGTTGTACTCGCACTCCATGGGGACGAACTTCTTATCGTGGATGAGGTCCACGGTGAAGGCCACGGCGTCGCGCATGGGCTTGGTGTCGAGGGTCGGGGTCTTGTTGTCGATGGGCCAGCCCCCGAACGCCCCGATCCACGGCATGAGCCAGAAGGGCTCGCCCAGGTTGAAGGCCATGCACGCGTCGAGCTTGAGGGCCTTCGCGCGGTTCCTGCAGAACTCGAAGAGCTCGTCCGTGGTCTGGGGCGGGGTCGGGGAGAGCCTCTTGTTGTACATCATCATGAGGTGATTGCCGTTCGTCAGCGGCACCCCCCAAGCGTGCCCGTCGAGCGTGATGGCCTCCACCACGGGCCTGTTGTACTTCGAGAGGTCGAAGGCGCCCTCGACCGGCATGATGAACCCCGCGATGGAGTAGATGCCCGCGGTGTCCGAGGGGCTCATGAGCAGGTCCGGAGGACTGCCGGCGATGGAGGCCGTCAGGAACTGCTGGCGCAGGTCCTCGGTCCCGTAGTGGTTCCGGATGACGCGGACGTCCTCATTGCCCGGCAGCTTCTTGAAGGCCTCGAACACCGAGTCGATGTAGGGGAAGACCTGGGCGTCCTCCTGCTCCCAGACCACGATGGTGCGGTCGCCGGCCTCGTCCTGGCCCGCCATCCGGCAGGAGACCGCCAGGGACGCCGCAGCCACGACGACAAGAGCCGCCCTCATCGGGCTCAATATACAATATTCGTGCTATCATAAAAGCACCTTATGCTGAGCCTCATCCTCATTTTGACGCTTCCAGCCGCGGCCCAGACGAAGCCCCCCATGGTCTGCGTGCGCAAGACCCCCCAGGGCTACGAGGAGCCAGCCAACCTGGGGGCCCTCCTCGCATGCCAGGAACGGGAGGCCGCGGCCCTGCGGGAATCCTACCGCGCCGCCCACAACGGCAGCAACCCGCCGGAGTCCGTGCTGAGCTCCCTCGCCCACCGCCAGCGCCAACAGGCAGCGGAGTACATGAAGCGCAACCCGAAGAAGCTCGATGACGAGGGAGTGGCGAAGCTCTCCCGGGACATCGACGAGGCCCTCGCCGGCTCCACGCTTCCGGAAGGAGGCACCGCAGGCAGGGAGCTCGACCATCTGCGCTCCCTCCAGAGCGCCCTGGCCAAGGAAGCCTCCGAAGGCCCGGGCGTCACCCCGGGCATGGCTGAGAAGGCGCGGGAGATCGTCAAGGAGAAGCAGGGCGGCAAGGCGAGCGCGGATTTCGAGACCACGCTCGAATCCCTCCAGCGCGCCGCCCGCGACCCCGTGGAGCAGGCCAAAGACCAGCTCGATCCGCGCCGGGTCTCCCCGGGCCAGACTGAGCGCGATGATGCCCACGCCAAAGCCATCCAAGAGCTGGAAGAGAGCCTCGGCATCGAGCCGGGCCAATGACGCACGGAGCAGCGACGGGCTGGCTCGGCGGTCCGCTCGCACTGCTCCTGGCAGCCGGACCTTCCTGGGCCGGTCCAGGGCTCCCCATCCCTGGAGAGTGGCGCGCCTGCCGCGAGGACCGGGACTGCATCGCGGTCGCCGAGGACTGCTGTCCGCCAGGAGCCCGCGGGGGCCGTGCCGCCATCAACCGCGAGAGACGATCTGAATACGAGGTCGTCAGGGCCTCGGCCTGCGCCTCCGGAGCGGCCTGCAGACCGATCTCGACCCGCCGGCAGGATTGGGAGGCGGGCCTCAAGCCCTCCTGCCGATCCGCGAAGTGCTGCCTGATCGAGGGCCTTCCCCTGGACCAATGGGCGCAAGAGGACATCCGGGAACAGGAGAAGCGCGACACTGCCTGGCTCGAGGGCCTCCGGAAATCCGCCATCGGTTTTAGGGAGGCTGACGCGGAACTGGCCAAGCCGGGCCTCTCTCCAAGAAAGGAAGCGAAGCTCAAGGCCAGACGGCTGGACCACCTCACCGAACTGGACAAGGCGGCCCGGGCCAATGCCACGAACTACCTGGCACAGTTCTACCTCGGCCAGGTCTTCCTGAGCGTGGGAGAGCACCGCAGGGCACTGGCCTGCGCGGCCAAGTCCGCCGAACTCGCCCCGCGCGACGCCAGGACCATCGTGCTCCGGGGATTGGCTTATTGGAAGCTCGGCCGCCGGGCTGAGGCCGCCGCGGACGCCAAGGAGGCCCTGAGGCTCGACCCGGGCTTCAAGCCGGCCTTGGACCTCCAGGCCATGACCTCGGGACCCCATCCCCGATGAGACCCTCGTGGCGCTGGCCCGCGGGCCTCGCGGCCGCGGCCGGCGGGCTTTGGGCCGGGACGCGCTTGCTCAAGGTCGCGTCCGTGGGCGCGGCCTACAAGGCCAAGGCCCTGGCCTCGGGCGTCTTCGTCTCCGGCAGGACGCTCGAGTCCCTGCTGGCAGAGGACGTCTCAGCCGACAGCTACCGGATCATGCGCCTCTTCACACCGGAGGTGGACCCCGTCCACCGCACCGTGACCTGCTCGCTGCTCGGCCTCCGGAAAGTCAGCGCGGTGTTCCGTCCCGGCCTGGGCGCCACCCTCGCCGTCGGAGGCCCTCCCGCGCCGCTTCCTCCGCCTGGTCCGCGCGCTTCTTCAGCCGACCTGCCGCCCATCCCGCGCCGCGACGCTCCCTGGCCGGAAGGGGACACCCCTGCCCCGCCTCCGGAAGGACGCTTCGCCAGAGCCCTGGACCTCGCCTTCTGCGAGCCGAACCCCGGCCGGCTGAGGAGGACGCGGGCCGTGGTCGTGATCCAGGACGGCCGCCTCGCAGCGGAGCGCTACGCTCCGGGCTTCGGACCCTCCATGCCCCTGCCTGGGTGGTCCATGACCAAGAGCGTGCTCGGCGCCCTCGTGGGAATCCTCGTGGAACGCGGCCTCCTGTCCCTGGACCGGAGAAGCCTGCTCCCAGAGTGGTCCTCCCCCGGAGACCCTCGGGGCGGGATCAGCGTCGAGGACCTGCTGCGCATGCGCTCGGGACTCGAGTTCGAGGAAATCTACTCCAACCCCCTGCGCGACGTGACCCGGATGCTCTTCGCGAGCCGCTCGGCCGCGGGCTTCGCCCTGGCCAAGCCGCTGCTCCACGCGCCAGGCTCGTCCTGGCAGTATTCGAGCGGCGCCTCCAACATCCTGGGCCGCGCGGCTAGGCTCGCGGCCGAGAAAGCCGGCGAAGACTGGGTCTCCTTCCCACGGAGGGCTCTCTTCGACCCCTTGGGAATGGACAGCGCCGTGCTCGAGCCGGACGCCGGCGGCGACTTCGTCTTCTCCTCCTTCATGCTGGCCACGGCCCGCGATTGGGCTCGCTTCGGCCAGCTCTTCTGCCAGGACGGGGTCTGGGAGGGTCAACGCATCCTGCCCGAAGGCTGGGTCCGGCTGAGCGTCACCCCCACGCCCCAGTCCCCGGAAGGGCGTTATGGAGCCGGCTGGTGGCTCAAAGTCCCAAAGGAGCTCGGCGGCGAGACAGCCGGAGCCCGGGCCGTGCCTCCGGACGCGTTCTTCGCCATCGGCCACGAAGGCCAGGTCCTCACCGTGATCCCGTCGCGTCGCCTGGTCGCGGTCCGCCTCGGGATGTCCATCCACATCGACGCCTGGGACCACGCGGCTTTCCTCGAAGCGCTCCTCCGGTCGGATCAGCCTTCGTAGGCGGGCCGAGCCGACCCAAGCACATCGCGAAGCCAGGAGGAGGTGGCCCCAGGGCCACCTTGTCAGGAGAAGTCAGGGGAACGCATCCGCCCTAGGTACGCTTTTTCTTGAGGAGGACCGGGCCTCAGGCGGATTCGAGGTCGAATTCCCGGACGTCGAGCCAGAAGCCCATCCCGGTCACGGAGTCGGGCTCGGCCTGCGCGGGCGCGGTGTGCCCCTCTTCGATCTCCAGGAACCTGGAGAAGAGCTTCCGGGCATCCCCTCCGGCCTCGGCGACCGCGGCCCGGTAGAAGGCGGTCACCTCCTCCTCGGCCCGGACCACCCGGGTCAAGAGCGCGACCTCCTCCCTGCCGGGCGTGGAGGCATGCTTCCTCATCGTCTTCCTGAGGCGCGCGGCCCCGCGCCGGACGCGGCCGCCGTCCGGGACCGCGGTCTCCAGGGCAGGAACCGTGACGGCTCCAAGCCGGCCGAACTCGGCCGCGCGCGACTCGAGGTACTCGATGTGCCGCCTCTCCTCGGCCGCAAGGGTCTCCAGGAACTTCTTCCCCTTGGGGTCGGAGGCCCCTGCCGCCGCAATCGCGTAGGTCTCGGCCACCTTGCGTTCGAAGGCGAGCGCCGTCTTGAGCGTCTTGGCGATGTCCATGCAAGCTCCCTAGAAGAACCACGCCGATCCAAGCCCGAACTCGGCGAACTGCCTGTTCGACAGGCCGAAGAGGTGCTGGGCCGAACCCGTGACGTTGAACCTGTTGAAGATCTTGTAGCTCAAGGACGCGCCAGCCGTATGGTAGGTGGTGCGGTTGAAGCCGCGCACGCTCTCCTGGATGCCGACCCCGTAGACCGCGGCCACCCAGCGCTTTCCGAAGCGGTAGCCGGTCTGCAGGCCCCAACCGAACACGTCGGCCCGGATGCTGGTGTCGATGCCGCCCATGTTCTTGAACCCGCCGTAGTAGCCGCCGACCGTGGCAAAAACGCTCTTCCAGTCCTTGTTGGCCGTGGCGGCGAGCGCCCCGCCCGCGATGCCCGAGAAGTTGGGCAGGTCCGCGGACCCCATGGCGGAATAGGAGAGCCCTGGCCCGACCATCACCGTGACGTTGCCGGGCAGGTAGAAAGGGTGCTGGTACTGCACCATGATGCCCGCCCGATAGGTCTTCAAGCCCTCCATGTCGATCTGGGAGAGCGGGATCGTGAACTTGAGCTTCTTGTCCTTGTGCTCGCCGAAATCGAGCGAGAACCCGGGCGCGAACGAGAAGACCTTGCCCTTGTACCCGGAATCCTTGAACTGCCCGTAGCTCGCGGAGACCGCGGGGTCCCGTCCCGGCGCCGCGCCCGACTTCTCCTCCATGGTCTTGATGTTGGAGAAGAGCGTGTCCTGGAATCCGGCCCGGACCAGGGTCCCGATGGTCGCGGCCGGACTTCCGGAGATGACCTGGCCCGCGCCCATGTTGATGAGCCGGATGAAGGCTTTGAGGAACGACTCGCTCTTCACGTAGTCCTGGAAGGCCCTGCTGACCTCGGCCGTGTTGGCGCCGGTGAAGGTCTTGTCCACGCCCATCTCCGCGCTCTGGAAGCGCAGGCTCGTGCAGTTGGCGCCGCAGGTGCCCGGCCCCACGTCGAAGGAGAATGCGTGCTCGAAGATGTAGAGGTGCAGGTCCCGGGGGTTCGACTCGTAGTCCTTGGCGAAGTCGATGATGCCCTGCTGTCCATAGGGCGTGCAGGTCTGGCCGATCTCGCAGACCCGGATGGGGTCCAGCGCCGAAGCGGAAGAAGTCAGGAACAGGACGGATGCGGCGATGGAAAGCCGGAGCACGGTTTTCATGCCAGGTTTATACCTAAATCCGAGGCGCGCTGGAAAGCGGCGGCCCGCTAGCGCTTCTTCTTCGGCAAGGCCCCGGCCTTGGGGGAGAATGAAGCGAGGAACCGCTCCCACTCCTTATCGCCCGCGGCATAGGGGTCCGGGATCGGGCTGTCGTGCGCCCAGCTCAGGACGAAGAACCTGCTGCCCTGCGGCAGGACCACGAACTCCTCGAACGCGAGCCTGGGCGGTTCGGGATCCCGGACGTGCGGGTCACCCAGCATCACGGGATAGCCGTGGCGGTAAAGCGCCACCTCCTCCCCCGCCACCTTGACCTGGCGGACCTGCTCCGGCGGCCGGCCCATGGTCGTGGCCTCGAAGCCCTTGAGGAAATCGTCGGGCTTGGCGTAGCGGGAGCCCGGGCCTCCGAGGACGCGGGCCTTGATGGTGTCCACGCCGGACGAGAAGCTCACGTACGGATCGGACCGGGTGAGGACCTCCTCCTTTTCCCAGCCTTGCGGGGCAGGGATGACCGAGCTGGACAGGAGTTTGGCGCTGGTCCCCTTGGGCTTGGATTTGGCCGGCCGGCCGGGACCGGCCGAGGCGGACAGGGTCAAAGCGGAGAATCCTGCCGCCAGGATGAGGAGCCGCAGGGATGCCATGGCGATAGGATAGCCTTGATCCAGCCCCACGAGCAAGCACGACAGCCGCCAAAGGGCCCAGGTCCTTTGTTCTTTCCTTAATAGGACTTACGACTCTATGGTCGTGAAACGACCCCGTGGTACCATGTCAGGGCCCTCTCATCCAGGAGTTGAACTCATGCCCTCTGCCTTGAGCCGTCTGCTTTCGATCCTCGCTCTAGCGGCCTGCCTTCCCAACCAGGCTTGGGCTGGGATCCGCGTCATCTCCCCTGTCCCGAACCGAGGACCCGTCGCTGTCCCGTCTTACGTCTCCCCTGCGGCCGGCTTGAAGGTCGGGTTCGGCCAACCCGGAAGCGTTCTTCCCTTGATTCCGGTCGCGAGCGTACTCCATAGCCTCGAAGTCCCGGGCTTGGTCCCTAGTCTTGCTCCTTCCCTGGCCGCCCCTGCCCCGGAGCTCCCATCCGAAGCAGCTGTTCCGGCGAAGTCCGATGACGCGGCCCCCACGGGGATCGTGGCTGCGGTCAAGTCCGCGGTCAAAGGCGACGGCAACAAGGCGGACCTGACCTCCCTCGTAGGCGCGGACGTCGTGACCCTGCCTGAGACCGACGCCCTGGGCGAATCACAGCGCGACTGGGCGGAGAAGTCCTTCACGAAGCTCAAGGGCGAGGGCCCCGCCCCGGTCTCGGTCACCGAGATCGACCCCTCGATCTCGGCGCCGGTCCTTCCCGGGGCGGACCAGGGATCCCGCCTCCAGCCCAGCGGCCCATCCTCCGCCGCGGGTGAACGGATCGAGCCTGGCGCGCCATCCAAGGGGAGAGCCAAGGCCTTCCTGGACTCCCATCCTCAGCTCAAGGAGAGCCTCCTCTCCGGCCTCGAGCTCTTCGGGCCTGCCATCGGGACAGCGTTCTTCGTGGCCTCGGTCTACCTCTCCTTCACCTACCTCCCCCTGTTTGCCGCCATCGGCACGATCCCCCTGACCATCATGCTCATGGCCAAGCCCATGGAGGCGTTCCACAGGTTCCAGGACGCCCGGCTCGAGGAGCGCTACCGCGAAGAGCGGCCCGAGACCCCGCCCCTGCCTGAGCTTCCCCCTGCCCCGGAACTACCCCCTGCCCCGGAGGTCCCTCCCTCGCCCGAAGTCCCACCGGTCGAGACGCCTCAGCCCGCACCTCCAGCGCCAGCGCCCGTCCCTGTCCCGGTCCTTTCTCCGGACGCCAGGCTCATCACCGGACCTGCCCTGCGTCTGCAGGCGGAAAAGGCCTCCGAGCGCGCGGCACGCATCGACCCCAAGGCCCGCTTGGTGGAGGCGCGCATCAGCATCGAGGACCCCTCGAGCCACTGGGTGTTCATCTTCCAGACCCAGCAGAAGACCATCACGGTCTGGCAGAAGAGGATTGGGGTCAAGCGCCGGGAAGGCCGTTTCCGCCCCACCCTGCAGACGCGCCGGCTCTCCCACATGGGAAGGCTTGAGAACGTCGCGGCCAAGGCGCTCCAACGGGACCCTGAGACGAAGCTCCAGGCCGCGAGGATCGTCAAGACGCCCGACGGCGCCCGCTACGAGCTCGTCGCCAGATAGTCCGGCCGAAGTCTCCTACGGAGTCTTGACCGGCGGCGCTCCGGACGGCTCGGGCGTGGCCGCCTCGGGAGCGGCTTCCGCCGGAGCCGATCCGGCCTCGACCTCGGGCGAATCCATCTGCCGAGCCTTCTCCCTGGCCTCACGGACATCCACCAGCAGAGGACTCTTGGGATGCGCATCCTCGAAGGCCTCGAGGGCCGCGACGCCCTCTTCGGACTTGCCTTCGAGGATGAGGTCCACGGCCTTGGCGAACTCCTGGCGCTCGGCCTTGTTCCGGAGCGCCTTGCGGGTCCTGGCCCCGGCCTTCCAGGACGGGACGTTCTTGTCCGAAAGCTCCTGCTCGCTGCCGCGCACGGCGGCCACGGCCGTCACGCGGGCCTTCTGGTAGTTGCCCTGCACCGCTGACTCGGAGAGGCCCTGCTTCAAGTGCTCGAACCAGGTCCTCAGCCAGGTCTTAGCCGGCTTGGGCTTGGCCGGCTCCGGAGCCCCGAAGGCCGCGCCTCCGAGCGCCGCGCAAAGGACCGCCGCCATCAACAGGGTCTTTCTCATCACGCCTCCTGGGGGACTGCGTCTACTTGATCCATGTCTCGACCACGGGCGCCAGACCCGGGTCGAGCGCCACGGCCTTGGCCGCGTACTGCCTGGCCTTCTCCGCGTTCTTGAGCTTGAGGCCGCACCGCGCGAGGTTCAGCCACACCTCCGGGTCGTCAGCGTCCACTCCGGCCGCCTTGAGGTAGTCCGCCTCCGCAGCCGCGAAGTTGCCGGCCAAGAACTCGACGGTGCCGCGGTTGTTCCAGGCCGAGGCGTCCTTGCCGTCCACGGCCAGGGCCTGGTTGAAGAGCTTCTTGGCGGCGTCCTTGTTGCCGGTCTCGTGCTCGAGCACGCCCAATTCGTTGAGGGCCTCGAGGTCCCGGCCGTCCTTCTTGACCAGCCCCTCGTAATGGGACTTCAAGAGCCGGTAGCGGTCCCGGCCCCAAGCCGCCAGCTCGTGGTCGGAGCGCTTCGCCCGGGAAGCGGCCGGAGGGACCTCGGGCGCCCAATCCGTCTTGGGCAGGGTGGCCGGCTCGTAGCTCAGCCAGGCATGACGGACCTCCACGACCTTCACCGCCCCCTTGGCTTTCTCGGTCCGATAGGCGTAGGCGGCCTTGCGCACCGCCTCGCTGAAGGGCCGGCCGACCATGGTGGCCTCGACCGGGACCCAGAGCGTGCCGCCGTGGCTGACGAGGTCCTCGGCCGGCAGACCGACCTCGAAGGGGTCGTCGGACTCCGTGTCGAACATGACGGCCATGTGCCCTGGAAAGTCGAGCAGGGCGGTCCTCACCGCCGAAGACTCGAGGAGCGACGCCAGCAAAGTCGAGAGGTCGTCGCACTGACCGCTCTTGAGCTTGAGCGTGTCCCGTGGGAACTGGGTGTAGTCCACGGGAAAGCTCGGGTCCTCGCTGACCGTCGCGTAAGGGTTGCTCGGGTTGGTGATGAACTTGACCCCGGACTCGGAGAGCGCGTCCCATAGGTGCTGGGCAGTGACCAGAGGCCGGCTAAGCCGCCCTCCTCCCCCGGCCGCGGTGCGCACGACCTCGCGGCTGTACTCCACGATGGGAGGGTCCTTGGGGGTGATGAAGGTGCCGATCCTGCCGGGCTCGTCCCAGGTGATGGCGTTGCGGGAGTACACCCGCAGGGGGCGGGTGAGGGACACGCTGCGCGGCTGTCCCTCCTCGAAATAGGAGAGCTCGAACTCCGCCTGCACCGGGGTGTCCTCCGACACGTCGAGGATCTTGTTGTTGAGCGTGGCGATGAGCGGGACCTCCGCGGTCTCCCCGGCCCCGAGCCGCTTGATCTCCGTGTCGTAGCCGAAGTCCATGAACTCCTTCAACCGGAAGGTCACTTTGAGGTTCTGGAAGGGCGCGTTGACGTTGTTCTTGACGGTCACGCTGCCCACCGGGTTCTTCAGGTACCACTTGTAGTTGGCGGAGAAGATATTGCCGATGACGGCCGTGGAGATCTCCACCGGCGCCCTGTTGGCCGACGCCGGGACGAAGACCGCGACCGGGCTGGAGGCCGCGCCGAGATCCTTGGTCCGGGACTCGGTGGCCAAGCTGTAGTAGAAGGTCCGGCCCGAGGCCGCGGTCGCGTCCTCGTACGAGGTCATCTCGGCTGTCCCGATCTTCTCCCACGGCCCGGCGGGCGCCGGGGCGCGCAGGACCACGTACTCCATCGCCCAGGGATCGGACGAGGCCTTCCAGGACAGGGTCGGCACGCCCCCCTTGACCGAGGTCGAGATGGCGACCGGCGCGGTCAGGTAGGGATGCATGTCGAAGGACACGATCGCGCCCTTGCCCTGGTCCGCGACGAGCAGGCGGCTGCCCTGCAGGGCCAGGCTCACGGGCTCGTCGAGCTCCCGCTCGGCCTTGCCGCGGGAGAACAGGTCCGTCATCCAGCGGCCCTCCTTCGTGAACACCGAGACCCGCCGCAGGTCCCGGTCCAGGACGTAGACGTAGTTCTTGCCGTCGTAAGCCAGGGACTCGGGGGACTTGAACTGCCCCACGCCCTCCCCCTCCTCGCCCCAGGAGGCCACGAGGCTGCCCGAGGGGCCGCACTTGAGCACCTTCTTCAAGCCCTTGTCGAGGACATACAGGAAGCCCTCGGGATCCCAGGCCACGTCGTGAGGCTCCTGGAGCTCAAAATCACCCACCTGGGGCCCGATGGCGGAAAGGAACGCGCCGTCGGGATTGAACACGTCCACCCGGCGATTGTCCGCGTCCGCCACGTAGAAGGTCCCGTCCTCGTTGACCGCCACGCCCCTGGGATTGCGCACGCGGCCCTCGTTCTTCCGGCTGTCGAAGAAGCCCTCCTTCTCCGCGAAGTTCGTCTTCCACTCACCCTTCAGGTCGAAGAGCTGGATGCGGTTGCCCGGGGTGTCGGAGACGAAGATGCCGAGCTTGTTGCTCACCGCAAAGCCCTTGGTGCCCTTCGTGACCGAGGGGCCCTTGCCCTTCTTGGTGCCGAAGCGCCTGGTCTCACGCCCCTCCCGGTCGAGCACGACGAACTGCCCGTCCTCCGGGAGATAGGCATAGGCCGAATCCTCCACCGCCCTGACGACGTCCGCCTTCAGCGGCCAGGAGGCCGCCGGGCCCGTGATCAGGAGTTTCGCCGCCGGGTTCGAGGCCAGCCGCCTGGTCTTGAGCTTGTTGGCGACCTCGATGCGCTGGATGCGGGCGTTGCCGGCGTCGAGCACCAGCACGACCATGGTCCCGGACTCCGTCCCGCCCTCCGGGGCCACGGCGATGGCCTTGGCGTCCTTGAACTGCGTCGCGCCCTTGCCGGAGCTGCCGAACTTGCCCAGGGGGATGCCCTTGGGATCGAACTCGAGGACCTTGGCCTTGCCCGAGTCGAGGACATAGAGGAAGCCGTAGGCGTCGATCGCGAGATCCGAGCCGTCCGCGGGCAGCTCCTGGACGAGCCGCGTGGCCGGGTCGAAGCGCTGGATCCTCCCGTTGCCGTTGTCGAGCACGAAGATGTCGTCGCTGGCGTTGACCGCGACCTTTTCCGGCCCCCTGAACTGCCCCGGCTCCTTGCCCTTGGCCCCGAAGCCGTAGAGGAAGATGCCCTCCTTGGTGAACACCTTGATCCGCTCGTTGTCCGTGTCCGCGACATAGACGCGTC
>JBAZSR010000047.1:0-19599 GCA_041662295.1 Elusimicrobiota bacterium | reverse complement strand
CCGTGATCGCCCGATATGGGCGCGACCGCCTCGACCTTAGCGTCAAGAACGCGGCCCCTGGGGTCCTGGTGGTCACGAACTCCTACAGCCCGCATTGGCGATGCCGGGCGGACGGAGCCGAGGTCCCGATCTTCCCGGCGTACGGAGCGTTCTGGGGCGTCTATCTCGACAAGCCGGCCCGGGAAGTGTCGTTCAGCTACGAGCCTCCGTACAGGCTGTTCTGAGCAGGCCCCTCAGCGGCCGGCGCACCGCCGGCTGTAGAACGCCCAGACCTTCCGGTCGCTCTTGAGCCAGGCGACCGTCTTCCGGAACCCCTCCTCGAAGCCATGGAACGTCCGGAGCCTGAGCTCGCGGCGCATCTTGCGAGGATCGGAGTTCCAGCTCCGCGTATCCCAGGACCGGTTGGGCATGCTTCCCCAGCGGGGCTCCTGATCGATCCCAAGCACGCTCCTCGCGACTTCCACGGCCCGCCGAACCGTGGTCTGCCTCCCTGTTCCGACGTTGTAGACCTCGCCCGATCCGCCCCGGACCGCCGCCGCCAGAAAGGCGTCGCAGACGTCGTCCACGAACACGAAGTCCCGGGCCACGTCAGGCTCGACCAACGGAGGAAGCCTCTTCCTCAGCCCCCGGACCACCAGCATCGGCACCAACCGCCGGGGCTCCTCCCACGGACCATAGACCGAGTAGAGACGGAGCGTCACGACACGCGCTCCGGTCGCCCCGGCCACCTGCCGGCAGTGCAGCGTGGCGGCGGCCTTGGACACCGCGTAGTGGCTGTTGGGCTCCAAAGCCTCTCCCTCGGCGGGAGGGTGGTCCTTGAACCCGTACTCGGCCGATGATCCCGCATGGATGAAGGCCTCGAACCCCTTCCGGAGGCAGGCCTGCAGCATGCCCGCCGTGCCGAGGAGATTCGTCCGCATGATCGCCAGCGGATCCGTCTCCCACGAGGAGTTGCCGAAGGCCGCGAGATGAAACACCCATTCGGGCCGTGCCTTTCCCACGACGCGCACAGCGGCGGCCGGGTCGCTCAGGTCGGCCGCATGCAGCCGCACCTGGTCGAGGACGCCGCCGAGCCTCCACGGATTCCCGCCCAGACGCTGGACCGCGTGAACCTCATGCCCTTCGGCCAGGAGCCGGCGCGTCAGGGCGGCTCCCACGAACCCGCCGGCCCCCGTGACCAGGACCCGCTTCCTGGCTTGCCTCATAGGAATCACCCGGAGACCCGCCGGGCCTCCCTAGGCCGGATGGTCCTCATATCCCAGGGGAGCGAGATAGGGGTGAGCGAACGCCCGCACCTCTTCCGTCTCCTTGCCGGAGAGCTCCCGCCCGGTCGCGAGGTTGCTCTCCACGGTGGCCTTCCGGATCGTGCCCCAAGGATAGACCTCCTTGAGGCGTTTGCCGTTCCAAGTCGGAGTCTTCAGCGAGGCTGCGGCCTCCAGACCGAGCTTCCGGCATACCCCGCCCAGCACGGCCAAGGGGTCCGCCAACTCGTCCTCGAGCCGCACCAGATGGAGCCGCTCGGGGAACCGCTCCCGGAGCGCGAGCGCGTAATACTGGCAGAGCGTCCAGCCGAGCATATACGCGCGCAGGGACATCGGGACAGGCCTCTTCTTATGATCAGCGTACGCCGACCACGGGTTGCGCACCACGTGAAGCACGTGGGACTGAGGCAGTTCGGTCAGGATCCTCTCAGCGTCCACCGTGATGATGGGGCTGTAGCCTACGTAGAAACGCTCCTTCCCGGTCCTCCTCACGTCCTTCCATGCCTCGAAGGTCGCCCGAAAGAAGGCGGCGACGTTGGCCGCCCGCGACCTTCCAGAACGAGAGACATGCTTCTTGTAAAAGGAGAGGCGCTCTTCATCGGAAAAATCGAAGGGCATGTGGCGGAACTTCGACACGTGGGGGGTGCGGCTTCGGATCTTGCACTCCTCGTCGATGATCGCGCGGTAGTCCTCCTGTGGCCCGGCATCCAGGGCGAACACCGGCCAGCGATACTTGACCGGGAAGACCGAGGATAGGTGGTCCGTCACGAGCCTGGTCCCGAGTTGGGATTCGAAGGGGTAGACGAACATCCCCGGATGCCCGTCCAGGAACCGGTGGGTCGTGTTGCCGCCATTCTCGTACATAGCCCCGATCATCAACAGCCGGAAGTCAACCGCCATGGCACTATTCCTCCTTGTCGCCTGTCCGGAAGCCGTAGAACAGGGCGTGCAGCTCCTCATCCGCGGCCGGTCGGCCGCCGGTGAAGGGAAATCCTGATGAGACCTTCGAGGATACCCAGTCGATCCCGAAGATCTGGTTGCCCGCAGGCCAGCGACAGGACCCCAGGGTCCTGCCCGAGGCAGCATCGACGGCATGGACCCCGCAGACGCTCTCGTCCACCCGAAGACCTGGAGCGTAGCATCGGAAGCGCGGGATGACCCGCGAGGTTCCCACGAACGCCACGCCTCCGCAGAAGCATAGCCCGCGCGTCCACCCGGGGAGCCGCGTCACGGTCCGGACCGCGCCCTTTTCGACCACAGAGAGACCGCCGTAGCCGCTGTCGTCCACCCAGACGCGGCCCTGATGGAGCCTGGCTGAATGCGGCCGGGTCAACCCCCGCGCAAGAGGCTCGCGCGTCTCGCCGGAGAACACGACCCCGAGCCGGTCCACGGGAAACGCCGGGTCGCCGGGTCGCCGGTCAAGGATCCTTTCGCTGGAAGCGGTGAAGAAGGATCTAGAAAGGCTCGCCCCTGCGGCGATCGAGTTGAGTTGGATGTAGTTCGCGCGGTGATCGGGACGACCCCGCCTTTCGACCGCGGCGGGCCACCAGAGCGGCCGGACAGGTCCGCGGTCGAGCCGCACCACGGCGTTCATGCCGGCGGCCGCGCCGTAGAGCCCGCCGTCGATGAGCGCGAGGTCGTGGAGATAAAGACAGCCCGGATGGAACCGGGAGCGCACCGGCACGAGCGGCCGGCCTTCCACCGGGCCGCTCGGCCGGTCGATGCGGGGCCAGCGGGCTGACGCGGGCCGGAACTCGAAAACCTGGTTGGGAAGCCGCGTGCAGGCGATCCAGAGAGCCTCACGCTCCCTGTCCACGACGATTCCCGAGGGATGGGGCAGGCGCATGTACGAGACCTTGGGCCCGTGCGGACCGGCCCCCAGCGCCATGACCAGGTGTTCGTATTCGCGGGTCACGATCAGGGTGATTCCCAGCCGCCCCAGGAGGTCCCACCAGCCGCCGGTCGCCCGCATCCGGAGCAGGGCACGACAGTCCTCCGCAGCCCCCTCCCACATCCCGGCGATCTGGCGCGGATCGCGCAAAGCATGGTCGTGTCGCGCCCAGGCCGCCTGATGCCGGCGTTCCTCAACCTTCACGGCAGTGCCTCCGGACGCCGAGCGCTCGTCCGAGCATCAGGCGCATCCTCAGGGCGCCGCCATAGAGCCCCCACGCGGTCCTGAGGTTGGTCGAGGACTTTCCTCCATGACGAGAGAATCCCTCGACGGGAAGCTCCGCCACCTGCAGACCGAGCGCCGCAGCCTTGACCATCAGCTCCAAGTCGAGAAGGTCCCCCGAGGACTCGAGGCTGGCCTGCTCGAAGAAGGAACGCGGGAAGAGCTTGGGAGTCCCGTTGATGTCCGGGGCCTCCACGCCGAAAAGGAGATGAGCCTCAAGATTGTAGAGCCACGAGCCAGCCTCGCGCAGGGGTGCCCCCCTCCGGCAGCGGACCACCTTGGCGACGCAGGGCGCATGCGCCTCATAGAGCCGGAGCAGTCCGGGAAGGAGGGCCGGGTCGGTCCGGGCCGAGTTAGCGTAGCACAGGACCTCCCCAACCGCCGCCCGGAGCCCCATGAGGACCGAACGCCCCCAGCCCCCGGCTGGGTTCTCCAACACCCGGACCTCCCGCCGCCGGGCCGCGACCGCGTCCGCGGCCTCGACAGTAGAATCCGTGCAGGCATTAGGGACCACGATGAGCTCCCAGGCCCTCCCCGTGGCATCGAGCGGCGGGATGTACTTCTCCAAGACCCCGCCGATGTGGTCCGCCTGGTTCCGGCAGGGCAGGACCACGGAAAAGAAGACGCTCCGATCGGGTGTCATACCCGGCGCCGCTCCCGGCTCAAGGATTCTCCAGCAGACGCTTCCCGGCGACCGCCAGGGATGCGGCGTCGATGCCGTGCCGGCTCGCAAGCCAGGCCTCGCTTCCGAACTCCTCCTCGAAGGAACTCCTCACCCCGGCCACGCCCAGGCGGCACGGCAGACCCCGCTTGGCCACCGTCTCCGCAATCAGGGAGCCCAGCCCGCCGCAGGAGAAGGCCTCCTCGACGCTCAGCACGACACGGAACCGCGAGAGCAGAAGGTTGAGCTCCAGGCTCGCCTCCTGGCCGAGGTGCGCCAGGACGGCCACGGCCGCGGACCGTCCCTCCCGGGCGAGCGCCTCAGCCGCCGCCAGCGCTTTGCAGGCCGCGGCGCCGGTCGCGATGATGAGGAGGTCCGATCCCTCCCGCACGAGCTCGGGCTGGCCAAGGGCAAACCGGCCATTGAGCCCCGGGACCTCGGGGTTCCCGCCCTTGCCTACGCGCAGATAGACGGGTCCAGGGATGGCGCGCGTGGCCAGCAGGGCGGAGCGGGTCTGAGCGGGGTCCGCCGGCGCGAGCACGGTGCAGCCCGGCTGCGCCCGCATGATGGCCAGGTCCTCGAGGGCGTAGTGCGTGGGACCCGCGTGGGCATACGCGAACCCGCCGCCGACCCCGATGACCCGGACCGGAAGGTGGTGGAGGACAGGCCCGTTGCGGAACTGCTCGTAGGGCCGCATGGAGGAGAAGGTGGCGATGGAGTAGACAAAGGGGATGTACCCCTCGATGGCGAGCCCGGTCGCGATCCCCATCATGTTGGCTTCAGCAACGCCGACATTGATGAACCTGCCCGGGAAGCGTTCCGCAAAAACATCCACCACGCTCCAACCGAGGTCGGCGGTCAGGAACACGATCCGATCGTCCTGCTGCGCCATGTCCAGCAGGGTGGAGATCAGGGCCTTCCTCATGGCTGGGGACTCAGCTCCTTGAGGGCTTTGGCCGCAAGCTCCGGGGAGAGGGTCCGATAATGCCACTCGACCTTCCCCTCCATGAAGGAGACGCCCTTGCCCATGACCGTCCTGGCGACCACAATCCTGGGCTTGCTGCCCGGTCGGGTCCTCAAGGCGCGCAGCAGGGCCGCGGGATCATGTCCATCCGTCTCCAGCGCTTGCCAACCAAAGGCCCGCCATCGCGCGACCAAAGGCGAGAGGTCCAATATCCCCTTGGTGTCCCCCATGGCCTGCAGGCCGTTCTCATCGACGACCACGACCAGGGACGACAGCCGGTGGTGCGCCGCGAACTGAGCGGCCTCCCAGACCTGTCCCTCGTTGCACTCCGCGTCGCTGATGAGCACAAAGACGCGGCCCGGGCTCTTCTTCATGCGCTGAGCAAGGGCGATCCCGCATCCCACGGAAAGGCCTTGCCCCAACGACCCGGTCGAGACCTCCACTCCCGGCACCAGATGCTCCGGATGGACACCGAGCAGAGATCCGTCGTGGCAGTAGGTCCGGAAATAATCGTCCTCCATGAGCCCAAGCCACCGCATGGCCGCGTACTGAGCAAGGACCGCGTGGCCCTTGCCCAGGATGAACCGGTCCCGGTCATGGTCGGAGGTCCCCGGGCGGCGCATCACGGCGCCCCAGAGGACCGCGACGATGTCCGCGATGCAGAGAGCCGACCCGATATGCCCGATGCGCGCCGAGAACGCCCGCTCCACGATCCATCGCCGCATCTGGCTGGCCATGGCGCGGAGATCCTTGAGCTCTGCCCGGCCACGCCGCTCCGGCATCTTCGACCGCATCGGGAGATTATATAGAAATCACGGGTCCGAGTCCCGACAAAGGCGCTCCAACTCCTCCAAGACCCGGCGGGAAGAGGATCCATCCAGCGGCCCGGCGAAGGCCTCCAGGATGCGGCGATAGGGCTCCCTCAGGCGGGCCGCGAACTCGGAGGGGGAGCGCAACGCCTCCCGAAGGCGCGCCTCCAATTCCTCCGCCGTGCGCACCGGCTCCAAGCCCCAGCTTCCATCGAAGGGCGGGACATAGGTGCTCCGGTCGAATTTCAGGACCATGAGGGGCTTGCCCATGATCACGGCCGCCAGACTGGCCGTGGTAAAGGTCCCCAAAACGAGATCGGCGCTTTCAAAGCACCGCCGCAGGTCTCCAAGCCTCTCGACGCGCACTCCGGGATGGTCCGCAACCAGACGCAGATAGGGACCGAGACGTTCGCCTGGATGGAGCCTCAGCGTCGTCTCGAAGCCTCCGCAGCGCTCCAGGACGCCTAGGGCCGTTTCAACGTAGCGCTGGGGGTCCAGGTCCGAGCTCAGGAGGTACGCGGTATTGACCGGGCTGGTAAGCACGACGACCTTGCGAATCCGCTCAGGAACCGGCCGGCCCCTGCCCGCGCCGGTGGATCGGAACTGGTCGAAATACGGGTTGCCGACCGCCACGACATTCTTTGAGGCGAAAACCGCTGTCTCCTGGAACAATCTCTTCTGCTCGCAGCCCCAGACCATGAAATAGTCGGAGCTCGTGCTGTCGAAGGGGCAGTCGTACTCCCCGGGCAGGCCGTGCAGGATGACCACCGAGGGAGTTCCATGGCTGCGGGCCACCTCCGTCATCAACTGCTGGAACGGCGGGCCATCCGATGGGAGGAGGACGAGGCTGGGAGCATCCTTCCGCCACCGCTCCTCTAGGAACACGACGAGCCTGGCCAGCGATGCGATCTCATCCTGGAAGAACCCATCCAAGAAGGGCTGCACCACGGGCCACAGGCACACCCCGCGCCAGAGGAAGCGATCCGCGAAGCCGGGTCTCTTCTTGAGCCCCAACCAGCGGCGCCGGATGGCGTCGAGTCCCTCCGTCTGGCCGGGGGAAAGGCGGGGATCCTCTCCACGGAGATCGGTGACCGCCCCCCCGATCCGGAGCGTCCGGGCAAAATGGCGCAGCGGCGGCCGCGTCACGAAGGAACAGCAAAAGGGGCTCGAGGGATCGCCCATCCGCTCGAACATCCCGTCGAGAGGGCTGTAATAACAGGCCAGGACGGTCTTGCGCCGACCCGAAGCGATGAACCCGCCCGCGCTGCCCAGGGCGTTGAGCAACCGGTAGCCCCAACGCTTCGCGGCGCTCCCGGGAGAGAACCGCATGCGTGCGGCCGCCTCCTGGAACGGATCCGGGGCGACGCCGTAGCCGTCTCCCACCCACTCGACCCGAGGAGAACCTTTTTGCGCCTGGACCGCGGCAAGGACCCGCCTGTAGACCGGGGGCACGGATATCTGGCAGAAGACCGCCTCCACGGTCCCTGCAGCCAGGACCGCTTGCAGCGCGGCGAGGAACTTGAAGGCCGGGTGGAGGACGTAGGGCCAGACCACATACCGCTCGGCCTTGCCAAGCGAGACCCCCTGGAACAGGGTGGGGTCCTCGCCCCCGTCGCGGTACCAGGAGTCCGCCAGCTCCAGGATGAAACGGCGAAGTTCCCCGACCCCCTCCTCGGGCACCAGGTCCTCCCACGGAAGAGCATCCAATCCAAGTTCCCGGGACTGCCGCAAGGCCTCCCAGCCGAAGCACAGCACCCGAACATGGCGTCCGGCCGCGGCCGCGGCTTTCGGCGCAGGGTCCGGATGAGCCAGAAGATACAGGTCCATGGAGACCGCGGGTCAGCCCGCGACAGGATCAGAGAACACCAATTCCTGAAAATGCTCGAAATAATGCCGAAGCATCTGTTTATGCCCGGCAGGGAAATCCAGACTGCAGACGAAGACGAGCGCGCCGCAATCGATCAACTCGTCTTTGATCAGACCTTCCTTCAGGCAAAGCGCATGCAGCGCGGACCCGATATACGGGGCGAAATAGGCGACCTTGACGCTGTCCGGACGGCATTCCCTGTTCAGGGCGACGGTCCGCTTGATCTGCTCCTCGTTCTCATGGGGGAATCCGATGATGTTGTTGGCCGTCGTGCGGATGCCCGCCTCACGGAGCCATCGGAACGCCCTGACCACCGTCTCGTTCGAATAGCGGCGGTTGAGCATCTTCCTTCGGAATCCCTCATCCCCGCTCTCGATGCCCACGCTGATGGTGATACAGCCCATCCTCTTGAGGATCTGCAATTTCTTGGGCTCGATCGTCTCCACACGCGTCTGCATCATGAACGGAAGATCGACGGAAGCCTTCCACTTCTCGCAGAGCTCCTCCAATCGCGGATAGCCGAGGAAATTCTCATCAAAGAAGGACATGAGGTGCAGTCCGTATCGCTCCTTGAGGCCCGCCGCCTCCCGGATGAACTGGTCGAGGGACCGGCTCCGCACCCTGCCCTTGTCCCCATAGATGTCCTTGAAGATGCCGTTCGAACAGAAGGTGCAGTTGAAGGGACATCCTCGCGTCAACTGCACATATCCCACCCGGTGTTTCTTTCCGCAGAACGGCCTCCACAGATGCTCATCATCGAAGATGCTGTAATCATGCGCCTCCAGCTCTTCCAAGGAGACCAGCGGAGCGACCGCATTCCGGACCAATTCGCCATCCTTCAAGTAGCAAAGATTCGGCGTCTTATACGGATCTCCCCCCTTCGCGATGGCGTCCGCCAAGGACACCATCGCGACCTCGCCCTCTCCCACCGCCACGGCGTCGATGTCCAAGCCCTGCAGCACCAGTTTCGGAGCAGCCGTCGGCAGGTGAGCGCCCGCGACCACGAACGCATTTGAGACCTTTTTTATCCCTTGGAGCAGTCTTCGGCTCAGGAAATAATCATCCTGGATCAGCGTGAGCGCGATGATATCCGGCTTATAGGATCGCACCTTCTTCAAAAAGCCGTCCCGGATGTCCCCCTTGTCGACGCGGGTGTAGACCTCCGACATGTCCGCTTCCTGAAAAACCCCGATCTCGACCCTCAATTCATTCGCCAGATCTTTTGCCTTGTAGAATGTCCCATCGAAAACATCCACCTCATGACCCGCCTTCTTCAGACAAGAGGACAAGATGGATATCCCCAGAGCGATGCGCCTCGCCCCGCCGACATTCGGATACAAGAACAATACCCTGCATTTCCCGCTCATCGATGATCTCCCGTTGCTCTCCCTCACGACTGCGGCCACGTCCCTCAGCAGACTATAATATAAATCGTCAATGCCCACGCGCTGGAGGGACGGCGCGAGAAGCCGGGCGGGGGATCCGGGCCTCCAGGAAGGCGGCGATCCGGTCCGCGGCCGCGGCGTAGCCCGCAGGGTTGGGGTGGTCGTCCGAGGCCCAATAGAACGGCCGTGCGCAGGAGTCCGAATCCGCCCTGAGCCCTTCCGTCAGGTCCAGAAGAGGCAGGTCCCTATCGAGTTCCTTCTCCAGCATGGCCCTGGCCGCGTGCGGATCGGCCTTGAGCGAAGCCCACTCCTCGTTCGACAAGCAGACCTCCCACATCGTTGGAAAGACGACGACGGCCAAACGAGCACCCCGCCGCCGGACCGCCGCGTTCAGGTCATGGATGAGGAGGGCAGAGTGGCGGGAGAGCGTACGCGCCTGCGAATCGTCAGACATGTACGGGTAGAGCCAGACATCCGCCCTGCGGCTGCCCCCGCGGGGGACCATCCTCGCGCCGACCATGTTCGCGGCGCCCACGGAACGCACCTCCTCGGGTACCTGGGGATTGCGCGCCTCCGCCTTCATCCCGGCATATTTTGCGAGCCCCTCCCGGACGCGGCGCGGCAAGGCCTGCTCGCCCCAAAGGGCTTGGGCAAGCCCCATCCCCGCCCAAACCATACGCGACTTGACGGGTGAGCGGAGCAGGAAATCCGGGCCTCGCTCGTACGCGAGTGCCTCCTGAATCCCAGTGAACACCGCGCTCGGATCCTCGCCTGGAGGCAGGCTCTTGAGCGCCCTGTTCCAGTCGAAAGGTTCGGCGTTGTCAACGAAGTCGTTGCCGGTGTAGAAACAGAGCACCACCCAATCATGTTGGGAGAGCGGGGCGAGCCTCTCGTAGAAAAAAGCCTGTTGGAGCGTCCCTGTGCCGGAAAGTCCCAGGTTGACGAGATCGAGCCAAGGCAAGCGCTTCTCCACGAGCTCGACCCAGCCGTTGGCCAGCGGATCTTCGGATCCGACCCCGCGTGTAAAGGAATCCCCAAGGGCCCAGGCCTTGACCGGCCTCGGAGCGGCGCCGTCGTCGAAAAGTCCCACGCCCAGGCCGAGGGCGTCCTTCGCCAGGAGGCGGTCGGTGAAGTCGCGCTTATGCTGGACGATCATGGAGCCCGGCACCGGCAGTGCGACGCCTGGCGGGTCGAAGAAACGATAGGACCTGGCGGACGCAAGGTCCTCTTTGTAGGCCCTGAGGCGCGCCGGCCCGCCCCGCCAGGCCCAGATCGCCCAGACGAACGCCTCTGCCGCGGCCAGCGCCATGCAGAATGCGATCAGGGCGAAGACGGCGTGCCGCAAGGGACTGGGCGCGTCGGTAGGGGCGTGCGTCATGGCGTCAGGGCCGGCCGGCGGAGGCGCCTCGCCCTTTCCCCACAGCCCAAGAAGGCGGAGATGGGGAACGGGGCTTGTTCTGACAGCCCTTCTGTCCCGATTTCCACGCAGCCAGCGGCCTTCCGGTCCGAGCGTCCCACAGACGAAGTCTCAAGTCCACCCCGCCCGAGAGCACCCGGCTCCCGTCGGGGGAGAAGGCGACCGCCTTCACGGCCCCGCGATGGCCTTTCCACGCGCCAAGAGGCCTTCCCGACGTCGCGTCCCAAAGCCGGACCAGGCCGTCCGCGCCCCCAGAGAGGACGCGGCCTCCATCCGGCGAGAAGGCGAGGGCATACACCGCGCCCTGATGTCCGTTCCACCTGGGCGCATCCCGACCATCCGACAAGACCCAGCGGCGGATACGGCCGTCCACGCCGCCGGACACGGCCGTTGTCCCGTCCGGCGAAACAGCGATGGCGTGCACGCGCCCGGCATGGGCGAGCCAGGAACGGACTTCCCCGCCCGCGGCATCCCAAAGCTTGAGCGTGCCGTCCCATCCTCCTGACAGGACCCTGCCGCCGAAGCAGAAGGCCGCAGCCAGGACCGCTCCCTGCCGGCCATCCCACAGAGCGGCATCCTTGCCCGTCGCCGCGTCCAAGACCGAGATGCTCCCGCCTTCCCCGGCCAAGAGGATCCGCTTGCCGTCCGGCGACATGGCAACGGCATTGACCGCATCAGGCTGCGGCGGCCGAGCCCACACCTCGCGCAGGGCCGAGAGGTCCCACAACTTGAGCGCGCCGTCCCAGCTCCCTGAGACGGCCCGCAGCCCGTCGGCAGATAGAGCCATGCCGGCCACGCCCCTCCCAGGCACGTCCCAGAGGACCCCGCGCCCCGAAGCCACGTCCCACCATCCCATGAAGTCGTCCCAGCCGGAAGACACGGCGTGGCGGCCGTCCGGCGTGAACGCGACCGCCGAGACCGTGTGGATATGCCCCTCGCAAGCCGCGAACATCGTCCCCTCGGGAGGACGCGCGCCGCACGGCCGCGCGGCGGGCAGGATCAATAAGGCAAGGAGGGCGGGCACGCTCGCACGGCAAGCCCCCTCCCGGCTCGTCGTCATGAGACACAGGATAGCAAACTCGATACCGCCCCCCTAACGGCGCCGGACACTCCCCCGACGAAAGTAATATAATCAGCGGGATTCGAATGAAGCCGCGACCCCCCCTTGGCATCCGCTTGTCCCCCGCGAAGGCGCGGGGCATGCTCGTCGAACTCCTGACCCGATACGGGGCCGGGAGACGCGAAGCCTCGGAGGTCGCGGCCCATCTCGTCTTCGCGGACATGACAGGGCACCCCTCCCACGGCCTGCTGCGGGCCGCCTGGTACATCGATAAGATCGAGAAGAAGGAGATTGTCCCGGAGGCGGCCATCAGGGTGCTCCGCAAGACGCCCTCTTCTGCAGTCGTGGACGGCGGCTGGGGATTCGGACAGCCGATCGCGCGGTTCGCCATGGAGCTCGCCATCCGCAAGGCGCGCTGCGGCGTTATCTCGTGCGTCACGGTCCGGCGCTGCAACCACATCGGACGCCTCGGAGCCTACACCGCCCTGGCCGCCCGAAAGGGCATGGCTGGGATTGCCCTGGCCAACCTGCACGGCACCAGCCACTGCGTGGCCCCGTTCGGGGGCATCGACCGGCGCCTGCCGACCAATCCGATCTCGATCGCGCTGCCCAGGCGCGGACGCCCGGATTTCCTGCTCGACACGACCTCTTGCGCGGTCGCTGAAGGCAAGCTTCAGGTCTACCGGAACCGTGGACAGCGCCTGCCAGAAGGCTGGATCATCGACCATCGGGGGAAGCCGGCCGAAGACGCCAACCTCTTCTATAACGAACCCCGGGGGGCGATCCTGCCCCTGGGGGGCGTGGCCGGCCACAAAGGGTTCGCCCTGGCCTTGGCCATTGACGCTCTGGCCGGGGGGCTCTCCGGCGCCCTCTGCTCGCAGCCCGGCGCCTCCCGCCACGGCAACGCGTGCTGCTTCATCGCCGTCGACATCCGGAGGTTCACCCCCCTCAAGGCCTTCGTCGCCCAGGTCGAGAAGCTCGCGGCGCACGCGAAGTCCTCCCGCCCGGCGAAGGCTGGCGGAGCCATCCACATCCCGGGAGAGCCCGAGGCCCTCGCGGAGAAGGCAGCGGCGCTCCACGGGATCGCGATCGAGCCGCCGGTCTGGGATCGCCTGAAGGCCAAGGCCGCGGCCGTGGGCCTCGACCTTGAGGCAGGCTTCTTGTGATCCGGTTCCTCACGAAGTCTCTCAAATCCATCGAGATCAACACGGGCCTCCTAGGCGAACTCTCCAAAGGCGTCACCCTGTCCGACGAGGACCGGCAGATCCTAGCGCGCATCATGGAGGCCTTGGCGGGCACCGGACAACTGCCCTTCGCCTGGACGCCGCAGGAAGACAACTTCCTCGATCTGAACCCGCGCGACCAGTGGCTGCCTTACATCCTCTATCGCTATAAATTCAAAGTCTATCCCGCGCAGAGGAAGGCTGCGGCATTCCCCGTCTACATCAACGTGGAACCCACCTCCATCTGCAATCTGCGCTGTACCATGTGTTTCCAGAGCGATGCGACCTTCACGACAAAAGAGAACATGGGGATGATCGAGCTGGGCTTCTATCGGGATTTGATCGACCAAGCGCAGGCAGGAGGGACGAAGGCTCTGACCTTGGCTTCCCGCGGAGAGCCCACGCTGCACAAGGATATCGGCGCGATGCTCCAATACGCGACGGGAAAGTTCTTCGACCTCAAGCTCAACACCAACGCCACCAGACTGACCGAAAAGATGTCGCACGAGATCCTCTCGAGCGGCGTCAACGAATTGGTCTTCTCCGTTGACGCTGCGGATAAGGTCTTATACGAGCAGATACGGGTCGGCGGGAATTTCGATGACGTGCTCGCCAACATCAGGAGGTTCCACGAGATCAGGGCGAAGCATTACGCAGGCTCCAAACTGAGGACGCGCGTCTCCGGCGTGATGTCTCGGAAAGACCAGAACCCCGATCGGTTCAAGGATTTCTGGTCCGCGATCTGCGACCAGGTCGTGGCGGTCCGAGCGACGCAACGGTGGGACACCTATCGCAATCCGCCGTTACGGGACCTGGTCGAACCGTGCATCCTCCTATGGGAGAGGATGCACATCTGGTACGACGGCCAGGCGAGCCCCTGCGACTGCGATTACAAGAGCGCCCTGGCGATCGGCAACGTGAAAGAGGCCGGCATCGCCGGAGTCTGGCGGAGTGCGGCTTTCCAGAAATTGCGGGAAGCGCACCTGAGCGACCGAAGAACGACTTGTTTCCCCTGCGACCGATGCGGGATGTCCTCTTGAAACTGCGCATCGGCGTCATCGGCGCGGGCCGGATGGCCCAATCCCATCTCGATGTCCTGGCCTCCATGCCTGACGTCGAAATCGCGGCCCTGGCGAGCCGCGGCGCGGAGCGCCGCGACGCCGCATGCGCCCGCTACCGGATCGGAAAAGCTTACCAGGACCACCGGGAGATGCTCGACCGCGAGAAACCTGACGCGGTCATCGTCGCGGTCAGCGTGGCGGACAACTACGAGGTCGCGCGCGACTGCCTCCAGCGGGGAGTCCACTCCCTGATCGAGAAGCCTCCAGGGCTCAGCAGCGCCGAAGCCGCCAACCTCTTGAAGATCGCGGAATCCGCCAAGGCGCTCCACATGGTCGGCCTCCAGCGGCGTTTCCTCAGCCATCTTCAGACAGGGCTGAGACTGCTCCGGGAGCGCGGCCCGGTCCTCGGGATCTCCGTGGAAGCCCCGGAGCTCTTCGGACCCATCAAGGAGAAGAAGAAGTTCCCCGAGCATGTCCTCGCGAAGTGGATGTTCGCCAACGGGATCCACCTCCTCGACCTGATGTGCTTCGTCGGGGGGGACATCCTCTCAGTCGCCAGCCGGCGCTACTGGATCGGCGAGACCATCCATCCCGACTCGCTGCACACGATGGTCGAGTTCGCCGGGAGCTGCGTCGGACACTACCACTCCATCTGGCCCTCGCCGGGGCCATGGTCCCTGAGAGTCTACGGGGTCGGCTGCAAGCTCATCATTGAGCCCCTCGAGGAAGGCCGGATCGTATACGCCGACAAGACCTCAACCACGCTCCCCATCGACCCCAGGGACGCGGACTTCAAGCCAGGCCTCTATGCCCAGGACCGGCATTTCCTCGACGCGTGCGCAAGCAAGACCCAGCCGGGATATCCGGCGGCGAACCTCCGGGAGGCCGTGACCGCCATGAGGCTCATCGAGGACCTGGTCGACCCCTCCCGACCCTGGGCCTGACCTCCGCCGCGGAAGGCGCGCGGGCCTAGTCCTCCAACGGGGCCAAGACGGCCAGGTAGCTGCTGTGGAGCAGGGAACGGCGCTTGAGCAGACTGCGCAGGGGCCACGAGAGCGCCCCGAAAGCCGCCTGGACGACCCTGCGCCGGACCTTCTGGGCCAGGGTCTCGCCCACCCAGCCCTGGGAGAATACGTCGTAAGGGTGCTCCGCCGTCACCGTGATGGCGTCCCTGAGGCGGAATTCGTCCTTCAGCCAGCAGAACTCGGTCACCTCGAACCCGAAGTGGTCCGCGCAGTGGAAGAAGGTGAAGGGGTCGTACCAGCAGACATGCGACGGGTTGACCAGGGGAAAACCCTTGATCAGGCATGCCAGGAACTGATCGACATAGAAGGGGTTGCAGGTGGAGATGATCGCGACGCCCCCTTCCCGGAGATGGCCGCGCAGGCTGCGGAAGAAGCCGGCCAGATTGAACACATGCTCTACCACGTCCCCGCACACGATGACGTCGAACTTCCGGCCAAGAGAGAGCGCCTCGACGTCCCCGCAGACGACCTCGAAGCCTTTCGCTGCCAAGGCAGCGATGGGGGCCTCCAGGACATCCACGCCCAGGAGGCTCTTGGCAGACTTCCGAATCTCGCCATGGAGCCACGGGCCGGCCTCGGCGGCTTCGAGGCTGTGCGCCACGCAGCCGATGTCCAGGACATCCTTGCCCCGGGTCTTTTCAACGATGAACTGGAAGCGGTCGACCCCGGCCGCTCCCTCCCGGACCAATGCGACATGCCTGGGGTCCACGATGGCGCCGCGGCCGGAAGGAGGATGTTCGCTGGTCATACGGGTGGGACGGCCGATTGTATCAAAATGCTAACCTTTCAAGACGCCCATGGCCGCTGACTTCTGCCTGGTCCTCCTGCCCTGCTGGGGCCTCACGGACATCCCCCTGACGCTCTCGTCGCTGGCGAGCCAGGCGCGGCGGCACGGGCTCAAGACTCGCGCCTTCGACTTCAATGTCGAGCTCTACCACCTTCTTTCCGCGGAACGGAAGTGGTGGGACATCGGTCTCGGCCTCGACGTCTGGGAGGACCCGGCCTTCGTGGAGCGTTTCTGGACCGAGAACCTCCTGGCGCTCGAGTCCCTGGCCGAGGACGTCCTGGCGGAAGGGCCCCGCTGGGCCGGGTTCTCCGTGTTCATCTCCAACCGGCTCATGACCGAGCGGTTCGCGGCCATGCTCAAGCAGCGCGACCCGGGCCTCAAGATCGTCTTCGGCGGTCCCGAGATCGGCTACATCAAGGACCTCCCGGGCTATGCCGCGAAGCACGGCTTCGTGGACCACTTCGTCGTGGGCGAGGGCGAGGAGCTCCTCGTGCGCCTCCTGCGCGGCGAGGTCGCGGACAGGATCCTCGTCAATGAGACCGGGGTGCGCGACCTCGATTCCTTGCCGGACCAGGACTTCTCCGACTTCGACTTCACCCTCTACAAGGACGTCTTCGCCTTCCCGACGTACTCGAGCCGCGGCTGTCCCAACGCCTGCATCTACTGCACGGAGCGCAACTTCGCGGGACGCTTCCGCATCCGCTCCGCCCAGCGCGTCTTCGAGGACGTCCGGCGGCAGCATGAGCTGCGGCCGGAGCTGCGCATGTTCCGGCTCCACGAGTCCACAAGCAACGGGAGCGTCCCTCAGCTCGAGAAGTTCTGCGACCTCATGACCGGCGCCGGCCTGGGCTTGAGCTGGGCCATGAACGGCGCCATCATGCGCAAGGAGATGAACGAGCGGCTCTGCCGCAAACTGCGGGACGCGGGGTGCGTCTTCATCAACTACGGCCTGGAAACCGCCTCTCACCGGGTGCTGGCCGCCTGCGGCAAGACCCTCGCCCGCGACGTCGACTTCGACCGGGTGGTGCGGTCCACGGCCGAGGCCGGCATCGAGGTCGCGCTCAACATCATGTTCGGTCTTCCGGGGGAGACGGAGGAAGACTTCGAGGAACAGCTCGCCTTCCTGCGCCGCAACCACCGGCACATCTCCACGATCGCGCCAAGCCTGTGGTTCTGCTATTTTCCAAAAGGCTCCGAGGGCTTCCGCCACCCGGGCAAGCACGGCATCGACCTCGAGCTTGGCTCTCTCTACTGGATGAGCGCGGACAAGACGAACAACTACCTCACCCGCATGGAGCGCTTCGTCCGGTACACGGACCTCATGCAGGAACTGGGGGTCACGTGCCTCTTCGGCTATCCGGCGCTGCCCAACAGGCGGGCCCTGGCCTCCGCCTATCTCGACACGCTCGTTCGGGCAGGAGGGGCCAGCCGGACAGAAGCGGATAAGACTCTGGCGAGCCTCGGATTCCTCGACGTGCCTCCGGCAAAAGGAGAGAACATGCTCAGAAGCCTTCTGCGCAGGATCATCTACAAGGTCGCTCCGGCCGCGATCCACAACGCGCTCAATGAGAGCAGCCGGGCCAAGCTCCTTGAATCCAGGCTCAACAAGCTGCTCCAGGAGCGACGGCAGGAAGAGCCCAAGCAGTCCTGAGCCGGGTCGCCCGGGCTAGGATCCCGGGAACTTCATCGAGAACCACTTCTCGTAGTTCAGGAACTGCCAGAAGAACAGCATGTGGTTCTTTCTGCCGTTCAGGTGCTCGTCCCAGAGCCGCCGGACCGCTTCCAGGTCGTAGATGCTCCGTTGCCGGGCAGTGGGTGAGCCTAGGATGTCCGCCACGGACCCGCTCAGATAGGTCTTGAGCCAGGCGTCGAACGGCGCGTTCCAGCCCTTCTTCTTGAAATTATTGAGGACCGCGTCAGGCAGGATCCCCTTCATGGCCTCGCGCGCCACAGCCTTGGTGCCGCCGTGGACGTACTTCTGGGAAAGGGGGATGGAGAAGCCGTACGTCATCACCCGGGCGTCCATGTACGGCAGCCGCCCGGCCAGGCCGAACAGGTCGAGGTTGTTCTCCTCGGCCCTGAGCACGCAGGGAATGACCTCGCTGAAGAGGTCCTGATGCAGCTTGTTGCGCAGGTAGCTCGCGTAGGGAAAGTCCAGCTCAGGGACGCGGAAATAGGCCTCGCGGAAATCCTTCCTGAAGACATGGAAGTAGCGCTCGAACCTCTCCATGTCCAGGCGGTAGCGGCCGGGGCGGCTGAAATCGATGTGCTTCTTGAAGAAAGCCTCGAGCACCTCCATGCTCTTGGGATAGAGCGGGTGGGAGTGGTACTCGATCCAGCCCTTCATGTCCTCGGCCAAGCGCTCGCGCTCGCCCCGGAGCCTGAGATCGGCGAAATAGAACAGGTATTCCTCGATCTCCCCGCAGCTGGCCTCGTCGCCGCCGAGTCCGCCGAAGACCGAGTCGTAGCCGCGCTCCCGTGCCTCGCGGCAGAGGTAGTAGTGCATGAGCTGGGTGATCGTGTAGTACGGCCCATTGGCCGTCTGGAGTATGCGCTCCACGTCCCCGAGGATCCCGTCGCCCTTCACCGTGAGCTTGTGCCAGACGCTCGCGACCTTGTCGGCCAGGGGCACGATCTCAGCCGCCTCGTTGTACTCGGTGTCCTCCTCGAAGACAGTCGTGATCAAGGGGACCTTGCGGCCGAGGATCGCGCTCGCCAGGGCAGCCACGCCCGAGGAGTCCACCCCTGAGCTGACCATGAACACAGGGTTCTTGCTGCGGCTGAGCCTTCGGGCCACGGAGTCCCTCAGAAGCCCGCGGAAATCGTCAGCCAAGCAGGCCTTGTCCTTGCCCGAAAGATCCATCAGTCCCAGCCGCCAATAGGCGCTCTTGCTCAGGGTCCAGTTCTGGAAGACGAGGGCGCACCCCTGCCGGACCGCGAAGACGCCCTCATAGAAGGTCTCCTCGGCCGCGGCGTCGATGTGGCGGTAATGGCTGGCCACATAGAACAGGTTCCTGCGGAGGTTGGGACGGACCGCCTGGGGCCTTAAGGCCGCAAGAGCAGCCGCGCGATTGGACGCGGCGAACAGCCCGTCTTCTTGGACATAGAACAAGGACTTGACCCCGAACTTGTCCCTGCCAGCGACCACGCGGTCAGCCGCCTTGTCGTAGAGGATGATGCTGAAGTCGCCATCCAACCCGTCGAAACAGCTCTCGCCGTGGCGCTCGTAGGCGGCGATCACGCTCTCCGGCGTGACAGCGTCCCCATAGAGGTCCCCGTACAGGAGCACCACGTAGCCAGCATTCTCAAAGGCGTTCCCCGTCCAATAGAAGAATCGGCCTCGAGCCTCCAGACAGCGGAGCCCCGCTGGAGCCGACAGCGGAGACCGGGAGACCGCGAAGAGGATGTCCGTCACTTTCCCCCGAACCACTCGTCCAGCCAGGACACGACTTCCATCCCGTTCTTGGACAGATAGGCTTGGAACTGCGCGAGCTTGCCCCCTTCCACGAGGTTGAGGAAGAGCCTCGGTCCTGTCGGCGACTTGCTGACGACCAGGGCGGTCTTGAAACCCTGGTTCTTGAGGTTCCAGTTGACGGAGTTGGCCAGGTAGAACCCCCACTCCATCCGGGTCACGTCATGGCCCTTGCCGGGCGCGATCCGGAAAGTGACCTGCTCGTTGTCCTCGAGCTGGATGTCGCCCATGTCCTTGAGCGTGAGCCCCGGCACCGGGGAGAACTCCCTGGCCTTCGCCTTAAGCTCGGTCCTCATCGCGCCCTCCGTCCGGCTGCGGCCTTCTGTCCGATGTACGTGTAATGGAAGTCGCTGCCCTCGTCTTCCCGGTACAGGGCGTCGTAGTAGCCGACATGGACCTTCTTGAACATGTGGAACTTCCTGACCAGGTCCTT